>NZ_JAWLIR010000001.1:0-87962 GCF_033485195.1 Sporosarcina beigongshangi
AGGATATTGACATAGATCCAATTGTTGAAGACCGTACTTATAATAATTCAATCAAATTATTACAACAAGTTTAACACTTGTAATTCTAAATATTTACACCCCTACAACTTTATTGATCCAGAAGATGTTAAATGGCAATCCCCCCTCATTTACTGGTATACATCTTGCCGTTCAGTGGTGAAAAATCACTTTGTTGGTGTCCTTTTACAACAAAACTGTTACGGCAAATTATTGCACCTATTAGCCGAACTTATCACACGCACAGTTTTTTACCAACAACGTGCTAGCGTTGATATACCCCTTCAGTTTTAACTGCCTAACCCAAATGAGATTGCATGACCACATTTCATTTGGGTTAGGAATATTTCGCACCCACAATCGCACCTATAGCCAAAGACCTTTCTGCACATCTATGCTTTCTGGATAACGAAGAAACAATTCTATTCATCAAACCCACTTCGAGTTGAAGCAATACTGTGAATATGTTAGATGATTTAAAAAGTTGAATTTCACACGATTAAGTGGATAAATCCTCCCATTCAGCTTATACTTAGTTATAGAGAGGAGTCGTTTATATGAAGCAAATTCAATTAAATTCTCCTGAATTTAACCGTGTATTAAAAAACATGCAGCTTGAAAATTTAGGTTTAAGTCATTCACTACAACAAAAGGCTCTCGATATCGTCAATTCGGGGATCACTATAACACCAGCTTTGATTAAGGAAGCTTTAGCGAATGGCAAAGTACAATGAATCTGAAAATGAAAATTATCTTTTAAAGACAAATCTGTTAAGTATAACTGATTTTGCTGAGCATGAGCAGGCTGAAGCATTTACGTTTTCAATGCGTGCAACACAAATTGAGCAAAGAGTATACAACATTACTGCTTTTTCGCTTACTGATTTTGTTGGGCTTCACCACCACCTTTTCCAAGATATCTACGCGTTCGCAGGGCAATTCCGAGATGTCCAATTGATGAAAGGTGGCACACGCTTTTGCCAAGTGCAATTCATGGATGAATACGCTTCTGATTTATTTACTTTGCTAAACAACGAACCCACTTGGGACTCTCTTGAGTATGCAGCCAAAAGATTGGCTTATTTCAAATCGGAACTGAATATGCTGCATCCATTTCGCGAAGGCAACGGCCGTACAATCCGCATTTTCTTACAATCCCTTGCAAAACAGAAAGGATTCTTATGGACATACGACAAAATGGATCGCGATCAGTACATGCAAGCCGTGATTCGAGCAGTGACATGTGAAGATTTACTTGAACAGCTACTGCTCAGTACTTTAATTTCAATAGATTAAACACCAACGAACTTCCAAAATGAGGTTCGTTTTTTCTTTTATACCGAAAAACACCGCAGAAAAGTTAAATACTTTCTGCGGTGTTTTTCGGTTGTTCCAATATAATGTTTCTTTTCTTCATCTGAATGAAGAACAATGCTGTCATACTTAAACTGATCAATCCGAACACGATGACCATCGACTGAAGTCCGATAATATCGAGCAATGCACCCGCGGACAATAAAACGACCTGGAACATAACCCGCTCTAACATATTGCGGAACGAGAAAAATCGACCGTGGAACTCTTTGGGCATCTGTTTCTGGAATATAACCATTGCTGTCGGAAAAAAACAACCAAGCGCAAATCCTAGTACGGCAAATGCACTTAGCGTGATTGCCAGGCTTTCCGTAAAAAATAGCATGAATTCTGCTACCGCCACCATACTTGCAAAAGTAAACAGAATGGTCGTTGTTTTCCATTTCGTTGAGATAGATTTCACGACCACTGTCCCAAGCATGAATGCAATTCCTTCAAACGTATAAATTAGCCCTTTGATTGATGCGGAATCCTGGATTTCACTAAGATTGATGACTATCAAGTTGAAGGAACCGATAAAAAGCAACGGAATAAGCGTCATGATGAGCGTCATACCAACGGCTGGATATGCTTTCAACACGGGAAACACTTCCATGAATCCCCCTTTGCTTCCCACTGTTTTCACCTTAGCCTCTCTTCCCACTTCTTCATCGATACGCAACATCATCGTGAAGAATAGAAGTGCACCATAGGCGACCATTGAAATCCAATAAAGAGATGCCAACGACCAATAAACGAGTAAGATACCAGCAAGAGCAGTTCCGATAACGCGCGAAATCGTTGCTACATTCATATGCCAGCCATTCATCGTTAATAGATCATCGTCTTTTACAACGAGTGGAATGGTTGCTTGTAAGGCAGGAAAATAAAATGTTGCAGATAATTGTATACTAATCATGAACGCAACCATCCACCATACCGATCCGGTTGCAATGGCAATTAGCATGAAGATAACACTAAGCATACGCCCCGTTCCTGATATAAGAAGTACGGTTTTCTTCTTTGATTGATCAATGATTTTCCCCGCAAGCGGCCCTGCTATGATTCCCGCAAGGAGTCCAACTGACATAATAAGCGCTTTTACAAAATCAGAAGGAATTTTTTCTTGCATAAATTCAAGATTACCAATAATACCAGTCCATAACCCCAATCCTGCGATCATTTCCCCCACTAAAATGATCCAAATGTTACGATTTCTCCACATGATTCTATCCCCGATCTATTATTTCGCTTATCGAACTATTATAAGTCAGTCTAGAAAAAAAGTCACGGGAATTTTGCACCCGTGACTTGTCTAGTATCCTTATCCAATAGTAGCTTTTGGATCTTTATAAATGTGCGTAATATTACCATCTTTTTTCTCATCCGTTGTCGTACTACCATTAGAGTAGCGATCGACCGGACGTAATGAACCTGCAACGACAGTAAATTTACTGCCCTTATCCGTTACCAATACAACAATCTCATCGGTCGTCACCATTTTAGCTCCAACAACTCGGTAAGGATTTGATTTTAATTCTTTCAGGACAACGACGCCACGTTGCGCACGCGCTGCGCTATCTAGCTCTTTTAAGCCCATTCGTTTCACAGTTCCGCGCTGTGTCGCTAGTAAGATGGAAGATCCGTCATCTTGTGCGAGTTCCATCGCTACTACGTAGTCTTGGTCTTTCAAATTAATACCGCGAACACCTGCTGTACGAATACCCGTAACGGACAGCTCAGTAAGAGGGAAACGGAGTGCATAAGCCTGATGTGTGAACAGAATAACATCCTCTGCCCCTGTAACAAGACGCGCATCTACCATTTGGTCGCCTTCTTTAATGCCCATTGTTTTGAATGTTCTAGAATAACGCTGAACCTGATAGTCTACCAATTTTGATAGTTTAACTGCCCCATTTTTTGATGAAGTCAATATGAACGCATCATCATCAAAGCTTTCCAGTCCAATGGCTGCAATAATCGATTCATTCTGTTCTAGTGCAATGATGCTAGAAATATGCTGACCAAGATCTTTCCACTTAATATCCGGCAATTCATGAACAGGCTGATAGAGATAGTTCCCTGCCGATGTGAACAATAACAGATGATGTCGTGTGTTCATCGGCGCTTCCAACAAGCTATAATCGGATTCCTTCATCTCATAGCCCGTCCCATTTGAAGCGCCATAAGAACGGATACTTGTACGTTTAACATAGCCGTCTTTTGTAACAGAGACCATCACTTCTTCACTCGGTACGAGAATATCGAGGTCGACCTTGATATCTTCGATTTTTTCCTCAATGACCGAACGACGTGGCTCTGCGAATTGCTTGCGAATCGCAATAAGCTCTTTTTGAATAACAGCAGAAAGTTTTTTGTCGCTCTTCAAGATTGCATCCAGCTGGTCAATCAACTTGCGAAGCTCTGCATCCTCTTGCTGTAATTCAGTAATATCTGTATTTGTTAATCTGTAAAGTTGAAGAGAAACAATCGCTTCTGCCTGAATTTCGGAAAATGAAAACTTGGCAATCAAATTATTTTTCGCATCACGTTTATCTTTTGATCCACGAATGGTTTTGATAACTTCATCCAAAATGGACAGAGCCTTCATAAGCCCCTCAACGATATGTAAACGGTCTTGCGCTTTTTGAATGTCGTACTGTGATCTACGTGTCACAACGTCCTTCTGATGCCCGATATAGGCGTCTAGCAACATCGGTAATGACATCAGCTTTGGTCTACGGTCAGAAATAGCAATCATATTGAAGTTATACGTCACTTGTAAGTCCGTGTTTTTCAATAAGTATTGTAAAATACCATTGCCGTCAATGTCTTTTTTCAGTTCAATAACGATACGAAGTCCTGTGCGATCAGATTCATCTCGCACATCTGCGATACCATCCAATTTGCGATCTAGACGGAGCTCGTCCATTTTCTTAACCATATTAGCCTTATTGACGTCATATGGAATTTCCGTCACAACAATTTGCGACTTACCACCTTTTAACGGTTCAATCGCAGTTTTTGCACGGATGATGAAACGTCCTTTGCCCGTTTCGTATGCTGTTTTAATACCGTCTGTCCCTTGGATGATTCCCCCAGTTGGGAAATCGGGTCCTTTAATGACCGTCATGAGTTCATCAACAGAAACGTCCGGATTAGCCATGCGCATTAGCACAGCATCTAAAGTTTCATGTAGTGCATGTGGCGGAATATCCGTTGCATAACCGGCTGAAATACCCGTTGAGCCGTTGACGAGCAAGTTTGGAAAACGAGCTGGTAACACAGTCGGTTCTGGTTCGGTATCATCGAAATTGGGGATGAAATCGACTGTGTTTTTAGTGAGGTCCCGCATCATTTCGCCCGCAATTGCGGATAAACGTGCTTCAGTATAACGCATAGCAGCAGCGGAGTCACCATCGACAGAACCGTTGTTACCGTGCATTTCAATCATCATATGACGCAGCTTCCAGTCTTGACTCATCCTGACCATCGCTTCATAAACGGACGAATCTCCGTGTGGATGATAGTTACCGATTACGTTACCGACCGTTTTAGCAGATTTACGAAATGCTTTTTCATGCGTATTTCCTTCGTGGAACATCGCGTACATAATCCGTCGCTGAACAGGCTTCAACCCGTCCCGTGCGTCCGGTAATGCCCGGTCCTGAATGATATATTTACTATAGCGTCCAAACCGGTCACCAATCACTTCTTCCAAGGGCAGATCCTGGTAACGTTCTTCTAAAGTCATTCAAAGTCCCCCTCGACGTGTAAAAATTCATTGTCCAAAATATTATGCTCTTCCTGCATGCCGAAGTCGACGTTCTCTTCAATCCAACGTCGTCTTGGTTCTACTTTATCGCCCATCAACGTCGTTACACGACGTTCAGATATTGCGTTATCTTCAATCGTTACACGGATAAGCGTGCGTGTTTCGGGATTCATCGTCGTGTCCCATAACTGATCGGCATTCATCTCCCCAAGCCCTTTATAGCGCTGGAGCATATAGCCTTTACCAATTTTTTTCATCGCCTCATCAAGATCAGCTTCTGTCCATGCATAAGCGAGCTTTTCACTCTTACCTGCCCCTTTAAATACCTTGTAGAGAGGTGGTAATGCAATGTATACTTTGCCTGCTTCAATAAGCGGCTTCATATAGCGATAGAAGAATGTCAGTAGCAACACTTGTATATGCGCCCCATCCGTATCGGCATCCGTCATGATAATGACTTTGTCATAGGCAATATCTTCTACCTGGAAGTCAGAGCCTACGCCGCCCCCGATGGCATGAATAATCATATTGATTTCTTCATTTTTCAGTATATCTTCAAGCTTTGCTTTTTCCGTATTAAGTACTTTCCCTCGTAACGGCAGAATTGCCTGGAATACACGATCCCGGCCCTGCTTCGCAGATCCCCCGGCAGAGTCTCCTTCGACAAGGTACAGTTCATTTTTCGCAGCATTTCTCGATTGTGCGGGTGTTAATTTACCCGACAGTAGCGTATCCGAACGTTTCCGCTTCTTCCCAGAACGTGCATCCTCACGTGCTTTACGCGCCGCCTCGCGTGCTTGTTGCGCCCGAATAGCTTTACGAACGAGTGACGCACTCAAATCGGCATTTTCTTCAAGGAAATAAAGCAGCTTCTGGGATACGATGGAGTCTGTGATCCCGCGTGCTTCACTTGTTCCAAGCTTGCCTTTCGTCTGTCCTTCAAATTGCAAAATCTCCTCTGGAATCCGAACAGATACGATTGCCGAAATACCTTCACGGATATCCGAGCCTTCTAGGTTTTTATCCTTTTCTTTCAATAAACCCGTTTTTCTTGCATACTCATTAAAAACGCGTGTCATAGCGGTTTTGGCACCTGTTTCATGTGTTCCACCGTCTTTTGTTCTTACATTATTGACGAACGACAAAATAGTTTCTGAATAGCCATCACTGAATTGGAACGCGAATTCGACTTCAATGCCGTCTGATTCTCCGTCTAAGTAAGCAACAGGATGCAACACATCCTTCTCTTCATTCAGGTAAGAGATAAAGGCTTCAATTCCAGTTTCATAATGAAAAACGTCGTGCTTGTCCGTGCCTTCTTCTTTGAGCTCAATCTTTAGCCCTTTTAACAAGAAAGCAGACTCGCGTAAACGCTCACTTAATGTTTCATATTGATATTTTAACGTAGAAAAGATAGACGGATCTGGTTTGAAATGGATGAGCGTCCCTTTATCACGTGTTGTGCCAATCTGTTCAAGCGTTGTGACAGGTTTACCGCCATGTTCAAAACGTTGACAAAACTTTTTACCGTCACGGAAAATGGTTACTTCCAGCCATTCTGACAATGCGTTGACAACAGATGCTCCAACACCGTGAAGTCCACCACTCGTTTTATAACCACCTTGACCAAATTTTCCGCCTGCATGGAGGACGGTTAAAATAACTTCTACAGTTGGCTTCCCTGTCGCATGAATCCCCGTTGGCATCCCGCGTCCGTAGTCTCGAACACTGACACTACCGTCTGTATGAAGGGTAACGTCCACTTCAGAACCAAACCCTGCTAACGCTTCATCCACTGCATTATCAACGATTTCATAGACTAAGTGATGCAGTCCACGGGAATCGGTAGATCCTATGTACATGCCGGGGCGTTTACGAACTGCGTCAAGACCTTCTAGTACATGAATCGAATCATCATCGTAGTTAAATATTTCCTGTTGTTTCGTCAAATTACGACCTCCATCAAACGAATGTTCTCTTTTATGTAATCGTACTGCTTCCCTAGAAGGTTGTCAAATCAACGTTCCCTGAAGCTTGCTCAATTAATTGTATAGAAGAAGAAGATTTATTGCAATGATGATTAGTTAAATGATGGCTATTTCAACCAGATGTTCACACCTAATTTATATTAATTCGCTCGCTATCCTTTTACTTTGGGGGATGTTTCTCTCACGGAAGCCATTGTGGAGACTACATGATTCTGCTAAACTAGAATTACTATAGAACTATATAAAAGGGGTATAGAATGAACACTATCTTACTGTTACTCATTGCCTATTTACTCGGATCCATCCCGTCAGCACTGTGGGTGGGGCAACTGTTTTACAAGATGGACATCCGCCAGCATGGCAGTGGAAATTTAGGTGCGACGAATACATTTCGTATTTTAGGTAAAAAAGCAGGTATTGCTGTAACGCTACTTGATATTTTAAAAGGAACAGCAGCTGTTTGGTTAGTGGCCTTGCCTCTTTTCGAGCAGACAAACGTTCACCCACTCATTCCAGGTATTATTGCCGTCATTGGCCATATGTATCCTATCTTTGCCCATTTCAAGGGTGGCAAAGCGGTAGCAACCTCAGGCGGCGTGCTGCTAGGCTATAATTGGTTCGTCTTTGTCCTACTTTTCATCACGTTTCTTATCCTTTTGAAAATAACGAAGATGGTATCACTCTCGTCGATGGCTGTAGCTACTGTTGGTGTGCTCTACAGTATCTTTCATTATGTAAGAACTGATGATTTCACGCTACTGATCATGATTGGCTCGTTCGCCATCTTCATCTTCTATCGTCATCGAGCCAATATCGCCCGCATCAAGGCAGGAACCGAGCCAAAAGTGAAGGGATTGTAATACAATAGAGGCAGTAATCGAAAGGTTGGTGCGGGAATGAAAATTGTCTTATCAGCTGAAGCATTAAGCTGGTTTAAAGCAGAAATGGCGGCCGAATCTGGTGATAGCATCAAATTTTTTGCTAGATATGGCGGTGCGAGTCCACTACATGATGGATTTTCACTCGGCGTCAGGATGGAATCCCCAGATGAAGCTGCTGTCCAAACAGAACACGATGGTGTTCAATACTATATTGAGCGTCGAGATGAATGGTATTTCTTAGAGCACGACCTGCATGTTAACGTAGATCCCAAATTAGATGAACTCATTTACTCATATAAAAAAGCGTGAAGGCACAATGCCCCACGCTTTTTTAATGGTTAATCATCCCTTGAAGCGCTTTTTTGTCAATCTTACCGACGTGTGTTTTAGGTAGTTCTGCTAACACGATTATTGTTTTAGGGACTTTATAGGATCCTAAAAACTTTTTGCAATGCTCAGCAATTGCATCGTCATCGATGACATACCCCTCTGCCATGATTATAAATGCAGCGATGACTTCACCCCAGACATCATCCTTTACACCGACGACGGCGGCCTCATCGATTCCTTCGAATAGAACAAGGCATTGTTCGACTTCCTGCGGATATACGTTTTCACCCCCTGAAATTATCAGGTCTTTTTTTCTTCCGACAATATAGTAATCGCCTTCACTGTCGTATTTGGCAAGGTCTCCTGTACGTAACCATCCGTCGACTAGCGCATGTACCGTCTCTAACGGATTTTGCCAGTAATCACTAAAAACATGAGGTCCTTTTATAAATAATTCTCCGACTTCATCTACACGACAAGGCTTCATTTTTTCATTTAATACTTTCACAGAATTGAATAGCATGCTTTTACCAACAGAACCTATTTTCCGACAAGCTTCCTCGTTCGTTATGTAGAAGTTATTTGGGCCAGCTTCTGTCAGACCATAACCTTCTTTGAATTTTAACCCTTTTTGATGAAATGAATGATAAATTGCCTTTGGACAGGGAGCACCACCAGACAAAAAAACTTTCATTGAAGAAAAAGTCGATTGTTTGAAATAAGCAGTTTTGATCATCAACTGATACATTGTTGGGACGAAAAGTGAAATGGTCGCTCCGTACTGATCCGTTGCCATCAATGCTTCCACACCATCAAATGAACTTCCGATGATGACCGTACCACCAGCCATGAGGAGAGGGATGCTTAATGCATTCATGCCACCTGTGTGGAAAAGGGGCATATAATTGATTGTTTTGTCCTCTTCCGTTAATCCCCAGCTAACAATTGTGTTTATTGCATTCCAATTTACCGCATTGGCTGATAGGACGGCCCCTTTTGGTACGCCTGTAGTCCCGCCCGTATAAATAATCATCCATGGATCTTCGCCTATCATCTGCTCCATCTGAAAATCTTGATTGTCTAGGGTGTCAATTGGATGAAGTGCAACGGAATTCGGATAATTTAGTTCATCAATCACCGATTTAAACTGTTCATGAAACAAAAGGGTAACAGGACGGCAATCTTCTAGAAGCGTGACAAGCTCAAAGCGGCTAAGCCGCCAGTTTAGGGGGACATATAGCAAGCCTGTCATTTCACACGCAAACAGGATGGCGAATAGTTCCGGACTATTCGGTGCAACGATTGCAATTCGTTCACCTTTTTTATAACCATTTCGATTAAAAAAAGAGACCCAACCAATAATTCTTTTTTGAAGTGTGGCGTACGTCCAACTTTCTCCAGAATGGACATCAATAAGTGCAGTCCGATTCGAAGAAAGAGCGGCTCTTTTCATGATCCAACCACGTTCTGTGAACATATGACTTCGCCCCTTCGTTAGTTACATCATGATTCCGCCATCGACATGCAAAACGTGACCATGAATATAATCAGATTCTCCACTTGCCAAAAACAAATAAGCATTTGCAATATCACGCGGTTCTCCAAGTCGTTGCAAGGAAACAACGGCTTTCATTTGATTAAGAACTTTTTCTGGCATTTTACTGACCATTGCTGTTGCGGTGAAGCCTGGCGCAACGGCGTTGACATTGATGCCCTTTCGTCCAAATTCTTTCGCCCATGTTTTTGTCATTCCAACGATTGCTGCCTTTGTAGCAGCATAATTTGTCTGTCCAAAGTTACCGTATACACCACTCACTGAAGACGTATTAATGATTTTCCCAGATCCGTTTGTCAGCATATGTGGGACAACCGCTTGCGTACAGTTGAAAACACCCGTTAAATTAACATCGAGAACACGTTGAAAATCAGCTAGATCCATGTTGAGTAGCGTTGCATCTTTTGTAATACCGGCATTATTAATCAAAATATCAATCTTGCCGAAGAGTTTTAGCGTTTTTTCGACTAACTGTGTCACACTCGTACGATCTACGACGTCGACTTGCACAAAAGTGACATCTAGTTCTTTGTCCGTAAATATTGCTTGCTGCTCTCTCCCGGCTGTTTCATCAAAATCGGCCATGATTACGCGTGCGCCCTCTTCTGCAAATCGTTCACATGCCGCGAGACCAATACCATTTGCACCGCCTGTTATAATTGTCGTTTTTCCTGCTAATCGCATATCATCACCCCTGAAGAAAATTTTCGATTGCTTTTTTTAGTTGTTCCAAATCATCGACCAATGGAGAATGACCTGCATCCAATAATCGGATTGACGTTGCATTATCCCCAAGATCCTCTTCAATCTCAAGGGTCATTTGCTCCGTTACAACATAGTCCCGATCCCCTCGCAAAATGAGCACGGGGATGGTAATATCTTTCGCTTGGTTTGTGCCTTCATTTATACCGTTATGTTGGTCACTTATATTAAATAGGTTCAAGGAATGAATGACATCTGCATAGTTTCGTTGTGTCAGCATATCATCGACATACTGTTCATATTTTTTATCGTCTGGCTTGTTATGTGTATAAATGACCGCATTCCAAACTGCTTTCAAACCTTCTCGATTGCGCGTATCGTACATGCCTTGGATGACCAATGTTTTCCCCGCATCCTGTTCAACTTCCTCAATTGTGACCAGACGATGTTGCAAGTCCGGCGAGCCGTCCTCCTTTGTGCCAAAAAAAGGATAACCACGCGTTGAGGCTGAAGCAAGTAGAATAAGCTTTTCACAATAGCCGGGATAATCCGCTTCAAACTGCATGCAGACGGCACCTCCAGTCGACCAACCAATCAAATAGAAATCTTTCAATCCAAGTGAATCAACAAAATCTTTTAAGTCGTCTGAAAAATCTTTGATGCTTGTTACACGGTTGTGGTACGATGATTCTCCGAAACCACGTAAATCTGGGGCATACACTTTATACTTCGTATCCAGCACATCTAAGAGCAAATCCCAATGTTTCGACGATGTCATATTACCATGTACAAGTATGACTGTTTTTTCGCCGCCTGTTCTTTCACGATAGGCAATTTGTTCCTCACTAGGTAAGCGTACTTTTTGAAGATTCATCAGTATTTCTCCCCCTTCAATGTTTTCCCCATTTAACGGTCACTGCTCCCCAAGCATAGCCGATTCCCGCACTAACGAGGACTGCAATATTTCCGTCCGTCAACTTCCCTTCCTTCTCAGCAAGCTCCAACGACAGAATTTGATCGATTTGCCCGATATGACCATATTCGTGTAAGTAGATCGATTGATCCTCATAAAGGCCAAGTTCTTGTAAGACAAAGTCATGTGCAGATTTTTTCATATGCAAAATGGCTAAGTAGTCAATTTGTTGTTCTGAAACCCCACTTTTTTCGAGTGAAGTTCGAATGACTTTCAAGAAATTTTGCATCGACTTCTGTTCCAGGCGCGTTTTCATCCCAACCGGATCGAGTACATCAAGACGATAGAGACCTTGTTGTAAGTCTTCTGGTGTCAAAGGGCTTTTCGTTCCACCAATTGGAACCACAACATCTTCTGAAAAAGAGCCATCTGTCACAATATCCGATTCCAAAATAATGTTTTCCGGATGATTTCGTTTCAAGATCATTGCCGCACCACCTGCCCCTAAGTTAAACATGAAGCGCGTACGTTCGTTTGTATAGTCGATAAAATCGCTATTTCGATAGCCCCCAGCGAGCAGAACAGTTTCTATAGAAGAATCTGACTCCATCATACTTTTCGCAACCCTCATTGCCAGTATTGTCGTTCCGCAGCGTTGTGCGATATCAAAGCCCCATGCATGATAAGCACCGATTTCTTCTTGAATTTTGATAGCAGCGGTCCATAATGGATATTCCTTATGTTCTTCTCCGATATAGATGATCAGATCTATTTTTTTCGGATCGACGTTCCCTTTTCGCAATGCTTCTTGAGCAGCCCACACTCCCATCGCCACCGTATGATCATTTGTACCCGGGATCGGTTTTTGAGTGATGCCCATTTTTGTTTTCACAACATCGACGGGTAATCCAGATTGTGCTGCAATTTCTTCCGCAGTCATAACCGTTTCCGGAATATACACACCTGTACTGACAATTCCGACGGCCATCACAACACCTCCTTCTTCTCATCATTTATCGTTGCTTGTGATTTGCTAGTTGCACGCTTCCATAGTTTTTCACGCACTGTACCAACAACGCCTCTTGGGAAGAAGATGACTGCTAAAATATAGATAATCCCAAAGAAGATGATCCATCGTTCGAAAATGGGATAGTCTTTTGCTAGACCAGATAAATAATGCTGAGCCAATTCAATGATGCCTGCTCCAATAATCGGGCCTATGAGTGTTCCAACCCCACCGATGATTGTCATGAGCAGTGCGTCGAGTGTTATATCCATCGTCAAAACACTCGTATTAACGAAGCGCAGTGAAACTGCATATAACGATCCTGCAAGACTTGCAACGACACCTGCAACGATAGAAGCTATCACTTTATAATGTAATGTATTGAAGCCAAGCGACTTTGTCCGCTGTTCATTTTCCCTTACTGCAACGAGCACTCTCCCTAATGGAGAATTGACAAACCGCCGTAAGAAAATATAGACAAGGACGAGGCAAAGCAATACAACAAAGTAAAACAGCATTCGATCTTTGAAAAACTCAGGTGCTTTGAACGTAAAACCGTCATTGCCATGCGTAAGCGTTCGCCATTTTTCCGCGAGGACTAAAAATAATCCAGAAACAGCCAAAGTGAGCATCGCAAAGAAGTGACTTTTCAACCGCAATGTTAGTAATCCGATAAAAAAACTGATTATGCCTGCAATAATCATTCCTGCTACGATTGACAGAATGAAGACACCCATCGTCGGCTCGATGTTTTTCAGCATAATAGCTGTCGTATAAGCACCCATACCGAAAAACATGGCATGACCGAACGATACGATTCCCGTATATCCAAGTAAGATGTCATAACTCATCGCCAGAATTGAAAAGATGAAAATTTGTGTCAATAAAATCGTCCATGTTCGTGATTCCGATACAAATGGGAACATCACAAGGGCGATGACCATGATACCGAGAAATAGGTTATTCCACTGATATTTCTTCTTCATGCCATCACCCCTTTGCTGTGAAAAGACCTTGCGGACGGAATATTAATACAATCGCCATGAGGATCATATTGACCGCAAGTGATAATGCCGGAACGTAGTACGCCATATAACTCCCTGCAAGACCGACAAGAATAGCCGCAAGCAATGAACCCGGAAAACTTCCCATACCGCCAATGACGACGACAATGAATGCCAAAATCGCAAATTCCATTCCCATCTCCGCGTAGATGACACCGGAGTATGGGGCAAACAGGACTCCGCCCAATGCCGCAAGGGCTGCCCCAGTCATGAAAACAAAGAGAAATACACGCTTAATGTTAATGCCGAGTGCTTGCACCATGTCTTTATTGAGAACGCCCGCACGTACAATCAGTCCGATTTTTGTCTTCTTCAATATGAACTGAAATACACCGAAGATAAGGAAGCCGACCACGATAATGAACAAACGGTATTTAATGATGAGGACATCACCGAATTCCCAACTTCCCGCCAAATAAGGTGGCACTTTCGCGGCAATCTGATTCGGTCCCCACACGACTTTTAACATTTCAGTAAGAACAATCATGAAGCCGAGTGTTATTAGAATTTGCTGGACATGATTGCCATAAACGGGTGTAATAATAAGCTTTTCTGTAATGAAGCCAAGAACGATTCCCGTAGCAATCGCACCTAAAATACCGATGAAAAAGCTTCCAGTAAGTCCATAAAACCAAACACCGGAAAATGCACCCCACGCAAACAGGCCACCGTGTGCAAAATTGAGCACGCTCATTAAGCCAAAAATAAGAGTCAGTCCCGAAGCCAAAAGAAAGATGAGCATGCCCGTTGCTAAACCATTTACCGTTAAGTTAATAAGTAATTCCATCGTGCAGCCCCCTTATCCGATTCCTAAATACTTTCGTTTTACTTCCTCGTTATGGATGAGATCCTTCATCAAACCCGACTGGACTGTCTTCCCGTCATCAATAAGTGTATATGTATCTCCGATTCGGCTCGCCATCATGAAATTTTGCTCAACAAGAACGATTGTTGTGCTCTTTTTCATTTCCAAAATCGCTTCCATTACTTTTTCAATAACGATCGGCGCCAACCCCTTAGAAGGTTCATCGATTAGCAGTAGTTTACTGTCATTAACGAATGCCCTTGCCATGGCCAACATCTGTTTTTGGCCACCTGACAAATGTCCTCCATCCTTTTTCCAAAACGTTTTTAAATCGGGGAAAAGTTTCAAAACATAGTCCTGTCTTTCTAAAGCAGCATTATCTTCTTTTTTCATCGCGACTTTCAAATTTTCCTCCACTGTCAAATCCCCGAAAATCCCCTGATCTTCCGGAACATAACCAATTCCTGCATTCGCAATTTCAAAAGTTGCTTTCTTTGTAATCCCAACCTCATTAAAGATGACACTTCCCTCTGATGCAGGTGTGAGCCCCATGATTGTTTTCAAGGTCGTTGTTTTACCTGCACCGTTTCGGCCGAGTAATACACTGACTTCTCCTACAGGGGCTTCAAAGGAAATACCTTGGAGAATGTGATACTGCCCGATATACGTATGAACATCTTCAACTTTCAATAGGGGTTTCATCGTAAAGCCCTCCTAAGTACGCATTTTGGACTTGTTCATTATCCATGATTTCCTGCGGGCTTCCATCTGCTAGCAGCCTACCGTTGAAAAGTACCATGATTGAATCAGAAAGGTCGAGAATCATATCCATCTTATGTTCAATCAATAAAATCGTTTTCCCGCCTGTATTTTTGATTTGGCGGATGACATCTAATATCGCCGGTACTTCCTCCAAAGACATGCCTGCAGTTGGCTCATCCAAAAGAAGTACTTCCGTATCAAGTGCAAGAAGCATGGCAATTTCTAATTTCCTTTTTTCACCGTGTGACAACTGACTCGCAATTGCGGTTTCTTTTCCAGTCAGCAAGACCAGCTCTAACAGCTGCTCCGCTTTTTCAGTCAATGTCGAATAGCTACTGAAATGTCGCAACAGTTGATAGCGAATTTTTTCTTTCGATTGAACGGCTAGACGGACATTTTCCAACACCGTCAAATTCGGGAAGACATTTGTAATTTGAAATGAACGGCCGATTCCTTTCCGCGTTCTAGAAACTGCAGAAGACTTTGCTAAAGGCTCCCCTTTGAAATAGACCTCGCCTTCTGTCGCTTTCAATTCTCCGCTAATCAAGTTAAAAAATGTTGTTTTTCCCGCTCCGTTCGGACCAATGATCGATTTGAAATGATTGGCGGGCATTTCAAAATTCACATGGTCGACAGCGGTATGACCGCCGAAACGAATCGTCAGGTTTTCAGTTCTTAAAATCGGCTCCATACAATTTGCCCCTTTCTTCCGCCCCTCCCCATTTGATAAATGAATTTCATCAAATGGGGAGGGACAGGTCCTTCTAAATGGACTGTCCCGTCTTTTTTATCTCGACTCCGAGCGCCAGATGCACACGCCTCAGTGCATTTGTTCTTACTTGTCGTTCATAATCGGTGGTTCGGTTTCATCCGGAGAGAGTTCTCGAATAAGGACAGGAACCGGATAATCGACGCCATCTTGTTTTTCAAGTTTAATAGAATACAGTGTTTGTAAGGCTTGGTGATCTTCCGCACGGAAAGTCATCGTCCCTTTTGGCGTTTCGAATGACATCCCTTCCATTAATCCAATTAATTTATTACCATCTGCGTCCCCGTCAGATTTTTTTAACGCCTCTACAATTGCAATAGCTGCCGACATTCCACCAGGTGTGAACAAGTCAGGCACTTCGCCATTAAAGCGTTCTTTATGTTCTTTCACAAGATAGTCATTCACTTCATTGTTCGGTAACGTATGATAATAGACTGTAAACCCTTCCATCCCGACAAGTGGTTCCATAATTGAGAGGGCGGCAATATCTGGGGCACCCGTTGAAATTTTGATGCCCTTTTCTTGCATTTTTAAATCAGCAATCTGATTCCAAGGAGAGTTTGCACCTGCCCATACAACAAACATGTAATCGGGTTTAGCCTCCACGATTTTTTGTAAATTGGATGTAAAATCTGTTGCTGCTGGATCTGCAAATTCTTCAATAATCACTTCGGCACCAAGATCTTCGGCAGCCTTTTTGAAAGCAGCTACCCCGTCCCAACCAAATGAATAATCCGGTGCAAATGTTGCAATTTTGACGCCTGGTTTCGCAATGGCAGCAGCACCAGCCACCGCATCCTGTGAGGAGTTACGAGCCGTCCTAAAAATGAATGGATTGAACTCAGAACCTGTAATACTGTCCGCAACAGCCGGTTCAACAATCATGATTTTCTCGTATTCTTCCGCGAGCGGTAACACAGCGAGCGTGTCTCCTGAACTTGATGACCCGACTAGGAAATCTACTTTATCTTCTTCTAGTAGTTTCGTCGCTTTTTGAACGGCTACTTCAGGTTTCGTTTCTGTATCTTCAAAAACAACCTCTATTTTCTTACCCGCTATTTCCATCGTGCCATTCGTTGCATACTCTAACCCGAGCTCAAAGCCGCGCTGTGTCTGTTTGCCATACGATTCAAGTGCTCCCGTAAGTGAGGCAAGCACTCCGATTTTAATAGTTCCTGCTTCCTCTACGCCTTTATCGCCTCCGTCATCCGGTTTGTCTGTCGAATCTGCTGTACCGCCATCTTTACTACAAGCTGAACTGAAAACCAACATAAGGGCGAATAATGAAACTAACCATGATTTCTTTTTCATGAACAAACCCCTTTCTCTCTCCATTTGTAAACGCTTTCTTGCTGACTATTACTCTACAAGACGGCAGTTACAAATGAGTTACAAAAAGAGACTATCCCACAAGTCGCATCTTTACCGACGTACAGGATAGCCCTTACTCATTGACTCATAATCATCTTATACATCTGCTCTGTCGTCTCCATTGGTTGAATAGCGAGTTCTTCCTTCAAAACTGTTCGACACTTGTTGTACCACTTAACAGCTTGTGGCCTATTTTGAAGCTGGAAGTGAGCGTACATAAGGAGACGGTACGCTTCTTCCCATGTTTGATCAATGCGCAGCAATTTTTCCGCCCAATACACGGTCTTCCCAAATTCGCGTAGCCGTGTATAGGTTTGTGCAAGACGTTCGATGACATCAATATATTGCTGCTCCACTTGTTCTCGCTCTTCAGACAGCCAATCGATAGTTAATTTCCCTTCAAATAGGGGACCTTTATAAAGCGCAACTGCTTTCAATAAATGTTCAACCGCAACAAGTGGAGTATGTTCCAACAAACCTATTTCCTTATATCTCCGGAAAGTATCCAAATCTGTTCGAATATCCGCATCTGGGTTCAAACGGTACATAGATTGTTTACGAATGATGAAAAATGAATTTTCTCTAGCGCTTCGATGCGGCTCTAAGACTTTCAACAATGCATTCAATGCTACTTTGAAATCCCTGTCAGCACTTTTTTCATCAGATATCTCCCAAAGATTACTCATGATTTCTTCTTTCGGGACGTATCTTCCCCTATTGAGCAGTAAGTAGACAAAAAGCTCCTTTGCCTTGTCACGCTGCCAGTTGCGGTCATTTACTTCGTCAAGTCCAAGACGTAGTGTAAACAGCCCCATCAATAAGACTTCAACTTTGTATCCTGGGTGTGCCAAGACGTCTTTCAAATTCAATTGGTCTAGGATCTGTTGGATTTCATCATGCCCATCGTTATTACTTCCCGCTTTAATGAAGAGAGGATAGATCGCCTGCCGATCAAAAGGCGAGAAGATTGTTTCACACGTGAGGAAAAAGAGGTAATCGTGTCGTATACATAATTCGGAAAATAGCTTTGCTTGCTCCAAAAACCGATCGCTTTCTTCCGTTTTATCATATACTGACATAAGCCAGTATAATGTGACCAACTCTCCATACGTGTCACCACATGCTTTAAAAAGGAGATTCGCAACGATTGATTGCTCCTTTGATTCTTCATAGTTCCCAGCATAAAAGTGAACAATTGAAAGGCTAATTCGAATGAGTCCCGAAAGCCATCCGTCACTCACTTTTTCGGTCTCCCGTAAGCCGGCTTCTCCAAATTGAATCGCTTCCGTAAATAATCCTTGCCGCGCCTTCAATAAAGATAACCCCATATACGGTTCTGCATTCCCCCGCGATACATTGAGCTCCTCCATTCGTCCAATCGCTTGCCTATAGTACTGTTCAGGTCCATACAATTCAGTGGGATCTTGAATCATTTTTGCGTGTCCCATTCGAATTCTTCCTACCGCCTCGACGAAACCGGATTTACCTCTTTCCCCAAGTTCAATTCCTCTTGATGCACTTTCCTTAGCAAGTTCAACTTGTCCAGTCATTGAATAGACAAGAGATAGTAGCACATCCGTTTCTCTATGAGAATCTGGCAAAGTCGAATCGTTCGTCATCCGTTTTATAAGAATTGCTTGTGCTTCTTTCAACTTTCCAGTCCGAATAGAAATCCTTGCATCGAGATTTCCTTCTTGAAGAATGCTTTCGTCCAGCTTTTCTTTCTCTACCCAAATTGCTGCTTCTTCAGCTTTTCCGAGATTCACAAGATTTTCTGCAAATTGTCGCTTAAGTCTTTCCATATCTCGGAAACTCGTCTCCGTACTTCTTTGACCGTAGAAAATTGCCTCACGTAAATAAGGCTCTGCCAGTCCAGGCTGTATTGTATCCAAATAAATATGTGCTATACCTGCATTTGCACAGCTTTGAAAATGGCTATCGTTATTCAGCATGGCTAATTGTAGGCAAGCTGTATAGGACTGCCTTGCTTTTTCATAGAATGCCCGATAGCGATGAGCCTCACCTTCATAATAATGAAGAGCATAATAGGTATCGCGCAATGCATTCGGAAGTACTTGAATCGTATCAAGTAGCCAGTCGAATTGGCCTAATTTCACTATTGAAGCACCCATGTCTACTAATTTTTGAGCGACAAATAAATCCTCTCCACTTTTAACAGCATGGTAAATAGCCTGGACTGGATTATTTTCCAAACTATAGTAATCTGCCGCTTTCCTTTGTAAAGCTATAAAGCGATTAGCATCCAATGTATCTCGTTTTTCTTCTAGGAATTGTTGAAATAGCGCATGGTAACGGTATGCTCCATTTTCTCCCAATGGTTGGATAAAAACATGCCGACCAGCAAGCTCCTGTAGTACTCTAATCGCCTCTATGCCGAAAAATTCGTGTACAAGTCGTTCAGAAAATACCGGAAAAATGGAGAATGACAAAAGCCATTTTCTTTGATCCTCCTTCATATTTTTAAAAACCTCGTCCGATAAATAAGAAAACAAATCATGTAATGCAGGTTTCATTGCTGTTATAGAAAGGATTTCAGTTTCCGTTATATGCATTGCCAACAAATTAATCGCAATGGCCCATCCTTCTGTTATTCGAACAATGCTACTTATTTCTTCATCGGATAATAATTTATTGTAATAATCTTCGTAAAAGACGGCTATTTCTTCCTCTGAAAACACCAAATCTTCTTCAGTTATCTCACAAAGCTGTGCAGTCATTTTCAATTTATTAAGGTTTGACCACTTTGGACGGATTCGGGTTGCAATGATCAAGTGGACATGAGGCGGAAGGAATTCTATGATTTTTTCCATCATGTAATTGATGTGAAATACATGATCAACAAGATGGAAATCGTCAATTATTATGACGATTGGTTCACCAATTTTACATAGCTCATTAATGAATAAAGTAACCCATCGGTTAAGGTCTTCTTCTTTCGGGTACATCGAAGGAGTTTCCCAACCATCAAATGACTGACCGAAGTTTGGAATAATTCGTTGGATACTATATCGCAGATACGTAATGAATGGCAGTATGTCATCATCCTCTTCAGTCACGCTATACCAAGAATGTACGGCCCGGGTATCTTTATAATAGGCAGATAAGCCAGAACTTTTCCCATACCCTGCGCCGCTATGCAACAAGGTTAGTTTTGCCTGTTCGGAAATTTTCATTTTTTTTATGAAGGAAGATCTACGCATGTATGTTGAAGTGGGAACTGGAGGAATTAATTTTGATTGAAGCACTAAAGTGTTTGTCATCAGTTTATCACCTTCCAATTTTTCCTTTTCTATAAGTTTAGCATACCAATGTTCTGAATTGGATGATAGATTATGTTGAATAAACGCGGATGTAAAAAAAGCATGAGGCACTTGGCACTCACACTTTTTTATCGTTCAATCCTCAGTTTTATTCTTGAGTAAACCAAATCGTTCAAGCTGATTCGACAAGCCTTCTGCGATCAAAATTTCTCGTTCATGCTTTCCGAATAAATCGAAATGCGGATAATCGTCCCGCAGATCAATCCACTCTGGCTTTAAGCCGTATTGCTTTCCCCACTCTGTTAGCTTGTCCAGATTTGCGCAGCCAGCCTTCGTTACCGTGTTACAACCGGGAAATCGATCATCGACCCAATAATGCGTTAGAAAAGCGACTTGCCCACTCTCGACCGCTTTTTTCCATGCAAGTAGCTCGTTTCGTTTAATGCCGAATGCCATCAGTCAGCCGCTCGACAAATTTCTACGTATTTCGCATCCCATTCAGGCGCAATTTTACGGAGTGAAACGGGTCGGAAGTTCTCTTTTTTGACGACGACGTGTTCTGACGTTGCTGTTGCGGCAAGCTTGCCGTCCGCGTGGAGGATTTCATAGCCATATGTCGTACGCAATCTGCCATGCGATTCAACCCATGTACGAATAATTGCCTTATGCCCATACTTCATGGCCGCCTTATATTGGATAGATAAATCCGTTACAGGTGACAGATAGCCTTCCGCTTCGAGCCCCGCATATGTAAAACCAAGGTCCTCAATCAATTTCGTGCGCCCAATTTCCATCCATACTAAATAGTTAGCATGATAGACAACCCCCATTTGGTCTGTCTCTGCATACCTAATTTCAATTTCTCTTTCACTTATATACACTTGTCTCTCACCTCACTATTCATTATACAAAAAGGACTTAAAAAAAGGTGTCCGAGTGAATCGGACACCTTTTCCAAAAAATTAAGCTTCTTTCATTTTATCACGAAGAACCATTTGTAGGATTCCGCCATGACGGTAGTAGTCAACTTCAACTTCAGAGTCGAAACGTGCAAGCACGTCAAATTCTTTAACAGAACCGTCTGTAGCTGTTGCTGTCACTTTCAAGATGTCGCGTGGTTTTACGCCTTCCGCGATGTTAACGCTGATTGCTTCTTCACCCGTTAGGCCTAGTGTTTCAGCACTATCACCCTTCATGAATTGAAGTGGAAGTACACCCATCATCACAAGGTTTGAACGGTGAATACGCTCATAGCTTTCAGCAATAACTGTTCTGATACCGAGTAGTGATGTCCCTTTCGCAGCCCAGTCACGTGAAGAGCCCATTCCGTAGTCTTTACCTGTAATGATCGCAAGTCCTGTACCGTCTTCTTGGTACTTCATCGCTGCATCATAAATCGGCATGATTTCTTTATTCGGCCAGTAAGTAGTGAAGCCGCCTTCTGTACCTTTTGCAATCTGGTTACGGATACGGATATTCGCGAATGTACCGCGCATCATCACTTCATGGTTCCCACGGCGTGAACCGTAAGAGTTGAAGAAACGTGGGCTAACGCCATTATCTGTCAAGTATTTCCCTGCTGGCGTATCTTTACCGATTGCACCTGCTGGTGAAATATGGTCCGTTGTGATAGAGTCTCCGAATTTACCGATAACACGTAGCCCTGAAAGTGCTTGAATGTCAGCCGGTTCTTTCGCAAGTCCTTCAAAGAACGGTGGGTTTTGAATATATGTCGAGTTTTCATCGAAATCATACAAGGAATCATCTGTTGTTTCGATTGCATTCCATGCTTCGTTTTCTGTGAATACGCGCGCATATTCTTTACGGAATAGTTCAGGTGTAACCGTTGCTTTCACAACGTCCTGTACTTCTTCCGTTGTTGGCCAAATATCTTTAAAGAAGACGTTATTACCTTCTTTGTCTTGACCAATTGGATCTTTATCAAAGTCAATGTCGACAGTTCCAGCCAATGCATAAGCAACAACTAGTGGCGGTGAAGCCAAGTAGTTTGCTTTCACAAGTGGGTGGATACGTCCTTCGAAGTTACGGTTACCTGAAAGGACTGATGACATCAGCATATCGTTGCTTGTAATTGCTTTTTCGATTTCTGGAAGAAGTGGTCCAGAGTTACCGATACAAGTTGTACAGCCGTACCCTACTGTTGTAAATCCGATTTGATCTAGGTAAGCATCAAGACCTGAATCTTGTAGGTAGCCTGTTACAACTTTTGAACCTGGTGCTAATGACGTTTTCACGTAAGCTGGTGGCGTAAGTCCTTTTTCAACAGCTTTTTTCGCAACAAGGCCTGCACCTAACATAACGTATGGGTTAGATGTGTTTGTACATGATGTAATCGCTGCGATAGCTAGGTCACCTGTTTTAAGGTCAACAGTGCGTCCGTCTTCGAAGTTGATTGTAGACGTTTTTTCAAGTTCTTTTGGTGTGAAACCGAAGCCTTGGTTCCCTTCAGGCGCTACAACTGCATCGTTGAATGAGCGTTGCATGTCTGTAAGTGGAATCATATCCTGTGGACGTTTTGGTCCAGCAAGGTTTGCTACGATTTGAGATAAATCGATTTCAACTACTTCTGTGTATGTTGGCTCTTCATTATCCACTGTAAAGAACATATCGTTTTCAACCAAATATTGTTTAACGACTTGGATATTCTCTTCTTCGCGACCTGTTAAGCGCATATAGTTAAGCGCTTCTTCGTCGACTGGGAAGAAACCACAAGTTGCACCGTATTCAGGTGCCATATTAGCAATTGTTGCACGGTCTGCAAGTGGTAATTTACCAACGCCTGGTCCGAAGAACTCAACGAATTTACCAACAACGCCGTGTGCACGAAGTGTTTGTGTAACTTTAAGTGCTAGGTCAGTTGCAGTTGTTCCGTTTGGAAGCTCTCCAACCAATTTAACACCGATAACTTCTGGAATTGGGAAGTAAGAAGGCTGTCCAAGCATACCTGCTTCCGCTTCAATACCGCCAACGCCCCATCCAAGTACACCGATACCGTTGATCATTGTTGTATGTGAATCCGTTCCAACAAGTGTATCTGGGTATGTTTCGAATGTACCATCTGCGTTTTCAATCGCATGGACAACGTTTGCCAAGTACTCAAGGTTAACTTGGTGAACGATACCTGTTGCCGGTGGTACTGCACGGTAGTTATCGTATGCTTTTTGTGCCCAGCTTAGGAACTGATAACGCTCTGCGTTACGCTCGAACTCAAGCTCCATGTTTTTTTGCAATGCATCAAGTGTTCCGTAACGGTCAACTTGTACAGAGTGGTCAATAACTAGGTCAACCGGAATTTCAGGGTTGATTTTGTTAGGATCTCCACCCATTTTCGCCATTGCTGAACGAAGTGCTGCAAGGTCAACGACAACAGGTACACCTGTGAAGTCTTGAAGAATAACACGTGATGGTTTGAATGGTACTTCTGCATCCGCGTCCGCATCTTTGCCCCATTTTGCTAGATTTTCTACGTGTTCGTCTTTGATGACATAACCGTCATGTTGACGTAGTACGGATTCAAGTAGTACTTTTACGGAATAAGGTAGTTTTGAAATGTTTGCGATGCCTGCTTCTTCGAGTGCAGCTAGACGATAATAGTTATACGTCTTGCCATTCAAATCGAAAGATTGACGGCTGTTGTGCAAATTGCTTTTTGCCATTACTGAATTCCTCCTTTTTTCTACTAAAACTGCTGAAAAGGCTGTAAATCAATTACGCCCGGCGTAATTGTGTCCGGATTTTCTCGAAGAGAATTGAAGCTCCACCTAAAAAATCCGTGACATCCACCGGAGGCTTTATCTGTCTTAAGCTGAAGACAAATAAGCAACTTTTCTCTAGTCCATCATATAATACCAACGTACATAAGTAAAATACATTATATTTATAGTCTTTCATAAGTAATTGTAATGACCAAGCGGATTATCGTTTTAGAGCTTACAGCCACTAATGACAGCATTCAAATCTTTGCAAAGGAATCGCTTATTTACTTCTCCTCACGAATGCGAAGACCTCACAAATACATACCCTCTTTTGAGCCTCTTAGAACATTTTTTACTTAAAATAAAGTTATTTAATTATTCTATACATTAAGAATAGACTTGAACAAGCTGTTTGGATAGGACATGATAAATAGACCAACATAAAAAGGAGTGGATTTAGTATGAAGAAAGCATTAATGGTCATTGATTATACGGTCGATTTTATTGCTAAAGACGGCGCATTAACATGTGGAGAACCTGGGATGGCGCTTGAAAATTATATTACAGAATTGACAAAAACCTTTTTAGATGAAGGTCATTTTGTTGCCATGCCGGTTGATGTGCATGAAATTGACGATCCGTACCATCCTGAAACGAATCAGTTCCCGCCTCATAATATTCGTGGGACTGCCGGCAGAAATTTATATGGATCTCTTCAGCAGTTATATGAGGCGCGAAAGGCAAACATCCACTGGATGGACAAAACGCGTTACAGCGCATTTGTCGGAACTGACTTGGAGCTACTTTTGCGGACACGACAAATTACACAATTACATCTTGTGGGCGTCTGTACAGATATTTGTATCCTTCACACGGCTGTCGATGCTTATAACCGTGGTTTCGATATCTTTATTCATGAACAAGGTGTCGCAAGTTTCGATTCTGCGGGTCATGAATGGGCACTACGTCATTTTGAAAATACGTTAGGTGCTACAATTGTCCGCTAACCTCCTCTGAAATCTCTGGTAATTTTTTCGTTTTTGTTGTTTAAAGTATTGTAAAGAAGGTTATTGTGAATACTACAGAAGCAACTACGAATTACTTCAAAGGAGATGGAATGCAATGGGATTTATTTGGTTTTTGATTATCGGCGGAATCATCGGTTGGTTGGCTGGTATGATTTTAGGGAAAGACATTCCAGGCGGCATTTTCGGAAATATCATTGCTGGTATTATCGGAGCTTGGATTGGCGGTAAACTTCTTGGCCAATGGGGTTGGCGAGTATCCGATTTTTACGTCTTCCCAGCCCTGATTGGTGCGATAATCCTTGTCTTCATTGTGAGCTTTATCATGAAAACCATGCGTAGAGCTACATGAGTATGAATTACGTTGAGGCGTAATTCGAAATTCGTGACATCCGCCGAAAGTTCAAATAAAAAGATGGACCCCTTTGAACGGAGGTCCATCTTTTTATTATTTGTTTTCCATTTCAATACGATATGCCTCAAATTCATTGAAAAAATAAAGAACATCCTGTACATATTTTTCACTACGGTTGTAGTCAAAAATCGCCTTTTCGAGCTCGCCATCGGCCGCTCCACTTTTCGCTAGGTATTTCGCAGCGCTATGCATGGCATCTTCAATATCATATGGGTCGGCAATACCGTCACCATTTGCATCTACACCATAGCCACCATATTGCTTTATAATGGCTGGATTCGTTTTATCCTTTTCTGGAATCTCTCCCTTACCAAGTCCACTACAACCTGGGTAACCCCATCCTACAAATGTACAGGGCATGAACTGCATATGTCCCTCTGCCCCCACTGGTGAAAGAAGAGGATCCATCGTCGAAAAACGAGTTTCAATCCGATGATGTGCCGCTAATAGTGTCCACGGAATACCGTAGGATTCTGCCGCATCTTTATACACTTGGATATATTCTTCCGGAATCGTCGTCGCACTATGATGCTCTTTTATCTCAAGCAGTGCGCTTGCTGACTTCCGAATCAGTTCTGGGTTTTGTAAGCCTGTCCAGATGATAGCCGTCAATGTAAAAACGGTAACTGCCACGGGAATAAGAAGAATAATGAGCAGTGCTTTTACCTTCATAGACAACCCTTTATTTTTCTTTTTTGCCATGACTCTTTACACCCCATCAGTTCCAGTCTTACATATGCTGATTAAGCACCTGCTTTAATAAGTGCTTTCATATCTTTAACAATTTGTTCAAATTGGACATCCGTATCGCCTTTATACATTTTGACGATTTGTCCCTGCTGATTGACGAGTGAAAATTGAACACCATGTGTCACCTGGTCAGAGTTTGGATCATCAACTACAATTGTCTTAAAAGATTCCAGCGCAAACTTCGAAATATCCTCCATTGTGTAACCCGTTAGCATTTCCCACTTACTTTGGTCCTTTGTATCGAACATATCAAGATACTCTTGTAACACTTCAGGTGTATCCACTTCTGGATCGACGCTAAATGATACGATTTTATAGTCTTCTACGCCTTCTTCAGCTAGTTTTGCTTGGATGTCCACCATATTCACCATCATCGGTGGGCAGACTGATGTACACTTTGTGAATATAAATTGAGATAACCACACTTGTCCTTCCAAATCATCAAGCGAAACTTGCTCATTATGCTGATTTGTAAATTCAAACGGTGCGATTTGATATTCAAAGTCTGCTTTGAAGCCGCCTGGTCCTGAACAAGCTGCCAGGACAAGTACTACAAGTAAAATATACGGTAATAATAAATTTCTACGCATCTTCTTATCCCTCACTATACTGTTTATACGTTTATCATAGCGGATGTAATTCACCTTCACAAGCAAACGAGTCGATAATCACTCCTTGAAACTTTGACGATTTTGTGAAGTCCGCTTCACTTTAAGGGGCTCAGTATAAATTAAGCTTAGAAATACATTGTTCGTGTATTTTTTTACTGATACTCTTATAATGGTGAATAGATATGGAAGAGGTGAAGACTATTGCCAGATTTATTTATGTGGTTGATTACTTTATGGACCTTTGTTCTCGTTGGACTTTTTGCCATAGGCGGCTTCTTCATGTTTCGGAAATTTCTCAAAGTATTTCCGAAAGCAGATGGTAAATCGACGCTTGACTGGGAAGAGCATTATGTGGAGAGTTCCCTTCATCTTTGGAATGACGAAGCTAAATTACTACTCAACGAGCTCGTCACCCCAGTACCAGAGTTATTCCGACCTGTTGCCAAGCAAAAAATCGCCGGGAAAATTGGTGAGATTGCATTAGATGAAAAAGCACCGAAAATTAATCATGATCTTATTATTCGCGGTTATATACAGGCGACGCCAAAACGGGACCATAAATTTCTACGGAAAAAGCTATCATCTATGGATATTGATTTAACTCCCTATGAACATCTATTTTAACATCATTCTACAAAAGCCCCCCGCGAATATCACAAATTTTGGCGAGGCGTAACCAAAAAAGATGCCTACACAAATTGTGTGAGCATCTTTTTTTAGTTTAGTTCTTGTTATTATATTTTCTGAAGTGAGTTAAACTTCGACAGCATGCCAATTCGCCATGGAACAATCATGCCGAATGCAAGAATCCAAAACATGCCACCCAATTCACCAACGTCAATCGAATTGCTCAGGATGAGCTTGCCGACCAGCCGAACAATGAGTAGTCCCAGTAAGATGAATAGAAACGCTTTTGAACGTTTAACGTAAATGCCATTGTCCTTCTGTTCGAAGTGTGTCGTTTTAATCAAAATGATGGAGAATAGTGCCCCAACAATGAGTGCCTCCACAATTTGCAACGGAGGTACCCTGAATTCTTCGAATATAAACATCAGTGCACCGGTTGACATAAAAAGAGGCGGTAGGATAATCCTTTTCGCAGTCACCGGCTTTTTGGCAGCCTTTGTTCGAACGATGAGTGCTAATATTCCCATGAACAATGCGATTGCCGTTGAACCGATAATAAGATAAACGGGGGGGACTTTTGTGAAAATCATTTCAACCAATTCGCTCAATCTGGTTTCCCCCGTTCAATAAGCTCCGCTAAGCGTTGCTTTAACTCTTCGATCCGAACAAACCTAGCAAATCGCGTGTACTCCTTAGCTTCGTAAAACAACAAGACAACCGGTGCCGTAAACAATGACAACTGTCCCGCTATTTCCGGTACTTGCGCTATATTTACTTGATAAAAAGGGATTGGATAGTCCGCTTTTAAGACTTCTACTTGTGGATATAATCCATCACAGACCGAACAATTATTGGTTTTCACGAAAAGAAGTAACTCATTTTCTCGCTCGATTGTCTCAATCCAATCTTCAAACGAAGCTATTTGTTCCATGAGTGATCCCCTTCCAAATTAAAAACCTGTAAAGTCTCCAAAAATCGGACTCAATAAACTGATGATGTACGTCATACCATCGAAAAACAATAGAATCCCGACTGCAATCATAATGTAGCCGCCCACCTTCATAATGATGCCACTTGATTTCCGAATCCAGCTAAGCCTGGTCACATAGAACGAGAGGATGAAGAATGGTATCGCGAAACCAAGGACGTATAATAGCATATACACCATACCTGACCCCGGGTTGGCAGCAGCTAATCCGATAATGGCTCCGATGATAGGTCCAGAACATGGCGTCCAACCCGCTGCGAATCCAAGCCCAATTAGCACGGACCCAGCGTAGCCAGAAGGTCTATTTTTAAATTGTAGCTTCTTTTCCTGCATAAGAAACTTGGGTGTAAATATACCGGCGATCATCACACCAAATAAGACAATGAAAATAGCTCCCACTTGCCTTAGAATTTCTTGATTTTCAATGAAGAACCGGCCTAGGAATGATGATCCAAAACCAAGTACAATAAAAATAAGTGAAAATCCAATTAAAAAGAACAGCGTATGCAGCATTCCACTTTTACTCATGCGTTTCGAATCCGATTTCAATTCATCCAATGACATGCCCGTAATATACGATAAGAATGCTGGATACAAAGGCAATGTACAAGGAGATATAAAGCTTAAAAATCCGGCGCCGAAAGCGAGAAATAGATTTAAGTCTGGTGCCATTATTCTCTTCCCTTCTATCTTTTCTAACCTAATCGTATCAAAAGAAGCACCGAAATACGCCTTATTTGTCTGTGAACAGTTTATGACATTTTTATAGTATACATTTAACCCGGCTCACATGTACCGAATAAAAGTACGTTTGAGCCGGGTTATATTCTAAATGCTGTCTTCTAAAATGCCATTTTGCAGCAAATACATCTTATGATAAAGACCTTGTTGTGTTAACAATTCCTGATGTGTTCCACGTTCAACAATTTCACCTTTATGAAGAACAAGTATCAGTTCTGCGTCTTGAATAGTACTCAAACGGTGAGCAATGGCGATTGTTGTACGTCCTTTGCGCATCTTCTCCAAGCTTGCCTGGATAGCGACTTCCGTTTCTGTGTCAATGTTTGCCGTTGCTTCATCGAGAACGAGCACTTTGGGATTCGTTGCAATCGTCCGTGCGAATGCGACAAGCTGACGCTGCCCACTAGAAAAAGTCGAGCCGCGTTCTGTCACTTTTTGTGCATATTTGTCAGGTAACCTTTCAATAAATTCATTTGCTTGCACAAATTCAGCGGCCGCTCTCACTTCGGCAGAGGTCATCTCCTGATCATGCAAACGGATATTACTTTCAATATCCCCGTAAAACAGGAAGGGATCTTGCAAAACTAGCCCCATTTTCTGACGCAGTTCCTGCTTTGAAAATTCCTTCAATGAGATACCATCAATGTAGACGTCCCCGTGTTCGTATTCATAAAATCGCATAAGCAAGTTGATGATGGAACTTTTCCCGCTACCTGTATGGCCAACGAGAGCAACCGTTTCTCCTGCGTTCGCTGTGAATGAAATATTTTTCAACACATTCATTTGCCCATCATACGAAAATGTCACATTACGAAATTCAATTTTTCCATCTTGGATAGTTGCATTGCTAGTGCTTTGTTGCTCTGGCTCCATATCAGAATCATCCATCAATACAAAGACACGCGAAGCAGAGACGAGTGCTTGTTGAAAAATCGAGAGGCGTTGCATGACTTGCTGAATAGGCTGGAAAAGCTTACCGATTAATGTAGTGAAAACGTAAAGAATTCCTACTTCAACTGCACTGTCAAGTGACATAAATCCGAAATAACCGAGAACGAATACAATTGCTGCTGCATATAGCAGGTCAATCGCAGGTCCAAGTAGCACACTATCGAATTTAATATTGCGCATTCCCGCTCGGAAATGCTTTTCATTAATCGCATCGAATTCAGCCTCTAGACGGTCTTCCTGTCTAAATGCCTGAACCATCCCCATACCTGATAACGATTCAGCAATTTTGGCATTCAGCTGGCTTAAACGTTCCCTTATATCTTGGTAAAAGTCAGCGCTATAGCGTCTGTAGGCGACAATCACCAGGAGGATTAAAGGCAATAATACTAGCGATATCAGTGCTAACTTACGATCCAGTGAGAAGAGAGCAATATAGACACCAATCAAAATAAAAATTGCTTGTAAAAACGTGACAATGACACTGACAAACATTTCTTTGATCGATTCCGTGTCATTTGTAACGCGTGACACGATACTACCTGCAGGTGTTTTATCGAAGTAACGCATTCCAAGTCCTTGAACCTTTGAAAACACGTCAATCCGCATTTGCTGAATGATTTTCAATGCGATATCCTGGAAACGCATTAGCTGGAAATAGGACACCACGACAATGAATACTTGAATCACAATGTATACAATTGCAATCGTCGCGATCGTATCCCACGGAAAGCTCATCGGTGTCAAATGATTGTCGATAAAGCGCTGAATGATTAACGGTCCTACAATCGTACCAATCGTCGTCAATATCAATAAGGTAAGCGCAATGAGTATACTTTTTTTATGAGGGATAGCATAGCTTAACAGTCTTTTGAAAACCAACCATTGATCTTTTGCTGTTAGTTTTGGCTGTTTCTCCATCGACATTACCCCTCACCTCCTTGTTCGACAAGTACTTCTAGTTGTTGCAAATCATACATTTCTTTATATTTACCATCCATCTCAATTAACTCCTCATGCGTTCCCGCCTCTACAATTGTTCCTTCGTCGAGGACTATGATCTTATGCGCATGTTGGATGGCACTTAAACGGTGTGACGTAATAATCGTCGTTTCACCTGTCCGTGTTTGTTTGAGCGATTCCAAAATAGCTTCCTCTGTTTTCGCATCAACAGCCGACAAGGAATCATCCAAAATCAATAATTCTGGCTCCATAATTAACGCACGCGCAATGGAAACCCGTTGCTTTTGCCCACCTGATAACGATACGCCGCGTTCGCCGACCACAGTGTCATAGCCTTCTGTAAACCCTAAAATGTCGTCATGGATATGCGCAAGTCGTGCCGCCTCATAAATTTTCTCGGTCGCAATGTTAGGATTGGTAAACGCAATGTTTTCAGATAGTGTTGTTGAGAATAAGAAATGATCTTGTGGCACATAGCCGATGGATTCCCGTAAACGCTGCTGCTTGTACTGGTTGATTGGGCTTCCCCCATAGACCACGCTACCTTTGTACCCTTCAAATTCCCGGAGCAATAATTTCAAAATAGCAGTTTTCCCCGAACCCGTTTTCCCTACAATTCCCATCGTTTCTCCTCGCTGCAACGTGAAGTGAACATTATACAAAGCAGGGCGTTCGTCATCAGGGAATTTGAATTCAACGATATCGAAATAGAGATCACCCTCTGGCCTTTTATCGATGGCGCCGGGTAGGTCTTTAATTTCTGGTTCGATAGATAATAGTTCTGTAATCCTGCTATAGGATGCATTTCCACGTTCCACAATATTAAACAGGAACCCAAATGCCAGCATCGGCCACACAAGGAGGCCCAGGTATGTACTAAACGCCACCATATCCCCGATTGACATGTCACCTGCCATGATAAACTTCGTTCCGAAAAAGAACGACAAAATGTATGAAATCGCAAAAATTCCTGTTATCGTCGGATCGAATAATGCATCGATTTTAGCAACCCGCATGTTTTTAGCGACAACATCAGTCGATAAATTCGTGAAATCCTCAATATCCTCCTGCTGCTGGCCAAATGTTTTGATGACTTTAATGCCCGATATACTTTCCTGTGTTTTGTCATTCAAATTAGAAAAAGCTTCTTGCGCAAAGCGGAAACGATTTCGCAGCAACTTCCCATAATAACCCGTCATGAAAATCATAAACGGCAATGGAATGAGGGCAATTAATGTTAGTTTCCAATTGATAGTAATCGCCATTGTCAAAATAACAAATCCACCTGTTGAGATGGAGTCGACCAGTGTTAAAACGCCCATACCCGCCGTTTGTTGTACAGCGTTAATATCATTTGTAGCGTGGGCCATTAAATCGCCTACTCTTCTTTTTTGATAGAAGGAAGGTGACATTCTTGTAAAATGATTGAATAATTTTTCACGCATTTTACGAGATAGTAGTACGGCTGAACCAAAAATCATCACGCGCCAATAGAAACGCGCAACATACATGAGAATGCCCGCCACTCCTAAAATAATAAGCCATTTTGTCAGCCCCCCAGCCGTCAATTCACCTAGCGTAATATCATCAACGATAATTCCGATAATTTTCGGAGGGAGGAGCTGCAAGAGCGATACAAAAACAAGCATAGCAATGCCAAATATGTATTGCTTTTTCTGTTGTTTAAAAAACCAACTCAATTGTACTAAAACTTTCACTTGGCTTCCCCTACTTTTCTTTAAAAATCAATTATACCTTGGTCTAATTGGATCTGAAATTTGAATCTGCAGAGCGTTTAGATTTCCACTGTTTCAAATTGCCCTTTGAATAGTTTAGCAAATGTCTGAACAATAGAAAAGGTCCGAGTTTTAAATTATTCGGTTTTCGAAGTAACTACAGTAATATAACGCGTGATAAAACCATATAGTGAAGGTGAAGACCTAGTTAATTGCCGGAGGGATAAAATGCGGAAACTTTTGTACTTACTTTGGATTCTCGGAATAGTACTAGTATCAGCCTGTTCATATGATAGCGAAAAAGCAGTGAAAAACGGAGATGTTATTAATATGAATGGTCCCGTTTATAATTTTCCAAGCTTTGAATTGTTCTTGGACAGTGTCGAAAGGGATAAGCCAGATTCTATACGGATTGCGAATTACACACTTGAGGGAGAACCGACACTTTACAATCTGACTTTCGATGGTTCATCCATCGATTTGGAAATTGACCGGTCCAAAAATAGCAACAAAGGAAATGATCCTGCCAAATTTACTATGACCTGTACGGATCTTATCACGGGAAATGGTCAACAAGTACTCACATATACACTGGAAGGCTGCGATCAAGATTTATTCATTGAAGGTTTTATGCTATTAACTGTCTTGAAGGAGCAAGTAGACGAGCATGACCACTAGAGCTAATTAATCCGTCGTAATCGTTTCAATTCCGACAATGCTGTTCAACAATATCTTCTGCACTGTTAACCCATCCGTTATGTAAATGAGCCGGGCTTGTTCGTCGATTCTAGTCAAGATGCCTGTTATATTAGCAAGCACCCCTATGTTCCATGTCTTGACTCGAATTTCACAGTTCGATTGATATGCAATGGCCAACTGCTGTTGAAACTCTTGTAGAGTCCATTCGTCAATATCCGGTTTTTCTTCAAAGTCATCTTCACCAACCCAATCACGTAACTTCGCCAAGTGTTCTGGCAACATCATCGCTGTCCATTTGATACGTCCTCGATCGCGAATCATTTGTACTTCCTCCTTTCCACCAGACAAGAACATTAGTTCCCATTATAAATGCATGTATATACTTTTGGCAAGCTATTGCTTATTAGCAATCATCACACAAAAATGAATTCATACATACCCTGTAAAAATGTGCGAACTACGCATATTTGAGATTATGACGGAAGGATGTACTTATGGGGTCAATTATCGATTACACGTCACCGGCAACACAGTTCACTTTTGATGTAAATAACAGTCCGCTTTTCAAGAAAAATAATCAAAATTTTATTAATGTACTTGGCATCAATCAATTAAACACGCTAGAAAATGTGTCTTTGCTTGATATTTTTCTTAACGCTGATAATGTGATTGAGCCTCATTACCACCAACATGCCGCAGAGCTACTCTATTGTATTTCTGGTGCTGTTACTGTATCGTTACTCAATCCTTTTACAAAGCAAATTCAAGATTATCCTATTACAGCCGGACAGGTAGCAAACGTACCTCAAGGCTGGTGGCATTACATGGTAGCCACGGCTAATGACACTCATTTTCTAGGAATTTTTGATGCGTCAACTCCGGAAGTAATTCTAGGCTCTGACCTTTTAACATTAACGCCTGCCAATATTATGGCGCACACCTATTGTCTTGATGAAGGTCAATGGGAGAAAGCAATTGCTCCCGTTAAGCCATCAACATTTATTGGTCCGCCTAGCGACTGCAATAGAGCAAATGACAACACCTCCTATCAATACGTCAACCAATTGCATCCATATACGCATCAAAATACACTTAACCCCCAGTATTTCGATAATTAATAACGAAGAAGAAATTGATTTGTCATACTTAGAGATTCATAATTTACCACCCTTACCGTGGCGGTGAAAATACTGCTGATTGAGTTACGTTCATGTGTTATAAAAAGTGCTAGCGGGAACAAATTCTAACGTCTCTACACCAATTGCAACGAACTTGAAATTCGGAAGTGCACAACGTATACTAGTAGTGAAGTAGCATATATTAAAAAGACCGTCTGATGCGCAACCATCAAACGGCTTTGCAATAAAATAGGATCGCTTCAAAGGCGATCAGCAAACTCTACAGAATAATCCGCTCATTTGCTTGGAGGCTCAAGGGCGGGTTATTTCTTTTGTGATAATGCGATGACAGCAACGATTAGGCTGGCGAAGCTAATCATAAGGACAATTGCTTGAAACACGCTCACATACAACACCCCCTTCCGTCAGGTGAATAGACCATAACAGGAGTGCCGACTACCCTCGATTCCCTATTTAATTACTCTTATAGTATACCACACATATGTTCTCTTTCGCCTGTTTACATATAATTTTCTTCATAAAGATTGCCAATTGTTTATGTGAAATAAAACTGAAATAGTACGAATAAGAAAAACAAAGCATCTCTCAAAAACGAGGGATGCTTTGTTAAACTGTGCGAAAAAATGCCTTACACTTGGTTAGAATTAATAAGTTTTTCCAACTATTTCTTATGCCCCCCAATCAGCTTATCTCGCTCAATGGCTGTCCCCGCCTCTGTATAAGACACCGCACGGAGAATAGCATTTGATCCGTATTTACTCCTGAGTGCATCGATGGTTGCACCTAGTTGCCGAGTTCGTTCTGATTGATTATCGAACAGGTTAAGCTGCACAGAATGCTCCTCTTCCAAATTTGTTAGGCTAATCGATAAACGTCGTACCGAACTGCCGTCATGGAACTTATCGAATAGTGTTATACAGAGTTGATAGATTTTCATCGTGTCATTGGTCGCCTCACCCATCGAACGTGAACGGCTAAAACCGCCAGACAGCGACCGTTTCGAATAGCCGATAGACAAATGGACCGTACGCCCTACCTTTCTTGCTTCCCTTGCCCGCCTCGCGACATCTTCACACATTTCAAGCATAACCGTGAGCACATCTTCTCGTTTATTATAATCCCGATACAACACTTGCCCTTTCCCATAGCTCTTTTGCCCTTCAACAAGTGGGGCACCCAAATCGGACAAGTCGATTCCGTGCGCATGGTGATACAATTGATTGCCCATTAGGCCGAACTTCTTTTCAAGCACTTCAAGGGGCTCGTGAGCAAGATCGCCGACAGAATATAATCCCATATCATTCAATGTTTTTTCCAATCGACTACCTATCCCCCACATGCGACTCAACGGCGCAACAGGCCATAACTTTGTCGGAACATCCTCATACGTCCACCGCGCGATACCCGTCTTTTTCGCTTCGATGTCGAGAGCAAGTTTTGCCATCAGCATATTCGGGCCAATTCCACAGGCTGATCGCAATTGAAATTGGTTTTCAAGATCGTCTTGTATACGTTGAACCGTCTCTTCCACAGGTCCCCATAATCGCTCCGTCCCACCTAAGTCAATAAAACTTTCGTCGATACTGTACACATGAATGGCTTCTTTTGGCACATAATTATTTAGCAATCGGGTGATTTCCATTGATATCTCTATATACAACGCCATCTGGGGCTCGATAAGGTGAATCGAGGGATCATCTGGGATTTCAAACAGACGCATACAAGACTCCACCCCAAATTTCTTCTTGAGCAACGGAGACGCCGCTAGGACAATGCCACCTTTCCGTTCTTTGTTGCCAATAACGGCAATGGACGTCTTCGTGACATCGAGCCCTTCAATCACCGCAGCGCAACTCGCATAAAAGCTACGCATGTCGAGACAGACGATTTTTCGATCTGGTAAATGTTTATACATATTTCACTCCTCCAACTAAGAACGATTGTTCCACTAATTATATACAGAACATACGTTCATATTCAATCGGGTAAATTAACCAAATGTCTTGTAGAGGAAACAGAAAGAGTAATAATACCGATTAAAGATCATTTGAAAACATTGCACTTTACTCGTCCTTTTCGTAATTTATTTTTGTTGCAAATGCAACAAAAATAAAATATATTTAATGTATGCCATTTTTATTGCATTCGCAATAAAAAATATGTACTAAGGAGGAAATTATGAAGGGAATTCTTCGTGAAATTGGAATGATAGCAAGGGCATTAGATTCGATAAGTAATATAGAATTTAAAGAATATGACCTGACAAAAGGTCAGTATTTATACCTTGTACGAATATTTGAAAACCCAGGAATCATTCAAGAAAAGTTAGCTGAAATGATAAAAGTAGATCGAACAACAGCATCTCGTGCTATAAAAAAACTTGAAATTAATGGCTTTATTGAAAAGAAAGACGATGAACATAATAAAAAAATCAAGAAACTCTTTCCAACAGAGAAAGGGAAAAATGTTTACCCACTTATAAAAAAAGAAAATGATTACTCCAACAACATTGCATTAAAGGGATTTTCTGAAAAAGATGCAGAAACCATTTTCAATCTTCTTCAAAGGGCAAGAAAAAATGTAGAAAAAGATTGGGAATTTGTTAAAAAGGGAAACAAGAGGACTTATTGATTACATAAAGGAGCGATATATGTAAATGACTATAAATATAAAAATATGTACCCTTGAAGATTCACGTGAACTGCAGGAAATTAGTTACGAAACATTCAATGAGACATTTCAGCATCAGAATTCACCCGAAAATATGAATGCCTATTTGGAAAGAGCGTTTAACTTAAAACAATTGGAAAAAGAATTATCAAATCCTTCTTCGCAATTCTATTTTATTTATTTAAATAATGAAGTTGCTGGATATTTGAAGGTCAATACCAATGAAGCACAGTCTGAAGAAATGGACAATGAATCACTTGAAATTGAAAGGATTTATATAAGGTACAAGTTTCAAAAACATGGACTTGGTAAATGCCTTCTAAATAAAGCGATAGAAATCTCGATAGAAAGCAAGAAAAGTAAAATCTGGCTAGGTGTATGGGAAAAAAATGAAAATGCAATTGCTTTTTATAAGAAAATAGGGTTTGTTCAAACTGGAGCCCACTCTTTTTATATGGGAGATGAAGAGCAAACGGACTTGATCATGACCAAAACGCTCATTTAACTTTTTGAAAGGTAGGTTATTATGTATATTCCAAAATATTTTAAGGTCACAAATGTTGATGAAATTTGGGATTTTGTCCAACAAAATTCTTTTGGTACGATTGTCACAACAAAACGAGGGAAACCAATTGCTACTCATTTGCCATTGCAGTTCAGTAAAGAAGAAGATACTTATTATATAACGGGGCATATGGCTTATGGAAACCCTCAATGGAAAACATTCGAAACCAGTGAAGAAGTATTAGTGATGTTCCAGGGAGCGCATTCTTATATCTCTTCTTCCTGGTATGAAAAAGAAAATGTTCCGACATGGAATTACCAAGCTGTACATATGTATGGTAAAGTCGACATTTTGGACGAGGAAGGTCTAAAGCAGGATCTGACAAAGTTACTGCGAAAATATGAAGGTAACCGTGAAAATCCAGTTTTATGGGATAAAATTTCTCCTCAGTTGTTAGAAAAAGAACTAAAAGGTATTGTTGGATTCAAGATTAAAGTACAAGAAATTCAAGCTGCCAATAAACTAAGTCAAAATCGCAATGAAAAGGACTATCAAAACATCATTGATAAACTCTATGAAGAAAAAGATTCGAATTCTCAACAAATGGCAAAATTGATGGAAAGTAAGTTGGAAAAGGATAACTAAGCGTAAATTATTTTATATGATGCTTCTAACTATAGTAGGTACATTCAAAAAGCTCAGGTTTAAATCTGAGCTTTTTTACTATGCCGTATCATTTTTTCATAAAATACTTACGCCCCAGCCGTTCCACAAGTGCTGGCGCGACAGCATGCAATTTACTAGTGACGCCCATATACCAAGGCAAATTCACATCTCTCACCGGATGTCCCACCGTTTTCATCACTGCATCTACGACATCTTCCACTGCTAATAAATGCCGACCAAGCGATGTACGGTAGTCACCTGTATCATCTGCTAAATCTAGAAAAGGCGTATCAATGGGTCCTGGATTGATTGTAGTAACATGGATACCGAATGGCGCTACTTCCATTCGCAAAGCATTGGTGTAACCTATAATCGCATGCTTAGATGCTGCGTAGATTGAAGCCTTGGGTGTTGCCACTTTACCCGCCTGGGAACCAAGAAAGATGAGGTGCCCTTGCCGACGTTCCATCATCCCTGGCAACAAACGCTTGCTCAACTGCATAGGCGCAACAACATTGACTGCCATCATGCTCTCAATCGCTTCATCCGACGTTTCATAGGCATAATCGAACGCTCCTACACCAGCAGAAAAAATAACAATATCCGGCGTACCAATGTGCGCCAACAACCGTTCAACTTCCTCTTTGTCGGATAAATCCGCAGGTACCGTTTGTGCACCTGCATTTTGCAATTCCCATAGCTTATCTGGTGCTCTACCTGTCGCCCAAACAGTATGACCTTCCAGCAACAGCCTTTTTGTCACCGCATAGCCAACACCGCTCGTCGCGCCTGTCACAACAACTGATTTACGCTTGTTCATAGTAATAGACGCCGCTTTCATCACGTGTTTCAACAACAAGCCCTTCATCGACAAGATAATCTGTTTGACCAATTGTTTCGGACAATGTCAGCCCTAATTCTTTTTCATAAACAGCCGGGAATAACTCTTTTGTGAGTTCAAAAATAGTGCGCGGTCCACCGTCCATCATAGCCAGCACCTTCATCGCTCGTTCACGCTGCTTCACCAGGCGACCTTCAATCAGCGGATGAATATTGCGCACGTCATTGCCATGTCCACTGTAAATGATATCAATAGGCAATGTCAGCAGCCGTTTCAATGACGCGTTATATTGTAATAGCGAACGCGGACGTCCCATCTTCGGATCAAGTGGCGGCTCAATGAGTGGATTAGAAGAAACTTTTTCAAGCACAAGATCCCCACCAATCATTTCACCCCTTTGTTCATGCAAAAAAACGAGATGACTTTGCGCATGTCCTGGTGTTTCCATGACCGTCCAACCTTCATGTCCAGGCAGTGCATCTCCCTCGGCAAGTAGATGATCGAGCGGTCTCTCCCCCATTAACGCGGCGGAACGTTTCATGCGCTTGACCCAAAAGAGATATTCCTCAGGAACCCCTTCCTCCAAAAGACGCTCCAAATAAAATGCATCATGGTACTTGAAAAAATCATCATCTCGCTTCAGCCAAAGATCGTTATAGGTATGCCCCAACACATTTGCCCGATCAAATGCATCAATCCAGCCAGCATGATCGGGATGGTGATGTGTCAAAATGACTTGTTCAATATCGTTGAATGCATATCCCGCTTCCTTAATGCCATGCTCGAGCGCCGCGTAGGCTTCGGGTGTTTTCGGTCCTGCATCGACGAGTGACAGTGTATCTCCTTTCATCAGAAATGAATTGACATCGCCAACAGCGAATGGTGTTGGAATGATAATTTTATGTATCATCAATAAAAGTCCCCTTTGTATAAATGAATGAGTATTCAGTCCATTGTACCTTTTTTAGAGAGGGACGTCACCTTTTGATTTTTCAAAATATGCTATAATAAAAATTAAATACGCCTTGGCGTATTTGCGTCCAAATTTAGAATTGCGCTTGCGCAATTAACTCCTTTCACAATTTGTGACATCCGCCGGAGGCTTAATTTAAATCAGTAGGAAACGAAATTCCCTACTGATTTAAATTAAGTTCTTAGAATGATTATCTTACTTAAAGGAGAGTGTCTACATGGGCTTGTTCGGATTTTTCAAAAGTCAATTTATCGAAGTCATTGAATGGACGGATAGCAGTACAAATACGTTAGTCTATCGCTTCCCTGTTGAAAACAATGAAATCAAAATGGGTGCAGAGTTAACTGTCCGCGAATCTCAAGTTGCCATTTTTGTCAATGAAGGCGAGATTGCCGATGTTTTCGGGCCTGGGCGCCATCAATTATACACGCAAAATATGCCGATTTTAACAAAGTTGAAGTCATGGAAACACGGCTTTGAATCTCCTTTTAAAGCCGAAGTCTATTTTGTCAATACAAAGCAATTTGTCAATCAAAAATGGGGCACTTCTAACCCAATTATGATGCGGGATGCTGAATTTGGCATGATTCGTTTACGTGGCTACGGGATTTATTCCTACCGGGTGTCTGAGCCAACTGTATTCCTCAAGGAACTGTTTGGAACGAGTGCTTCCTACGAAACAAGCGCCATCGAAGAGCAACTGAAAAAGATGATTTTGTCTGGATTAACGGATCTGTTTGCCGAGTCAAAAATTCCGGCTTTGGATTTGGCGATGCATTATGATGAATTGAGCACGCAAGGCCAAGCGAAGATGAAACAACGTTTCAGCGCATTCGGCTTTGACATCACTTCCCTCTACATCGAAAACTTATCGTTACCTGAAGAAGTCGAGAAAGCGATGGATAAGCGCACAACGATGGGTGTGCTCGGCGATATGAATCAGTATCAGCAATACCAAGCGGCCGAAGCGATTCGTGAAGCGGCACGCAATGAAGGCGGCGGATTAGCGGGCGCAGGTGCTGGACTTGGTGCAGGGGCTGCACTCGGCGGCGTAATGGCCAATGCTTTTTCAGCAGCTCCGCAACAACCAGCGGCAGCACAGCCAGCTAAAATAAGCTGTCCGCATTGTCAGGCACAAATTCTTTCAACAGCTAAATTTTGTGGAGAATGTGGAAAAACGATTCAAACAGAAAAAGTGCCATGTATTAGCTGTCAAGCCCCTATCAATGCAGATGCCAAGTTTTGTGGAGAATGCGGTGTGCAGCAAATTACAGAAAAAGCCTGTGCGAAGTGTGGGAAGAAAAATCCGCCGACAGCAAAGTTTTGCGTCGACTGCGGAGACAATTTGTAATATGGAAGTAAATGGGGTGTCTTCATGGCAGATGTAGAGAATGAAGAATATATAGTCGAGCAAACAGAAGTGACTAAATGCCCTTCTTGTGGTGGTAATGCTGTATTTGATCCCACAAGCGGGACACTAAAATGCCCGTTTTGTGGAAGCGAACGAGAAATTGAAATGACACAGCATAATACAATTGAGCATGACTTTTTACAAGCATTAGAGCAAGACAATCATAGTTGGGACGATGAAAAACGGGTGTTTAGATGTGATAACTGTGGTGCAGAAACACTATTGGATAAAGATAAGGTAGCAGATTTCTGTTCATTTTGCGGATCATCACACATCACCATCAGCGAACATCATGCCGGAATCAAGCCCGCATTGGTACTGCCCTTTCAAATTGCAAAGGAAGAAGCGATTGATAAATTTAAAGTGTGGATACGAAAAAGATATTTTGCCCCAAACAAGTTAAAAAAATCGTATACATTGGATAAATTATCAGGTGCCTATATTCCCTACTGGACATTTGATTCGCAAACCAATTCTAACTATGTCGTCAGAATTGGTACGTATTACTATGTCATGGTGACGCGCACTGTCATGGAAGACGGCAAACCGAAACAAGTGACAGAGCAGGTACGGAAAATTAGGTGGCGCACAGAACACGGTCGTTATAGTGAGTTTTTTGATGATGTATTAGTCAAAGCCTCACGCAATGTGGCTAGTGGGCTGATTGACAATATTGAGCCTTTTCGTCTACATGAACTGGTTGATTATAAAACTCCGTATCTATCGGGCTTTTTAGCAGAAAGATATTCTATTCCGTTAAAGGAAGGCTGGACAGATGCAAAAGGGATGATCGACCAGGGGATTAGGAGTGGAATTCACGGGCAAGTCCATGGTGATGAAGTCCAAATAGTAAGTGTTTCCACTGACTATACAGGGATTACGTACAAGCATATTTTATTACCTATTTGGATTTCATCCTTTAGCTTTAACGATAAGATATATCGTTTTTTAGTCAATGGACAGACTGGAAAGGTAAGCGGTAAATCACCGGTGAGCGCAGTCAAAGTTACATTCACCGTGCTGGTCGTCATCGCCATCATCAGTGTCATTTGGTTTTTCATTCAGACAAACCAATAGTCGAACTGAATGTTGACTTTGTTCAGACAACGTGCAATAATCATTCTAATTCATGAAACGATAAGCGTAGACGAAGATTAGTATTGGTAGAAACGGATATCAGAAAATGTGGTCATCGGCTGAAAGCCACAATCCCCCTCCTATCTTGAACCTCCTTCCGAGCTGCCGTGGAAACCCGGCCGTGCCTTTCGCGTTACGAAAGAAAGAGATGTACTGGCATGCAATTGGCTAGTAAAACTAGGTGGTACCGCGGAAACATGCGTTTTCGTCCTTTTATTAAAGGATGAAAACGCATGTTTTTTCTTCCATTCAGTCGGAATTTGATAGATACAAGGAGAGATTGAAATGAAAAAAATTGTTTTCATAGGTGCCGGTTCAATGGCCGAAGCTGTTATTGCTGGGATTGTAAAGCAAGGAGCAATCGAGCCACATAATGTATACGTGATGAATAAATCAGATGATGAAAGACTTATTTCATTACAAAAAAAATATGGGGTCTCAATCGTCTGTCAGGATAAAGAAGCGGTAAAAACGGCGGATTTAGTTGTGCTTGCGACAAAACCGAAAGACATCCATCAGGTGATGGCAGATATTCGTCCTCTTCTTGCGCCACAAGCAGCCGTCTTGTCTGTCATTGCAGGCGTTTCTACCCAAACAATTGAAAATGGACTTGGCGCACGACCTGTAGCGCGCTCCATGCCAAACACATCTGCTACCATTGGTAAGTCCGCGACGGGCATTGCTATGAATAGCGCTGTTGACGAAGCAATGCGCCAGCATGTTCTTGGCCTATTGGAAGCCATTGGACTAGTGAAAGAAGTCGAAGAGGACGATCTCCATGCTGTGACTGCCTTATCTGGTAGCGGCCCTGCCTATGTTTACTATTTAGCCGAAGCGCTTGAAGAAGCTGCGATAGCCAAAGGCATTTCCAAAGACACCGCCCGCTCCCTCATCATTCAAACACTCGAAGGCGCCGCGGCAATGATGAAAGAAACCGGTACAGAACCAGCAGAACTGCGAAAAAACGTGACGAGTCCAAACGGCACGACCGAAGCGGGATTGAAAGCGTTGGAAGGTAGATTGTTTAAGGAAGCAATTGGGGAGTGCATTGATAAAGCGACTGCGCGCTCGCGGGAGCTTGGAGCAGAGTCTTAAAGTCAGTCTCGCCTACCAATTTCATAAACTGAGCTACCTTAGAGACAAACTGGACTACCCTAAGGACGAACTGAGCTACCTTTTTGCAAAACTGAACTACCTTTTCGGAAAACTCGACTACCCACTCCAGAAACAAACATTTTCTCTATCTAAATAAAAGGCAAAAAACCCGAAGCATCTACTCTTCGGGTTTTCCTACCTATTGCTGCGGCTGCGCCGATTTCATTGACGTCAAATCCTTCCGCCGATAAACACTCAACACAATGCCCATTATAAAAGCATTCAACAAAATCGGCATTAAACCATAACTAATGAACGGTAAAGAAATCGAAGTAATCGGGATCAATCCTAACGTCATTGCAATATTGCTAACTAGCTGGACCGTATACAGTGCAACTGCGCCCATTAACAACAACTTGCCAAAGGGCTCATGAATGGTACGCGCAATCATCATAATTCTCACGATAAAAAGGGTAAGAACCGTGAAAAGGGCGAAGGCAGCTAGCCAGCCAAAATAATATGTGAAGCCCGCAAAAACAAAATCAGTATGAACATCGGGTATCATCCCACTACTCAGTGCGTTGCCAAACCAACCCGCCTTTGATATATGTTCTTGGAGGAGCAAATTCATATAGCCGGCTCCACTGGCATATTGTTCTGGGCTAATAAACGCTAGCAAACGCTCTATCTGATACATTTTAATAGATGCCCAAGCCATTAAACCTAACAAAAATAACGAGCCTACTATCCCGCCAGTAATCCACCACTTTACTTTTCGGCTAAACCGGCTACAGCAAAATAGCCCAAATACCATAGCGATATAGATATACATTGCTGGAAGATTGGCAGTGTTCGAGAATAACCCAAAAGAGACTATGAATAATAAAAGTAAATGCCAAATCTTTATTTTTTTATGATTAAAAAAGGAAGCCCACGCTAAAAGAAAAAATGGCATAGTTGCTAAACTATCTATTTTGTATGTCCCGATTACAAGAACAGATACGCCATTTATCATATGGGATGAATAGTGCAACAGCAGAAGAATGAGTATTCCAACACCATAAAATAACCAGCCAAATCTTTCTAACTTTCGATAGTTTATAAACATTATTCCGAAAGCTAATGCCCCGCCTAACAATGAATACACAGCTTTCTTCACAGAAAAAGAGCCTGCATCCATGTAATGGTATTCAACTTCAATAAACAAAATCGGTAAAAATCCTAAACCCATCGTCGTAACCAACAACATCACCATCAGCCAATCCACCTTTGGGCGATGAAGCTTATTCAACTGCTGTCCCAGCGTTACAGGACTACCCATCTGCACGACAGCTTTTTCCTCAGATACTGTTTCATCTAATCCTTTCTCCATCCACTTACTCTTTGCTTCTTTTATATGATGATCCAACTCCGCCGCCACAAACTCCTTCGCTTCTTTTGATTGAATCTGTTCCCTAACTTCCCCTAAAAAAGATTGACTACTCTTGTGCATTTGTCACTCACCCCTCCACGATGTCTTTCAAAGTGAATCGTCTACTACTAGATTGCTTTTCCATTTTGCCTAATCGCTTTATGCCTTTATTGTTTAACCTATAAAATTTCGTCGCCTCGTTCCAGCTAGATTGTAAGCAACCGTCGCGTTCTAACTGATGCAACAAGGTATACAAGTTACCTTCGTTGTCTTCAAATTTTCGAATGCCCCGTCCTCCTAAAAACTGCACCAATTCATAGCCCGTTTTTTCTTCGACAAGCAACTGCATGACAGCCAATAAAACACTGTCATCCGTTTCACTAATTTTTGCCCGAATTTCCTTACGATGCTGTTCTGTAAACTGAAGTTGGCTAAATGCAGTATCATCCATTGATTTTTTTAGTCCTTTCAAGCGATTCTCCATCCCTCATGCCTCCAATCGTTCTTTCAACAACTCTTTCGCACGTCTAAGCCGTGTTTTAACCGTATTCACACTAGCCCCGGTAATAACTGCAATTTCCTTAATCAACAATTCCTCATAGTAAAAGAGATAGATGACTTCACGGTATTTAATCGGTAGCGTCAAAAGCGCAGAAATTAATTGATCATCCTCTTCTTTTTGAATGACAACCTGTTCCACCATTTCTTTTGTTGTTCGATGGGTGATTGGTTGTTCTTCCGAAATAACGACATGTTTGTTATACCAACTTTTCAGAAAGTCCTTGGAGTGATTAATCGCAATACGCCACAACCATGTACGAAGCGATGATTTTCCTTTGTATGTATGAAGGGATTTATAGCATTTCACAAAAATATCCTGCGTCAAATCCTCCGCCAATTCTTTATTATTCACGTAAGAATAAACAAGCCTTAAAATATCCTGTCCATAGCGATTCATAATCTCATCCATGAGGACTTTCCTATCTTCTGTTTCAAACGCTTTAACAATTACTTCCTCCAACCTATATCCCTCCTCCCAATCAATAGACGACGTGCCCTCATAGAAGGTTTTTATTAAAGTCGCAAAAAAGGATAGAAACAAGCAGAAATTTTCTGCCTGCTCTATCCTTTTACAACTAACTTCATTATTTTCAGTCTACTAACTATCTCGTCACTCTTCCAGAATTAGAAAATTTAAAAACTCCCAGAATCAAACAAACCATGCTGAAAAACCAAATGACTCCAGCAATTCCTAGTTGAAGTGAATTTTCTTCAGATGCCATTACATGTTCATAATCGAAAGAAAGAGCTTGTAAGAAAAAATAAGCTGCAACCGAGAAAAATAGTAGATGCAATAATGTCCAAGCATAGGCAGAACTATTATTTTTCTTTTGAAACCAAAGTAACAACAGAATTATAATTGCAATCCCCATTACAACCGAAAATCCTATCATTAACATCCCTAAAATACCTTCTTCTAATGGCATATACTGTTTCCCCTCATCCAAGCAAATAAGATATAATTTCCCCGTTAGTAATGTTAAGATTGTCCGGCAAGTCCTCACGATTTGACACAAGGCCAAAATAATAAGTAGTTTCTTCGTCTTGATAAGCGTTATATTGCAAATTCACGTCCCGAGTTGTTAATTTACCAACTAATTCTTCGACAAACGTGCTTTCTTTCACCCTGTCTACTGAAGCTAAATGGATTATTCCAGTCAATTCATGTTCGACAATGAAGTGGACTTGACTAGCTAGCTGCATGTCTGACAGAAAACTACATTCTAAATTACGATAAGCTTGAATAGGCTCAGCTACTTCAATATTCTTTTTCAAATTGTTCATGCGTGGCGAGTTCTTTCCCCAAATACCGGGTATTCTAATAACGGTAGCACGATGTCCAAGTAATTCCGTTAGCATTTTCTCACAATTTATTTTAAATTGACCATAATCCGAGTCGGCAATTGTTGCATCTGATTCACTGTGATGCCTGGACAAATCACCATCGAAAACATTTGTTGTAGAGAAATAGTAAAGCCTAGTCGCTTTATTTTTTATTGCCTCCGCCAAGTTTTGATGGAATGTGAGCTGCTCGTCAAAATCACCCCGTAAACTCGAAATAATGATATCAGGCTCAACTATCTGCAGTATATCTCTTATCGCCCCCTCATCCTGAACATTTAATTGAAATTGCTTGTCGTCTGCCAGATCCGTTTTGGTTGAAAAATATGTTCCATATACATCAAAATCCTGTGCACATTCCTTCGCAATCGCTTTCCCAACCAACCCACTAGCACCCAGAATCAAAAGTTTTTTCATGAGACAGCCTCCTCTACAATCACTTTTTTTACTTACCGGGTTTTCATAACTCAGCATCTTTCCTAGGTTATCGCATTTATCCAATCAGAGATTTTAAGAACAGTGGACACAAACCCCGATAAAAATATAGTCTTTTATAATAATCGATAATGGCTTACAGTTATGATTCAAGGTATGAAGTTCATTTTTTGAACAAATGAACCTAATTTATGTTGGAAAGAGGTAGTTCATATGAAAATTGATTCGCCCAAAATCCCTAACGATTTACCTGCAATGAATTTCCAAGATATTTTTTATCAAGAAGATCCAGAACTTGAATTGTGCATCATTAATGATTCCGATTTTACGAATGAAGTGCTGGATAGGCCACGATTATCTCAAATGTTTGTAAAGAATTGTAGGTTTAATAATACGGATTTTAGCCATATCGAAATGACTGACGTCATTTTTGAGAACTGTGATTTTTCAAACGCGAATTTAAGTAATTCTTCCATACACAGGGTTGTATTTAAGAATTGCAAATTATTAGGGCTAGATTTGACAGAATCTCGTTTCGGTAATGTAGAATTTGATAATTCTGTACTAAACTTAACCGGATTTGGCAATTCAAAATTCGAAAAAGTTAAATTTCAGGACACTTCATTAGTCAGTGCTGATTTTTATGATTGTATTTTTAAAAATATCGAGTTTAACTCATGCAAAATTGATGGTTCAAACTTTGAAAAAACGCGACTTAAAGGGGTTGACCTAAGCAATTCTACTTTTGAGTCGCTTATCGTATCTTTTGAGGATCTTAATGGCTGTAAAATAAATTCTTATCAGGCCGTTCAAATCGCTTCTTTATTAGGTTTGATTGTGACTGATTAAAAATGTATCCTCGCAAATGCGAGGATATTATTAACACCTTACATGCCTACGCTTAAAACCAATCTTCCCTTTATCAACCATTTTCTCGATATTTTCACCGGCATTTATGAAACTGCTCTTTTTATTATCTTTTTTAATTTCTACTACTCCAATGGCTTTTGCGGTCTCGACTGCCTTTTCATGGAGCGGTAAATAGGATGTTCCCACCGTGTATACAAAATTATTCATAGCGGATTTCGTTCGCTCTGGTGAATCATGAATTGTATTTTCCACCAAATCAAGCATATCGGACATCTTACTTTCCGAAAACTCCACATCTTTCCGACTACCTAACAGCCAACAGTAGCAACTCCAGCCCGCCGACATTCGCAGCTCTTCCCCACTTGCGATCCATTTATCAGCAACTTGCTGTGCAATATTTGACTCTGATAACGTTACGGCTACTACATAGTCGGACAGCATATAAAAATACGCTGCATCCATCCAACGATCATAATCCAACTCTGTCATCGCATTTGGATCTGCAATAACACCTGCAAAGTACATGGCATCGTAGTTTCCTGTCGCATAAAGCTCTTCAGCTAACGGTTGATTTATTTTTATAGTCTTTACCATTGGTTTCATAGCACCTGTAGCCACGCCCCAAAGTGGCTCATGAGCACCATTGGACATGTACATTTTCTTCATTCTTTCCTTGCCTAGGACTTCAAGCTCCTGCATAACCGTTTCAAAATTCATCGTTTAGCACTTCCTTCTTTGCGGAGTTTTCTGCATAAAAATTTGCCTATTAATATGGGACCATTATCTTACATCAAACTACCGTCTAAGCGTATGAGTATTAGGTAGGCAATTCACCTCATGCATACATATTGCTCCCCTTCTTACGAAGCACTTCATTACTTAGCGGATGGAAAAGGAAGTATACCTTCTTCTATATGACCTTCACTATAATTATCATCATGATATACATGTTTTTGATAGGTGAATGTACCGTTGTCATTGGCTTTAATGGTCATAATCTCTTCTTTTTCTGTCAAATCTTCGAATACTGGGATAATGGTATTGTCCTTTATGTTCATCTCATAAAGTTGACCACCTTTCGTTACCGTACCATACGCATAGCCGATAATTACAAATAGTCGATTTTCATCTATCCACTCAACATATTTAGGTGTATTTTGAGCTACGCTATTATCTTTGAGCTTATAAATCGTTGCTTCGCTCGTTTCAAGGTTTTCTATAACCAGCAACGCTTCTCCTTCTTCAATTGCATTTTCTCCTTTTCCATCAATGGTTGCTTGTTGTAAATGATCAGGAGATGTTTTCCAGCCTGAATGGGAGTCAGTATTACCTATATCATAATGTGTTTCTACTTTTATTTCAAAAAGTGATTGTAGCCCGTAAGATACTTCTTCCCACATTTCTCGAGTGTAAGGTTCTTCTACAAATTCGCCCCACCTACTCCACTCACTAAAATTACCCTCTAATAAATAATAAACCGTACTTACTTGAGGCTCATTAAATAGAATCGAATTAAAAGCCCTTCCCACCTCACCTTTGACATGACTAGACCAGAAATTATCAAGAGTAGTTCTAAAAACCAATCGCAAATCCACAATTGCTATTCCTTCTTTATTAATACGTACTGTATGAATAGCATTCGGTATACCATTTCCAAATACTTCTGTTTTCATCTTTCCTGAAATCACGTCATCTAACTCTTTCAATAGCTTTTCATTCACTGTTCCAAATGAATTAACATCAAAAATAATGTCATCTTCTTTTTCTTTTACTTCGAATATTAGGCTCGAAATCGTTTCATATTGTTGAGCCGAGATTTCGTAATAGTTTTCTCCAACAATCAACTTTTCACTCGTAATTGAAATCGCTCCTGCTGGATAATAGCCCGTATTTTTTATATAAATTTGATATGCAATTGCTTGTTCATTCTCTAGATTGTGGTTGGGCTTAGAAAATACTTCGTTTAACCAATCAGCTACTAATACGATCGTTTCCTTATTTTCAATCGTAACCGTTTCCCCTGTTTCCACAGTATCAATTACAATCAGCTCCACCTCAGATTGTTCAACAAACATGTTTGATTGGCTGATGTCAATTGGATTTCCAATTGTATCCCATGATAGCCTTGCGAAAAAAACACATAAAACAATGACTGCCATTGATGTTGATAAATACAGCCAATTGATTGTTTTATTCTTCGGCTCGGCTATTTTTTGCCGAGTATTCGATATAATTCGTTGTTTATTTTCCGCTATATTTTGTAGCCGTTTCATACGGTAATTAGTCATTTAACAACACCTCCCATTCGATATGCTGCAAACTAGCTTTTAATAGCTCTTTGCCACGTCTTAACCTTGACTTCACCGTATTTTCAGAAATAGATAGAAGTTTCGCAATCTCTTTAATCGACATATTTTCAAGATAAAAATAAACAATCGCCTCCCGTTGCTTTAAAGGTAGAGATAGGATTGCTTCATCTAGCATATTTGTTTCATCAGTATGGATAAGGACATCTTTATGCGTATAGTGTTTAGTATGGAACAACTTTTTTTGAACGATTATTTTACGATAAGACCAACTTTTCAAATAATCTTTACAACGATTAACGGTCATTTTTGATAAGTAAGCCTTTATATTTCCCTGTTCTTCATAACGAGCTGAATGATAAAATTTCACGAAAGTATCTTGTACGATATCTTCAGACACTTGTATATCTTTCGTATAGTAATAAGCAATCCGAAATAACAAGTCTGTATAATGGTCCATTATTTCTTCTAACAATTGTTCTTTATTCACGAATCGTCCCCCCTTTCATAAGTATAAACGAGGCTCATCTATCGAAAGTTCATTTTTCTAACCAAATTAGCTATAGGTTGAAATAACTCCAGATGAAGGGATTTAATTTTATTACGCAATAAAAAGGGGCTGCCATGTAAGAGCAACCCATTCTTACCTCGTTAGTTCGATAAAAAAGCATTAATCCTTCTTCGATCAACGCTTTAAAATAGCTACAAATTAACCTCTTTAATCAAGTCTGTTTTCATAAAGAATGTTGTTATCAACTAAAAATCGATATATGGTTTAACGTTCATTACAACACAGTAAATTTTGAAACGTTAAAAGGACTTGATTCGTCTAACTTTAATAATAACTAAAAATAAGATTGGAGAATACAGTATATGAAAAAATTTGTACTACTTGTTTTATCAATGTCTTTTATGACTGTTACCCTTTTAGGTTGCCAAGCAAAGGATAATGCTGCAATAAATACAGATACGGATACGGATACCACTGAACGGGAGCCAACAAAACAAGCCTTATCAGAACAACAACCAGGTGAAAATGAAGTGCTAGTACTTGATGGAGAAATTAAGAAGGTCAGCATTTCAACATCAAAAGGTAATAATGCAACCATTTTTGACGATGACTTCTCTATTGAAATCTTGAAAAGCGTATTTTCAAGTGCTATAAAAGAAAATGGCATAGTAAATATGGCAAATCCAGAGTTTTATGTGGATATTGTTTATGAAAATGAAAACAAACAAAGTTTTCATCTCTGGTTGGGTGGGAAGTTTGAAGAAAGTACTTTAATGAAAACAGATGATACACACACCATTTATATACTCCCAGAAGAATCAACTAACAAGATAATGGATTTAATGGAATAGTCATTGAACCGAGACCTTTGATTAAGGTCTTTTCATATGCACCTCTTAGCATTTCAAAAGTTGTATAACACGGCTTGTGACGGCTAGAAATCGGCATTTGTTCAATGCGTTTTTCAAATGATGAATTTTTACACAGTTCTAACAAACGGAGCCAGCAAAGTTGGTTGTCCAGATATTTGGAAGCTACTTCTTGAAAATGTACCATCGTATCGTTTTCAACAGTAATCCTCAGGATTAAATAAATCATTATTTGCATTCATTTCACCAGCAAACATTTTAGTAGATAGCAATACAAGGCTATTACTCCCCTGGCATAATTCCAACCACCTCTAAAGTACCTGGATCAACAAAGACAATTGGTGCGGCGATTGTATCTTCAATCGTTACCGTAAAGATTTCTTTTCCCATATATGATTTATCGATATTTTTATAACGGTCATCCACCGTTATTTTCCCCACTGTCGCATTTTCCCAATCACTTCTCGAATTTGGTTCATGATTCCAATCTTGCTCCTCAAAATAATTCAATACCACATCTCTAATCTCTTTATCAGCGTTATTACTCTCTATTTCATCGGATGTACAACCTGTTGCAATGAACGAAATGAAAATAAGCATATAAATCAAGATTTGTTTTACTTTCAAATCATAACCTCCTCATCAATCAACTGATCCTATGTAAATTTTTCTTAAGCAGGTACTCATCTTCGATAAACTTAATGGACCAATACACATTTTCCAGCTCATCTTTTGGCAGACTGTCTACTATTTCATCAATTTTGTTTCTCATCATTGTAACCTCCTGCTATTATTCCTGGAAAAAATTCATATTCTTATCCTCTATAGAATAATCCCAAGAAAATTACGTATCCTACTGCAAAAGGAGATGATATTCATTATGCGAAAAACGTTTCTTGCGCTCGGTATTTTTACGATTATTAACGCCGGACCAACACCCATCCCAGCGATGGCCCAAATCCATCAAGAAGTTCCAGCCTATGCCAAGTGGGGAAGGCTCGCTATGCAAGAAACACAATCCAGATATCCAAATGCAACTATTATTGACTACCTGCATGAAGGCAATGAATTAAAAGGAGATTCGACAATTGAAAAGTTTAAACTGTGGCTCAAAGATGCTGGCCATGAATTCGGTGTCTTTGTCAAAATTGAGTATGCTACGGTTACTGAAAAAGTGATTACCATTACATTTCAGGAAACCGCCAGATAAGCTAGTACGGCGATGCCAAAACGAATAGCCATAAACTCTTTAACGAAAGCCTCTACACTTTAAGAACATAACTAACTAAAATATCTCTCGGTTTAAAGCCAGCTTTGATATAAACGTGATTCGCTCGGCTGTTGGTATTATCTACACATAGTTTAATTTCGCTAATTTGTGGGTAAGAAAACATTTCTGTCAGCACGTCTTTTAACAACATCGTGCCTAAACCCTGATTTTGTGCCTTTTTAGAAATACCGATATATTCCAATGAAGCCTCCGCCATTTCAGTATCAACCTCAAAGTAGGCATAGCCTTGCAACTCATTAGATTCGGTTTTAAGCACTCTCAACATATTTTCATCGCTTAGTCTCTCTGTTATTGTTTTTGCATCATAATACGTACCGGGAAACATTTCGTTATGTAATTTTTCAAATGCATCAAAATCGCTTTGGATAAAAGGTATACTCTTTAACTCACTTACCCTATTGAAGTCTTGTTCTCTAATTTCTAGAATAAGGTGTTCACCCGACTCTTTTGTCTGTAGTTCATTCATGAATGCTCGTTGTTCTGTATTTTCTTGATTAATAAAAAAGTAAAAGGTTTGAACTGTAGGATTATCGTTTACTAACTGTTCCCATAATTGATGCTGTAGCCTGACAGAAGAGTTTTTATTAAACGGGCCCCATACTTCTGCACTTGATTCATCCATATCCAAACCAACAGCTGCTATAATTTTCCCTGTATTATCTCTCGCGACAAAAAAGTTGATATCGCCATCATCACTGACAAAGTCTTCTTTTAATGTTTCATAAATCTCCACTACCTTCACGCCACAATAGCCAATATGTGATCTTTTTTGTTTGTTTATTTCCGATAAAAAGTGAGATAATTCCTCAAGATCTTTTGCTTTTTCTATTGTTTCATTCATTTAATGTCACCACACCTCTCTATTTTATGACTATTCGGTATGAATAACTCTGTTAACTTTAACAGTTTAAAAGTGATGAGAAATCATAAAAAGCATTCAACACATCCTCACCTAATGGATGCCCAAATTCTGGGTTTTCCAAAGGTAATATTCCTTCCTTTTCAAGTTGTTGCAAATATTTTTGAAAACCTGTATCAATAGCTTCCATATATTTTTTTAGCTTAAATTGATAGTTGAATATACCTTCTGGATAATGACCTATATGTTCGATAAAAAGGTTTGTACCACCGTTAGAAAATATATAGTAATCAAAGTTTCCGTGACAATCCAATTGTGCCTCACTGATCTCTCCTTTATATAGAGATGAAAGCGTCGAAAAAAAATGTGGGATTGCAACAAAACCTATACCTGACTTAAAACTAAATAACTGTATGTCATTCGAAACGTCAAATTGAATATCTCCGCCACTGAAACGTATATCTATAGAACATTTATAATTAGAATCCAAAAAATCTACCCCCATTCCTTTTCAGTTCACCATTTACTTTAGCCCTTATACGATGTCCAGTTGTACTATCATCTTAGTAAAAATCATATTCCCTTCTTAAATTGTACATAATTGCTAAGCAGACCCTTTACATTTTCCCATCGGAAATCCATCGCCATATTCGAAAACTTCCCAAAAGAGATACTCCTAAAAGCGCCAATAACATTAAAGTCCAATAGGGAGCTTGTCCTATTCCCTTAATTCCTTCCGCATTGCTAACAACAAAAATTAAAGCTCCGATAAACATTAAATAACAAAACACATTAGGGATAATCCTTGCAATTCTTAACTTTGTGTTCTTCAAACTACCATCCCCCCATTTTTAAAGTAAATATTATAAATCCCAAAATAACTGCGACCCCCATGATTGACAATAAACCGAAACTAGGAGAAATAATCTTACCAAAAACGACTTCATCTTGAAGAACCACCTTCATATTGATCCCCCTTGTATTGTTTATTCAAATTTCTCGAACAAATTCTATGTATTACTCAACCCAATTCGGAATATAATCACCAAAGTATTTACCGATTTTCTCAACTTTGGTCATGATACGACTGATCCCGACTTCAGATAAAAACCAATTTTCCTTCGTTATCCCATGCCTATCTATAACAGGTGCTACTAGAAACTCGGTTTCTTTTGGAAATTCCGATTGATAACATAATAATGCTCTACGAGAATGACCTGCTTTACAAACAATTATTACTTTGTTCGGATGGGTGCCTGCTTTTTGAAGAACCTCCAACGAAAAACGAGCATTTTCCAACGTATGCCGTGCTTTGTCTTCTTTTAAAATGGCGTCTTCTGGTACTCCGTTTTCAATACCAATATTCCGTAAGTAATTCCACTCAGTAGTCCCTACATGTGGCTTATATCCACCAGATGGTAATATGTATGGTGCGAATCCCTGCTTATGTAAAGAAGCAGCTTTCTCCATTAGTTGAGGATGATTGGCACCAGGCACTAAAATGACATCTGCTGAAGCAATTTCAGTTTCAACAAAAATAAAGTCGGTAATGCAGTCAAATGGATTAGCCACTAATCATTCTCCCCTTTAAATAAACCTCTAATTCCTGCTCAATTTCTTCATTTCCAAAAATATCTATGTTCCAAAATCACCAAAAAACATGATACCAATACTGAAAATAGTTAGAACTAATAAAGCTAACATACCAAGTGAAGAAATCACTACAGTAATTGTTTTCAAACGTCCTTTCACACTAAATAATGCCGTGAAAAATGAACAAACTAGTAATGATATGATTATCAATATGTCCCATGAATCAGGTAAGGGATTCAATACTTGCGGGCTAATAAAACCTAAAACGATAAATGCAATTAGCAACACTACTGAAATCATGCTCAAATATTTTTTCATCGTATTAACCTCCCTTTCATATTTAACAAAGCCATTAAATCTTACGACAATATCTTAATGAAATATAACTTTCCCCATCAACGCTTCCATGTCCATCCCGTTCATGGTTAAGAATAAATCCTTTTGCCTCATAGAAAGGAATGCCTTTTTGATTTCCTTTCGAAACAGAAACCCATTGCTCCGTTGCGTTAAACTCTTCCTTTTGTTGTTTCGTAATAGCATCTACTATCATTGTGCCAATCCCCTCGTTACGTCTGCTAGGATCTAGATACAAAACAAAAATTTCTCCAGATTCGTCCCCAACCAGTCCACCACCGCCTGCTCCAATCACTTCATTATCTTCTACTGCAACAAAATAGCCTCCCCATTCCTTACTCGTTTCTGTAACCTCTTTTAGAATTCTTTCACGATTATAAAACTCCTTAATTATTCCTTCGATGTATGCTTCAGAATGTGTTTCTTTGTATGTTGCCCAATAACCATCGCTACAAACTTTTGCTATCCCTTCAACGTGATTAGCATTGGCTTTTATAATATGTATCATAGCTAACTCCTCCTCCGAACGTTTTATCACTGCTGTTAAGTCATTCGTTATTCTTTTTGAAACACGTGATCCAGCTGTATGTATCAAATGTAACTCTCTTATGAAACATAATTTCAACTATCTTCTTACACAATCTGCTAACTGAAAATGCCAAATTAAAATTCAATGCAAAAAGGCTGCATTTCGTCATTTAGACAATAGTCAATTCTTTGCCTGAAATTTCCCCAAGTAACCATTTCCAATGCTTTTTCAATAGGGAAATAACCTACTTCCAAACTCTCAATACTCGTTGTTAGCTCGCCTCCAATTGGTCTAGCCAAAAATAATGTATTACAAATTGAAGCATTTATATTTTGAAATACTCCACAAAATTTCGTTATTTCAATATCTATTCCTGATTCTTCTTTTGTTTCTCTAATTGCAGCTTCCTTCAAGGATTCACCTTCTTCAACCTGGCCACCAGGCATTTCCCACCCCCTTCTTGGTCCCTTTATTAATAGAATTTCATTTTGGTCATTCAGTACAATCGTTGCTGCTGAAACAATATGTTTTGGTGTTATAAACTCCATTCAATATCACTCCGTATAGTTATTATTAAAATCCTTCGCTTTTCGCTCAATCTCGGATGCTAACTGTTCTTTGCCCTTGATATACGATTCAATATCATAGGGAAAACGTTGAGACAATATTACCTTTAAATCCCCATATTCTTGTGCAACATCTGGATATGCTCGTAAATAATCCCGAAATGTAAGATGTCGCTTAATTTCTGGATTCCCCCATGCATACATATGGATATGGTGCGTTCGATGATCTCCGCCTTTTTGGAAATATCGACGCCCAGCTATGCCGTTTTCACCTTTTGGTTCATAGCCAATGGCAATCATTGCAGTGTTATAGTCATTCACTCGATGTATATCCCTTACTACAGGCATCATATCAATGATAGGCTTTGCATGCAGACCGCTCACGGATGTACTCCCTATATGATGTAATTCAATTATTTCAGTGCCTAAAATCTCATACAATTTACGAGACTCTTTTTCAAACATGGAAACCCATTGTTTATCATAAGGCAGAACCTCAACTTTTCTCATTCCAAACCCCACATTCTATTTTTCAAATTCTCGATTCATAGGTTCTCAATCAACCGCTGTATAGTCGTCAAAGCGGTTTTAATGTAAAGTAGCGGTAAAAGTATCGCGATAATTAGGTTACTTTCCCAAATTGCATACCACCAATGCTTGCCACCACGCAACTTTATAATAAGCATAAGAATTGAAATGCTACTTGCCGTAAACAGAAACCATAAAAAATCTTTCAGTTTCTTGATTTCATCGCTCATATAATCGATTTTCCATACATCATCTTCAGAAAATACTACGGTTGTTATATCTTTTTCCATCCCAACTAAATTAAATGATTTCACCGTGACACGATCTTTTTCCTGCGAAACAATATCATAACCATTCGGTGAAAATGAAGCCTTGTACACAGCAAAGTAGGACGCTAATCCTACAATCACAATAAATAAGATAAAGGCAGAAACCTTTTCAGCTTATTTTTAATAGAAGAATTCACTCTATAAATACCTTCCCTTCATCAAAGAATTAATTAACTATCTAAATATTTATAATATGATTCCATTCTTGCCCTAATAGAGCATCCATTTCTTGAAAATACTTTCTGCATTTTTTTATTGGTCTCATGGGTACTTCCTATGTAATAAGTGGCGCCCATTAGTTTTAATAAATACATTGATTGATAGTGAATAATTGCACTTTGTCCTTTTCCTCTTTCTTCAGGTATTAATCCAAAATAAAATAATCTTCCTTCATCTACTGTGCCGGGCTCGATATGAGGCATAGAGACACCTATAGGTCTACCTTCCAAATAAATTGCCTTACAAGATTTTCTCCACTTCTCCCCTAATTCACTTTGTACCGAGCTTAGATGTTCGTCAATGGTGAGTGAAGAGACTGAGTTTTCTGAGCCAGACATACAATCCTTCCAAAGATTCTTAAATTCTTCTTCAGAAATTGTAGAGTCGCTTAAGGAACGCCACTCATATCCTTTTACGTTGCTATTTATATCATGCAGGTCCCTGAACACCTCGATTTTTGAAGCATATTGTTCAAATCCTAAGCTGATTAACATTTTAGATAGATATAAATAATGTTCAGAAGACCTATTAATTAAAGCACTTACTCTATTAAGTTCACTTTGTATAGCAAAATCAATTAAAGTTCTTATCTCATCTAACCAGTTCCCATGGTCATAGTGTGTGCTCTCGTTCTCTTCAATTGCAATATAATAGGGAAACCCATTTAATATTTTAAATGAATCCTTTAAAAGGTCTTCTACCATTGAAATTCGGTTCAAAGCGCAACAACCTTTCATATTGTGATTAGTTTAAGAATATTCTTAGGTTCTAAAGTAATTTTATTTTTTGAATTTGGCGCTTAATCAACACTTCAAAATAAGACACTAAACTCATAATGACAATAAATAGAATAAAGGTAGAAATCTTCTTTAGCTTATTTTTAACAGATGGATTCAATGCCTATATGCCTCCTTTTCATCAAGCAGCATACCTAACTTCCTGAAAACAGCAGCTAATATAATCCAAAAATTCCTACGAGAACAAGCCCTATTCCCATCCAGAACTGATAAGGACCACTGCCCAAATTACTAAATGGGGCTGGTCCATTGATAATCTAAATATACCTTTCTGCATTCCCGTGGATAAAGCAATACAATACTAGTGGACTGACAAATGAAATAAGAGCTACTTCCAAGAATAGTGATGAAAGGATTTTACATATGGTATTCAGCCTCCTTTATTGCGAAAAATAATCCATCGTAAACAGCAAAATAAAGATGAAACCTATACCTGAACACACAAATACGAGCCCACAGACTGTAAAAAATACAATTTCATAAAGTTTACTCCATGTTTTTTTACTGACAGCCAAATCTATCTCCCCCACTCAATCAAATAACGTTTCCTTGTTAGGGTCCCTTGAAATTTCAAAAAGGGTTTTAATTTGTGACTCGACTACTCTGTTAGCCGACAAGCTTGGGATATCGCTTTCGGAGAAAAACTGGATATCACTCGTTTCAATACCCGTCAGCGGCTGTCCTCCGATAATTTCGCATTGGATAAATAGCTTATAATAATGAAAAGCCTCTGGTGGATGTGGATGTTTGTTTTTATCCCACACTGCAAGCAGTTTCGTCGGCACTGCATCATAGCCAGATTCTTCTTTGATTTCCTTAATAATATTTTCAGAAGCAGACAAGCCAATATCGCAAAACCCGCCAGGTAATGACCATCGATCATCCAACTTTTCCTTGACCATTAAGATCTTATCATCCTGAAAAATGACGCCACGTACATCCACTTTAGGCGTTTGGTAGCCCGTGTCACTCAGAAATAAATCTTTGATTTTTTGCATCTCTAACTCTGTGTGTTCCACCATGATTTCCGCACTAATCCTACGTAATTCTTCATAACGCTCGATGTCATAAATATCCTTTGAAAAGGCTAAACCCGATTGTGATAAGGCTTGGATTCGTTGTGCCCATTCCAACCATTGATAACTCATCACGTGCACCTGCTTTCGTTGTACAAACTATGTATGTAGACGAGCTACGAATTTCTAAAGTTCCAAATTTTTCTTTTAATTAAGCGAATCACAAAAAAAGTGGCATAATTGCCCCTTTAGATGGTTTTATTCAATGAATATTGTTCAACATATTCCTCAAAATCCAACACCTCAATGACATCCGACCAGTGCAAAACAGTCCCGATGAAATCTCGAATATCCAACCCTTCCATCTCATACGTTTCATCTGTATTGACCGTTCCCGTTGCGTTTTCAATAAAAGTCACTTTATAGCCCCTGTCAAATGCAGAAATAGCGGTAAACATACAGCAAAACTCGGTGTTAAAGCCCGTTATGAACAGATGCTTTACGCCCAATTCTTCTAGCAATGAGGCCAAATTTGTGTTAAAGAAGGAGCTTGGTGTTTGTTTTTCAACAACACAATCAGCGTATTCTTTCAACGAAGGATGTAGCTCAGAGCCAACAGAGTTTTTGTGCAACGGGCTTTCCTTAGCATCATCAAAATGTCTAACGAAAATTACAGGTTTATCCTGACTTTTGAAATCCTTAATAATCGTCACCATGTGTGCTAATTCTTGTTGGAAATCTCCGAGATTCACAATACCATTTTGAACATCAATGACTAATAACGCTTGCACTTCCAATCACTCCCTTTTCTTATACTTGACAAACTTCTACATAAGACACTATTTCTCCTGCTGAGCGGCTGAAAAGGATGCATTTCACAAGCAACATACACAGCTATCGTCTTGTCCCTTTGCTATACTGATGATGAAAAGCAATTGAGAGGATTGAAAAAAACATGGCTAAATTATTTGAACCAATCACAATACGTAACACGACATTTAAAAACCGCATCGTTATGGCGCCGATGTGTATGTATTCAAGTTTCAATGAGGAGGGCCAAGTTGAGGATTGGCATAAGATTCACTATGCTACACGTGCTGTAGGGCAAGTTGGGTTGATTATTGTTGAAGCGACTGCGGTGCAGCCGGCAGGACGGATTTCAGCGCAAGATCTTGGCATTTGGAGCGATGAGCATGTGGAAGGATTGGCAGAAGCAGTTCGTTTGATGCAGCAGCATGGAGCCAAAACTGGCATTCAGCTTGCACATGCTGGAAGGAAAGCTACAGTCGAAGGCGATATTTATGCACCATCTGCTATTGCATTCAGTGACAGCTATCGGGTACCAGTCGCGATGACTATAAAGGATATTAAGGAAACCGTGCAAGCATTTAAAGAAGGAGCCGTCCGTGCGAAAAAAGCTGGATTCGATGTCATTGAACTCCATGCAGCACACGGTTATCTCATTAACGAATTTCTATCTCCTTTATCCAATAAACGAACGGATGAATATGGTGGCTCAGCAGAAAATCGCTATAGACTGTTGCGAGAAGTGATCGATGAAATACGGACAGTTTGGGAAGGTCCCCTTTTCGTTCGTATTTCCGCGCATGATTACGCAGACGGTGGACTGACAGCAGATAGTTATGTGGAAATGGCACAGTGGATGAAAGCGCAAGGTGTCGACCTGATTGATGTTAGCTCTGGTGCAGTTGTCCCGGCAGCCATCGATGTATTCCCTGGCTATCAAGTACCATTTTCGGAAACTATCAAGGCAGGTGCCGATATTGCAACTGGTGCGGTCGGGTTGATTACAACAGGCATTCAAGCGGAGGAAATATTGAAAAATGGACGCGCGGATGTCGTGTTATTGGCACGCGAATTGCTACGTGATCCGTACTGGGCTTATACGGCTGCGAAAGAGCTTGGTGTGGAGGTTCCGACACCTAAGCAGTATGCGCGAGGTTGGCTTTTTTAACTAGTTTAAAGATAGCCCCCATAAAAATGCATCATTCCTTTGGGGGCTATTAGAGTAAAATATTAGTAAAAATCATTTACCTGTATTACGCAATTCAATGGACTCTTCAAATGTATCCCATTTTATCGTTACATGAATAACTCCATCTTTTTGCACTCTTGCTCCGCCACCTCCTCCTCTATGTGAAACAAGGATCTTGGAGATAGGTGGTTCATCGAATTCCTGTGATCCACCCCCGCTATGCGCAGCTCCTTCAAAAGCATACTCTAGGTTTTTCAACGATGACAACTCTTCTAAAGGCCCTTTGTATATTATTGTAAATGTATGATTATGATCGCTTGAAAACGTCGTTCTGTTATCTTTTTCTTTCCAGACATCTCTTCCCTCGACAAAATATTCACTTTCCCAATGTTCGCTCTCCCCTTTAAGCGCATATGCATAATTGTCCGTTTTTTTATGTGAACACGCCGTCAAAATGATTAGTGTAACCAATACCGCAAGTATTTTTTTCAACATATCTCTACCTCCTGTTTGCTGGGATTTTATTCCACTACTATATGTATTCTCCATATAAAAAACAATTACCTCCTTACTAATCGACAATACACTTTAATGCTTGGAGTAGAATGTGATATATTAATCAATGAACTATTTATTCAGATAAAAAAAGAAGTTGTTTGAAAGGATTGGAGACCATGCCAAATTTAACGTCTAGCTCGCAACTTGTACAAGATAAGCTACAGGAGTTACAGCATCCAAACCAAGTAATCAAACTGACGGATAGCGCACGAACAGCGCAAGAGGCGGCAGATGCCCTAGGCTGTGAGGTTGCCCAAATTGCCAAGTCGATTATTTTTCGATTAAAAAGTACTAATGAGCCGCTGTTAGTTGTAGCGAGCGGCGTTAATCGGATCAATGAAAAGTTAATTGGCAAGCAATTGGGGGAAAAATTAGGGAAGGCAGATGCTGATTTTGTCCGTGAAACGACGGGATTTGTTATCGGTGGAGTTCCACCATTGGGACATAAGAATCCTGTACGTACCTTGATTGATGAAGATTTGTTTCAATATTACACAATTTGGGCAGCAGCTGGACATCCAAAAGCGGTGTTTCAATTGACGCCTAGTGAGTTGGAGAACATGACTAAGGGACAAGTTGTTGCAGTGAAATAATAGTCATAACGTAAACCCACTTCTCGTTGACTATGAAAAGTGGGTTTCTGATGACGTTATGACCGCCATGAAGTACTTTATGACCGTCTTAGATGTAGTTATGACCGCCACGAACTACTTTATGACAGTCTTAGATGTAGTTATGACCGGCACTCAATTACTGCCCCATCTTTCCACTCAAATCGAACAAAATCTTCCGCAATATGTAGCGTAGAAAAAATAGCCTCGCCTTGTTCCTTGAGCTTCGCCACATCACTTGGCATGAAACGCGCACTAATATGGTTGGCAATCAGCGTTGTCACACCTGCTTCCTTCGCCACACGCGCCGCGTCACCAATGGTTGAATGTCCATACTCTTTCGCTAAATTTCCAGTTTCCATATCAAATGTGGCCTCGTGGACAAGAATGTCTACAGCTTGTGCTAGCTCAACAGCCGCCGCACAATAACTTGTATCACCAAGGATAGCTACTGTAAACCCATTCTGTGGTTCACCGGTAACATCTTGACTATGCACAACCCGTCCGTCCTCCAAGGTCACATCTTCCCCATCTTTTAATTGCTTCAACAGCGGCCCACTTGGTACTCCTGCTTCTTTCACCTTATCAATAAGCAATTTTCCAGGCAGTGGCTTTTGTTCAATCCGATAACCGAGACATGGAATGACATGCTGTAGGCTGTTTGCTACAACTAAAAATTCATCATCTTCAACGACAATGCCGTCTCCAACTTCATGAATCTGCAACTCATAATTCAAATGTGTGTTAGTAATACGTAGCGTTGTTTCTAACCATTCTTCAAGACCCGCTGGCCCATATATATCAAGTGGTTCATTGCCACCAAGAAATGATCGTGAGCCAATTAACCCTGGCAAGCCGAAAATATGATCACCATGCAAATGTGTGATAAACACTTTGCTAATTTTTCGTGGTTTCAATGAGGTATGTAAAATTTGATGCTGCGTAGCTTCGCCGCAATCGAATAGCCAGTAGCCTCGCCCTTCGGCAGACAAATTCAATACAAGGGCTGATGTATTACGTATTTTTGACGGCATACCTGCACCTGTCCCTAAAAATTGCAGTTCCATAACAGCATCTCTCCTCTCATGTATTGCCCCGTTTCACTGAGCCGGGACCAAATTTTTGCTCTAATTGCGTAAGAAGACTATCCATTTGTTCTTCTTTGGCATGTTTTTCAAAATTATAGAACGATAACTGTTCATGTAGTTCATGTATCGGAATGACATTCGATACTGTAATGCCAAGCAATCGAATCGGCTCACCATTCCAATACTTTTTGAATAAATTTGCGGCTTCTTTATAGATATCTTGCTCTTTATAAAGTGGATTTAAAACCGTGCGACTGCGCGTCTGATTTCGCCAGTCAGCGGTGCGCAGTTGAATCATAACGACTGTTCCTGCAAGCTGTCTGTTATCAAGCCGCTTCGCCACGCTACCGGCAAGTCTACTGAAAATTTTAAGGCAGGCATCCAACTCTGTTTCATCGATAGCTAATGTCGTTGAACTACCGACACTTTTTCGTTCCTCAGCTGCTTCGGGGTCAACAACGCGGTTATCGATACCATTTGCTCGTTGTCGAAGTCTCAAGCCATTTTTACCAAGTGTTGATTTGATTTTGATTTCATCTGAAATGGCAAGATCACCAATGGTCTGGATACCAAGTGTCTGCAATTTCTTCTCTGTACTTTTTCCAATGCCATGCATTTCAATAACGGGCAAAGGCCAGAGGATTGCTTCAACTTGCCGTTTACGTAAAATCGTAATCCCCATCGGTTTTTTCATGTCGGATGCGGTTTTAGCCAAAAATTTATTCGGTGCAATTCCGATAGAACAGGGCAAATCGAGTTCCTGTAGGAGGCGAAGTTGCATATCAGATGCAATTTTGACGGCATCTGTTAATCCACCGATGGCCGTAATATCAATGTAGGCCTCGTCAATCGACACCGGTTCCACAAGATCCGTATAGGAGCGTAGCAAGTCGAAAACAGCTGATGAAGCTATTCGGTATTTTTCGTGATCAGGTGGGACAAGGACCAATTCTGGACAAAGACGTTTCGCCTCTCCAACAGTCATTGTTGTATAAATACCACGTGCCCTCGCTTCGTACGAGCAAGTGACTAAAATGCCTCGACGTTCTTTCGGATTACCCGCGACGGCCATCGGAATGCCCTTTAAGGATGGGTCATGCGCTTGTTCGACAGAAGCGAAAAAACTATTCATATCCAGATGTAAAATCACTCTTGTAGTCGACGTCACGATCCCTTCCCTCCTTGGCTCTCCCGTTGATTACAAAAACCGGGCAGATGATACTACCCGGTTGTAATTGTTATTGTTCCAGCGCTAATTGCTCTTGAACATATTCACTGATTTCTTCCATCCCAGCAAGCGTTTTTGATAGAATCTCAGGATCGACAACTGTAATCATACGATTTTCCAAATTTGCAACGGTTGTGAAATACTGTGTTCTCGAATAAGCCATCAATCCTGCGGACGTCATAACATTTTCTGGAATATCGAGAATTTCCTTAGCATCCAAAACCAGCAACCCGATGAATAAATTCTCAGTCTGAACGACGACGACACGTGCTTCCTCATGCCCTTTTGCACTATTACCATACAAAACTTGTTCAAAGTCTATGATTGGAACAAGTTCTCCACGAATCCGCATCAGACCAAGCATGTAGTCAGGTAAATGTGGAATTCGGTTTACTTGCTCAAGTCGTTCAATAGATACAACCGTTTCAACCGCAATTGCATACTCCTCGTTGCCACATTGGATAATAACCGCCTTTAAATCACTCATTTTTAACGCCTCCCTTAGACATTTGCTGTTACACGAACAATTTCAAGTAATAACTCAGCTAACTTATTTAATTCCTCAACGGGCATCCGCTCATTTTTTGTATGAATTTCCTCGTAGCCGACAGATAATGTAACTGTCGGAATACCTGCACCGTTGAAAATATTACCGTCACTGCCACCGCCACTTGTCATTAGCTCTGGCGTGCGGCCGATATTGCGAATTGCCTGCATCGCAGTTTGAACTACTTCCGTATCCTCTGCGAAGCTAAATCCAGGATACATGATTTTAACTTCCGTTTCAGCTTTTCCACCCATCAACTCGGCAGTTCGTTCATATGTCCGCACCATATGCTCTGTTTGCTCCTTCAATTTATCAGGATTAATAGAGCGCGCCTCCGCCAAAATATGAACTTCATCACAGACGATATTCGTTGCTTGACCACCTGTAAAGCGCCCAATATTGGCCGTCGTTTCTGCATCAATTCGTCCAAGAGACATAGCCGCTATTGACTTGGCTGCAATATTAATAGCGGAAACACCCTTTTCAGGTGCAACACCTGCATGAGCCGTTTTTCCATAAATCATCGTCTGCAGCTTTGCTTGATGTGGCGCTGCAGTTACGATTCCGCCAACTTTTCCATCACTATCCACTGCATAACCATATTTTGCGGTAATCAACGACGTGTCCATTTCCTTTGCACCGGCAAGTCCACTTTCCTCACCTGCTGTAATGATAAATTGGATATCGCCATGTGGCTGCTTACTTTCTTTCAATGTGCGCGCCATTTCAAATAACGCTGCAATCCCGGCTTTATCATCCGCACCAAGAATGGTTGTACCGTCAGAATAAATATAGCCGTCTTCCCGAAGTTCAGGTTTAATGCCTATGCCCGGAACGACCGTATCCATATGGCAAGTGAAATAAATCGGGTCGACTCCCTCCACCGTTCCTTTCATTGTCGCAATCAGATTCCCCGCACCATGTCCACTTCGAACAGCCGAATCATCTTCTTTCACATCAAAACCAAGGGCCTTCATTTTTGTTGTTAAAATATCAGCAATTTGTCCTTCATCCTTTGTTTCCGAATCAATTTGAACCAATTCAAAAAATTCATCCAATAATCTTTGCTTATTCAAATCGTACATCTCCTTATAATGGGATATTGCCATGTTTCTTTTTCGGTCTTACTTCTTGTTTATTACGCATCATATCTAGTGCTTGTAGTAACTTAATGCGCGTTTCTCGTGGATCAATGACATCATCCACCATACCATGAGAAGCTGCTACATAGGGATTGGCGAATTTCTCACGGTAGTCCTCGATTTTTTCAGCGCGTGTTTGTTCTGGTTTATCACTATTCGCAATATCACGAGCGAAAATAATATTAGCTGCACCTTCTGCACCCATCACAGCGATTTCCGCGTTAGGCCATGCATAGACGATATCTGCGCCGATAGATTTTGAATTCAAGGCCACATAAGCGCCGCCAAATGCCTTACGCAAAATAACAGTCATTTTAGGTACAGTTGCCTCTGAATACGCATACAAAATCTTCGCGCCGTGACGAATAATACCGCCATGCTCCTGTTTAATACCTGGGAAAAAGCCAGTAACATCTTCAAATGTAATCAATGGAATATTAAAGGAATCACAGCAGCGAATGAAACGCGCGATTTTATCAGATGAATTGATATCCAAACCGCCTGCCATTACTTTAGGTTGGTTACAAATAAGTCCTATTGTTTCGCCTTTCATCCGCGCAAATCCAACAACAGCATTTTTCGCAAATTCAGCTTGAACTTCCATAAATGACCCTGTGTCGACCACTTGGTCAATCACTTTACGGACATCATAAGGTCGAGTTGTTTCAAATGGCACAACATCCGCCAAATCTGCACGATAGTCTTCCATTTCATCTTCATTATACGGGGTAACAGGTGTTTTTTCAGTATTGTTTTGCGGTAAATAAGACAATAATTTTCGAACATCCTGCAAAACAGTCGCTTCATCTTTCCCACGAAAATGTGCATTACCACTAATTGCGTTATGTACTTTTGAACCACCGAGATCCTCAGAGGAAATTTTTTCTCCAGTTACCGTTTCAATGACTTTCGGTCCAGTGATGAACATCTGACTTGTCTCATCAGTCATAAAAACAAAATCTGTAATGGCTGGTGAATAGACAGCTCCTCCTGCACAAGGTCCTAGAATGACAGAAATTTGAGGAATAACGCCTGAATAAATGGCATTCCGATAGAAAATTTCCCCGTAGCCATCCAGCGATACAACACCTTCCTGAATACGGGCGCCACCCGAATCATTCAAACCAATGAAAGGCGCGCCATTTTTTGCTGCTAAATCCATGACATTGGCAATTTTCATAGCGTGCATTTCCCCAAGTGCTCCACCAAAAACAGTGAAATCCTGGGAGAATAAATAAATTGGTCGTCCATCAATTTTACCATAGCCTGTAACAACGCCATCTCCAGGACCTTCTAGCTTGTCCATGCCAAAATCACGTGTCCGGTGTGTTACAAAAGGATTCAATTCAACAAAGGTGTTTGGATCCAATAATAAATGAATTCGTTCACGGGCTGTAAGCTTGCCTTTCTCATGCTGCTTGGCAATACGCTCGTCGCCGCCACCAAGTTCAATCGTTCTTTTTTTATCATATAATTCATTAATTTTATCATAAATGTCCATTGTTTAATCCCCTTTGCCAGTCTTATCGCATAACTCATATAACACGCCAAATGATGATTTAGGATGAAGGAATGCCACTTGCGCCCCACCAGCGCCAGCTTTTGGCTCAGTTTGTAGCAGCTGAACCCCTTTTCCCTCTAATTCGGCCATTCTTGAACGAATATTCATCACACCAAATGCAATATGATGAACACCTTCCCCACGCTTATCAATAAACTTCGCGATTGGACCGTCTTCCCCAAGCGGCTCCAGTAGTTCTAGCTTCACATTTCCAGCATCAATGAACGCAACACGGACGCTTTGACTAATGACTTCTTCGATAGCTAATAGTTTCAAACCAAGAGTATGTATATAATAGTCCAGTGACGTTTCTATACTTTTCACAGCAATGCCAATATGATCAACTGCTTGCATCTTCATACCCCCTCTTCTCTTCTCTATTTTACCTCATAATTTCATTAGATGTTGTGAAATCTGCAATTTCTGTTAAAATAGAAGTATCAAACGTATAGGGGTTTTGACTAATGAGCAATAAAAAAGTACAAAAAATCATTGTTCTTGTAATGGTTGGCGCAATGTTTGCGTCAAGTGTCCTGTTCGGCCTCAGCGCAATTTTATCGTAATCACAATTCAAAAACAGTCCGTATAAGCGATTAAATGCGCATACGGACTGTTTTTATTAATTACCCGAAAGCTTTGGACCAACAGGACGTTGGTTAAACTTCCTCACAAAATTCTTCAAACTTACTTTGTAAGTTAACGACAACAGACATTGGATCATGTCCTTCGATTTCATAACGACCCACTTCTGCTACGAGTTTACCATCTTTAATTAGGGCGAAAGACGGTGATGATGGCAAGTGATCTTCTCCGAATAGCATACGTGCTTGTGCAGTCGCTTCCTTATCTTGCCCAGCAAATACTGTTACTAAGTGGTCAGGACGTTTATCATAGTGAACCGCGTGAGCCGCCGCTGGTCGTGCGATACCACCTGCGCAGCCACAAACAGAATTGACCATGACAAGTGTTGTACCCGAGCGTTTAAACGCATCTTCAACGCCTTCAGCAGTCGTTAGTTGCTCATAACCACTCGCTTCCATCTCTGAGCGAGCTTGTCTAAGAATATCATTCATATAAAGATTAAAATCCATACTCATTGTGCATGTATCCCCTTTCTATTTTCTTCTTTATCATAGCAGGAGTAGAGATTTCGTGCAAAAAATCAATTCTAAAAAGAGTAGTGAATATTTTAGCTCTATCATCCATACCCTATTTCCATATCGCCCAATGGAAAGGAGCGTAAGGCTGTGAACACGAAGCTGCTATTCTCTACTCGTAGTAAACTGTTTAAAGCAGGTGTTTTTTTACTCTCGTTAGCTATTTTAGATTCCTTATTCACCGATTTCGGTCTACGGAATAACTATATTACAGAAGCAAACCCATTGATGCGGGTTGTCTATGATACAAGTGTCCCTGGATTTTATCTACTAAAAATCAGTCTTCCTTTTCTACTACTTTATCTGCTAGCTAAGATTGAACCCAAAAGATACTTACAATTTTTACTTAGCTTTACACTTGTCCTCTACAGCTTCGTCCTTTGCAAACATCTTTTATGGCTGTCATTCGTGCAATTGAGCTAAAGTTACTGATTTAATTGCCAAAATAAATGAAATTAAAAATGAAACTTTTTCCAATAGACATACGTATATACGATTAACAGCACATTACGAGAAAAGGAAGGAGGTGAAAATCATGGAATGGTGGATCATCGGTGCGATTTTGGCCATTTACATGATTATCATGATTCCCGTGCAATACCGTAATATTGAAGCAACCAAAAAGGAGCTAGAAAAGTCCGGTAAAACGCATAATGAGATGTATGACGACATGAGTTTTGAGCAGCAGCAAATGCAATTTAATTTACAAGGTAGTCTTTATACGATACCCGCATCATTAATTGCAGAGTTTATTTATTTTTTACGTCATCGCAAGGAGAAAGTATCTTAAATAGAAAAGGTGACTTCCGCTGTTTATTAAAACGGAAAGTCACCTTTTTATTTTTTTAGTCAAACAGCCGATCAACCGCACTTGTCACCGTCAAATCCCCTTTAAGCAAGGACTTCTCCAGTTCTGCAACTTGCTCTTTCTTCCCGGGTTCCGCAAAAAACGTATCAATTAACCTATCGTTAATCATTGAACGGAACCAGTCTCTCGTTTGAGACTGACGTCTACCTTCCCAAACGCGACTATCTTCCATCGTCTGTTTAAAAGTCAATATCGTCTGCCACACGTCCTCAAGCCCGGTATTTTTAATGGAGGAAACAGGAAGTGATGTTGTTGTCCATCCCGGTGAAGATGGTTGAAGAAAATGGAGCAATTGGCGATATTCTCTCACTGTCTTTTTCGCAAGTCGGAGATTATCTCCGTCAGCTTTATGAACGACGATTCCATCCGCCAGCTCCATAATCCCTTTTTTCATCCCTTGCAATTCATCTCCAGCTCCTGTTAACACAAGGAGCATGAAATAATCGACCATGCCACGAACGACGGTTTCACTTTGCCCAACACCGACCGTTTCGATTAATACCACATCATAGCCAGCTGCTTCACAAAGCAGCATTGTCTCACGTGATTTTTTGTGGACACCACCAAGCGTACCTGCCGATGGTGACGGTCGAATGAAGGCATTTGGATGTCTTGCCAATTCTTCCATTCGGGTTTTATCACCAAGAATACTGCCACCTGTTACTGTCGAGCTTGGATCAATGGCAAGGACGGCTACTTTATGACCTGCATTGGCAAGCATCAGTCCAAATGCTTCAATGAATGTGCTTTTTCCGGCACCCGGGACACCGGTAATACCGATGCGGATGCTGTTTCCTGTTTTCGGCAAAACATTTAGCAGCAGTTGTTGACCCGCTGCTTTATCCTTTACGGTAATGCTTTCAAGTAAGGTGATTCCTTTTGCTAAATGAAGGCGTGAACCCCCTACAATCTTGTCCGATAACTCGTCGATCGGGATATCTCGGTCCTTTTTCACAAATCGCTTGCGCTTCGCAGCAGCCATGCCATCATGCGAGGAGGCGATGCCATCCATTACATGAAGTGCACTGTCGTCGGGTAACAAACGGTTGTCCTCAGTCACTCCGTCACTTCCTCGTAGCCGAGTCTGCGGTATATTTCTTCAATGACTTTTTGCGCGGCGACTGGGATAACAGTCCCCGGACCGAAGATTGCCGCTGCACCATTTTCACGTAAAAATGCATAATCTTGAGCTGGAATGACACCGCCGACGACAATGAGAATATCTTCCCGACCAATTTTCGCGAGCTCTCCAAGAAGCTCTGGCACAAGTGTTTTATGTCCGGCAGCAAGAGAACTAACCCCAATGACATGAACATCGTTTTCTGCTGCCTGTAAAGCAGTTTCTTCTGGCGTTTGGAACAATGGCCCGATATCGACATCAAAGCCAAGATCCGCAAATGACGAAGCAATCACTTTCGCACCACGGTCATGGCCGTCCTGCCCCATTTTGGCAATGAGAATACGTGGACGTCGACCTTCATTTTCTAAAAAGTCGTCCGCCATTGATTTCACTTCGTTAATCTCTTCTGCGTTCGAGAAATTCGAACTGTATACGCCGCTCACGGAACGAATCACCGCCTTATGTCTGCCAGATACGCTTTCAATCGCATCCGAAATTTCACCGATTGTCGCGCGCGCACGTGCGGCATCAACAGCACAGGCAAGTAGATTGCCTTCACCACTACGTGCAATTTCCGTTAATGTCGCTAGAATGCGTACGACTTCCGCGTCGTCGCGATCTGCCTTCATCTGATGGATACGTTCAATTTGTTTCTGACGAACAAGCGTATTGTCAATGTCTAAAATATCGATAGGATCTTCCTTGTCCAGGCGATATTTATTGACCCCGATAATGGATTCTGCACGCGAATCGATTTGTGCTTGACGCTTGGCCGCAGCTTCTTCAATTTTCATTTTTGGTAAGCCCGTTTCAATCGCTTTCGCCATACCACCCAAATCCTCGATTTCTTCAATCAATTCCCAAGCCTTGTCCATCAATTCATCCGTTAATTTTTCGACATAGTATGAGCCGCCCCACGGATCGATTACTTTCGTCATCATCGTTTCCTCTTGCAGGAATAATTGCGTATTACGTGCAATACGTGCAGAGAAATCTGTCGGTAACGCAATTGCTTCATCAAGTGCGTTCGTATGGAGTGATTGTGTGTGTCCCATTGCCGCTGCATTCGCTTCGATAAGCGTGCGTGTAACATTATTAAATGGGTCCTGTTCTGTTAAACTCCAGCCTGATGTTTGCGAATGTGTACGCAATGCCAGTGTTTTCGGGTTCTCCGGTTCAAACGTTGACATCATTTGCGCCCATATTTTACGTGCTGCACGCATTTTGGCAATTTCCATATAGTAGTTCATGCCAATTGCCCAGAAAAACGATAATCTTGGCGCGAAGGAATCAATGTCGATACCCGCCTTCAAGCCTGTCCGGACATATTCGAGTCCATCTGCCAGTGTGTAGGCAAGTTCAATATCCGCAGTCGCTCCAGCTTCTTGCATATGGTAGCCCGAAATTGAAATCGAGTTAAATTTCGGCATATTTTTAGACGTATATTCAAAAATATCAGCAATAATCTTCATCGACATATCAGGTGGGAAAATATACGTGTTGCGCACCATATATTCTTTCAAAATATCATTCTGGATTGTCCCCGCAAGCTTATCTGGTGTAACGCCCTGTTCTTCAGCAGCGACGATATAAAACGCCATAATCGGCAATACCGCCCCGTTCATCGTCATCGAGACAGACATTTGATCAAGAGGAATGCCATCGAACAAAATTTTCATATCCTCAACCGAATCGATAGCAACGCCGGCTTTCCCTACATCACCTGTAACCCGTGGATGATTGGAATCATAACCACGATGAGTCGCAAGGTCGAAGGCCACAGATAATCCTTTTTGGCCCATCGCTAGATTACGTCTGTAAAACGCATTACTTTCCTCAGCCGTTGAAAATCCGGCGTATTGACGTACTGTCCACGGTCGAGCCACGTACATCGTTGGATAAGGACCTCTTGTATTTGGTGCAAGTCCGGGATAATCGTTGACGTGTTCAACGTTTACAATATCCTGATCTGTATAGATTGCTTTAATATCAATTCCTTCATTTGTTCGGAACAGCTTACCAGCAGATTGTGTTTGCGATTTGTTAGCTTGTACAATTTTCTGCACATCTACTTGACTGAAATCGGGCTTATTCACCGTCAACGCCCCCTTTCCATGTAGTGTGGATAGCTATTAATTTGTCGACTTTGTTTTGTCCCGCAAACAGAAAACCATTCAAACCAGCACCCAACCATTGTTGTTCCATTGCCGCTTCATATTTCCCTGCGACGTCTAACAGGATATTTTTTGACCATCCTTCAAGTATTGTTTCCATAACGGCTACAGTCATATCAGGCGTAGCGCAAACAATGGCATAGTCGACTTGTTCATTCGCAAGCCAAGCCTGTGCCGATTGTGCATCTTCAAATGCCGGACTCCATTCACACTGAATACCGCCCGTCGCTAAAAATCCAGCGACAAAATCAGCACGTGGTTTGAAATCTTTCAACGCGCCAAACTTCAGTAGCACCGTTCGTGGTTGTTCTTTACTAAATAATAATCTAAGATCCTCAAATGGTTCAGCAAGGCGACCTTCGACCGCAACGCCACTCCAATCAGCAAATTCGGTAGCCGCCACATCTGCATAGACGTTCGTGCCAATCAATGACTGTTTCCCTTTTGCTACTTCATCTCTACGTTGTTCAAGAAGTGCGGCCAGGCTGCCATTAGCCATATATGTTTCGTAACCACCCGCAGCTTCTATCTCTACAAATAATGCCCATGCTTTGTCTACAAGTTCAGCCGTCAATGTTTCGATGTAATAAGAACCGCCCGCTGGATCAATGACTTTATCGACATGCGTTTCTTCTTTCAGTACAAGTTGAATATTGCGGGCAAATCGGATGGAACTTTCTGATGGACCCGTCAAAATATCATGCGGATGAACCGTCATCACATCTGCTCCCCCAAGCACCGCAGCGAATGTTTCATTGCCAGCTCGTAACAGATTGACATACGGATCTAGCTTCGAATAGGACCGGAGCGATGTCGTTGCCAGCAGCGGAATAGACGGAGCATCTGTTACACTGTAAGCGGCGCTAAAGGCTTGCCAGAGCACACGGAATGCGCGGAATTTGGCAATTTCCATGAAGAAATGCGTATCGACAGCAAAGCGGGCAAAGAAATCTGCTGCAAACTGATTGAACGTTTCATGCTTCTCCGCATACCTTGCGGCTTTTGCTAATGCCAGAGCCAGTTCAGTCACCGCATCAGCGCCGTTATGATGCACTGTCCATGTATCGGCACCGCTTGTCCGCAAGCTTGTGAAACCTTCAGGCAATGCCCATCCGGAAACAGCAATGGCCCCTTTAACTGCTGAACGATTCGCTTCCTCAACAAATGTAAAGGCTTTCAAAAACGTGTCTTCCTTTTTAGTATTTGTAATGAAGATTGGATAGTCTGTCATTAGCTGTGCGATTTCACGAAGTGAGGATTCGTCCCAGTCAAATGGCTGTGTACCATCGTAAACAATCGCCTCATTACCACGATCCAATGAACTTTTCAATTCCGTAACGAACTGTTGGCCATTCATTGCATGTGTTTGCTGTGCAATGATCCAGCCCGTCTGTTGTTTCGTTACACGAACGCCTTCTATAAAACTTTCACGCGTATACAGTGGTTGAAGGTCAATTCCTTCCAAGGTTTTCGTCATTAGTGACTCTAGCGGTTTCCCCTTCAAAGAGCGAATCGCTTCCTCTTTCCATTGCTCGAAGTCCACTTGTTCGAATGTCATCGATTTCATAGTATGTATAGTCATCGTACACGCTTCCCCCCTCAAATTATTCATCTACTTCTAGTTTACCCGACTATGCTTAGTGATGAAAGAGGAAAAAGACCGTCGATGGACGATCTTGACTTGTTCCATCAATGATTCTGTTGCACAAGCGTTGATTGTATTTTTCATTCGTTATGAATAGTAACGAGTACTTTTGTTCGGATCTAGTACCTGACACAACTATCTTTGTCATGCTATTTTTACATATAATCATTTACCCCTATTTTTAAACTTTTCTTATCCTGTTTACCTACAGAGGTATACGGGATTTTGCTAATGAAAATAATTTTTTTTGGCATATGATACCTAGCCGTTCTACTATGTAACCAATCAAAAATGGCTTCGCTTGTTAATTCATCATTAATTGGTTCCACAAACGCACACAATCTTTGACCAAACCTATCATCCTCAATACCAACTACTGCTACATCTTTTATTAAATGATGTTTAATCAGGATTTGTTCAAGTTGAATGGGATACACATTTTCACCAGCGGATACAATCATGTCATCAGTTCTCCCACGTAAATAGTAAAAGCCTCGCTGATCTTTGTAGCCCAAATCGCCTGTACCTATCCAGGCATTTTCCGGATTTTTCATCGACCAACTATTTTTTATGTAAAATTGGCCAACCTTGCCAACCTCTACTTCTTTTTTCTTTGTATCTAGTATTTTTAAATGACCCCCATTAATGGCCTTACCAATTGTACCGTTATATAACTTTAAATCTGCTGGTGTTGCAATACAATTTAAACCAGATTCTGATGTTCCATATAAGTTAAACAAAACTTCACCCAGTTTATCGTTTACTTCGATAACCAGTTTTGGATTTAGTATCGCTCCCCCGGAAGCTATACACCTAAGTGACGTTAAATCATTGGCATTGTGTTTTAACATCTTATCTATCATTAAGGGTACGACAGTAATTGCTTCAATTTGATGTTCACGAACAAGTTCGCACACTTTTTCAGCAGCAAACCCTTTAGTAAGAACGACAGTTTTTCCTAAAGCTATAAACGATAACAAAATTGCAATTCCATACCCATGGTAAATCGGCGTTGCAATCAGCATATTTTCTCTATTGACTAGCTTTAATTTAGTTAACAAAGATAAGAATGGGTTGACGTAATTCATAAGTGAAGGTTGATGCATAACTTTCTTGGACTTCCCTGTTGTCCCTCCTGTTAATAGAACAATTTTACTCGCAGATGCTCTTTTTAATTTATGATTAAAGCAGGATTTATTTCCAACCAAATGATTAATAGCAATCATTTCATCATGAAAACACAATATTTTCTTGTTGCCTAAAGTGGACTTCTCTAGTAAATAAGTTAATTCCTCATCGTAGATAATCAAATCGAATTGATGTTGTTCTACTAATTCTTCAAATTGACTACTGCTCATTTCTGTATTTAATAAGTAAATATCTGCTCCTAAACGTGAAACAGAAAAAATTGCTTTGACTAATGAAGCATGATTTCGACAAAGAAAAGCTACCTTTTTATGCTCACCAAAATCGTACTTATGTTGAAGGTTTATTGAAAGGTTTTCACATTGCGTACGCAGTTCTGTGTAACTAATCGACTCTTGATCATCTATTAGAGCAATTTTGTCACCATATATTTTCTCAGAAAGTTTCACTAAAATCATAATATTAATGCCATCATTCATAATGGCAGACACAAATCTACCTATACCCTTTGGAGAAAGCAAATTCATTTTGTTTAAGAGATACATAAATTTATGAGCCTGCACGCTTATCCCCTCGTCTTCCAATTACTTTTAGCATCGTTCTTTCTAAAAAACCCCTAAAAAGAATAGATGACACTTGACCGAATAGAAGCCACCATGGGCTATACTTTTTTCTTTTTGTGTATATAGACTTACAAATGATTTTCGCTACATGATTTGGACACATCGCTGGCATATTATTATAAGCAACAGTAGGTCGTATCATGTCGGTCTTAACCAACGGAAGATAGACTGAAGTTGTAGATACACCTTTCTGTTGCAATTCAATGGCTATTGAACGAAACCATACATCAAAAGCCGTTTTTGAAGCTTGATAAGCAGCCCAATTTGGGATTGGAATTAATAAAGAATTTATTGTAGAAACGTTGACAATATGTCCTTTGTTTTTTTCTAATAAAGGAATAAGTGATAGTAGCATGTTGACAGGTGCAAAATAGTTAATAGCCATTGTTCTCTGAAAATCATGATATCTATCTAAAGATTGGTAAATCGATCGATTGATAGATAGTCCTGCATTACTAATAACGACATCTAGCCCTTCAGGTAATTCTTGAATCAGCTGCACTAAACCATTTAGGTCTTGCTCTATTCTAAGATCAGCTTTATGTATGGTTACAAAGGCTTTACTTTTTTCAATTTCACTTTTTATAACTTGAAGATTTTGCTCTCGTCTAGCGACTAAAATTAAATGTACATGTATATCTTTTAGTACGTACGCCACTTGTTCACCAATGCCTGAACTAGCTCCCGTAATTAGAATGGTCTTACCGCTTAGTTCCTGTTGCAGCTTATTGAAATTAAAGTAAGTAGGTTGAAATAATATTCTTTCTAAAAAACCATACGTATGATTACTGGCCGGCCCCTTTTCTAAAGTCATCCTGTCACTTCCATTTTAGAATAGATTGATATACAAACTTACAACATAACAAACCCGCTTCAGTGATGCACCACTTTAATTCACCTCTTTAATATAAGTTAACAAAATCACTCTTCAATTACTTCAATTTGAATACTCATATTCTGTTATTCGGCTCTATTCATACGAATACCTCTATCTTTTCGGCAAATAAAAAACCTCGATCCCATAAGAGACGGACCGAGGCGTATCATTTTTCTCAATAAACAGATGTATTATCCGCAGAAACATTTTCAAGAATTTCTTTCACACGCGCAAGGAATTGTCCACAAACTAAGCCGTCAAGTACACGATGATCGAGTGATAGACATAAATTCACCATATCACGTGCTGCAATCATACCGCCGTCCATAATCATTGGACGTTTGACAATCGATTCTACTTGTAAAATCGCCGCTTGCGGATAATTAATGATACCCATTGACTGAACAGAACCGAATGAGCCTGTGTTGTTCACCGTAAACGTACCACCTTGCATTTCAGATGATTTCAATTTACCAGAACGCACTTTACCAGCAAGCTCCTGGACTTCACGCCCAATGCCTTTAATCGTCTTTTCATCTGCATGATTGATGACAGGAACGAATAATGCGTCATCCGATGCAACAGCGATGGATATGTTGATGTCTTTTTTCAAGACAATCTTATCGCCTGCCCACATGGAATTCATCATTGGGAATTCTTTCAATGCTTGTGCGACTGCCTTCACGAAAAATGCGAAGTACGTCAGATTGAAGCCTTCTTTTTGTTTGAAGTCATTTTTCAATGAATCACGATACTGAACAAGATTCGTAACATCTACTTCAATCATCATCCAAGCGTGTGGCGCTTCGTGTTTCGAGCGTAGCATATTGCTAGCAATGGCACGGCGCACACCAGTAATCGGAATTTCTGTATCCCCTACAGCAACAGGTACATTAGTAGGTTCAGCTGCTTTTGGTACAGATGTAGCCGGAACAACTGAAGCCGGAGTTGTCGTGTCTACAATTGGCGCCGTAGCAGCCGTTGGAATATTGCCACTTTCGATAATGGCCAACAAGTCTTTACGGGTAATACGCCCTTCCTTGCCAGACCCCTCTACAAGTGTCAAATCAATACCATTGTCTTGTGACAGACGCAGCACTGCAGGTGAATAACGTCCCGCCGCTTTGCCTTTTTCACGATTCAATGACGCTGTCGGTTTTTGTGGTTCAGCTGCCGGCGTTTCAGTTACCGCTTCAACTTGAGCAGATTCCGCTACCACCGGTGCTTCCGCAGTGGCTTCACCCTCAACTTCAATCGTACAAACAATAGCGCCAACTGCTAGTGTTTCCCCTTCTTGCGCAACCAATTCTTTAATTGTCCCCGCAAATGAAGATGGAACTTCCGCCGTTACTTTATCTGTGTTTACTTCTGCAAGTGGGTCATATTTATTCACCGTATCGCCCGGTTTGACGAGCCATTTCTCAATGGTACCTTCTGTCACACTTTCCCCAAGCTGTGGCATTAAAATATTTTCAATAGCCAATTCATTTGCCTCCGTCCTGAATGAAAATAAAAATCAATTATGCTATGGCGTAATTGATGCAGCCAATGTGCGAATTTCTCCAAAATGGCATGCTGAATCGTGTTAAAACTCAGCAAGTTCACGTGCTGCTTTTTCGACTTTGTCTGGATTGACCATGAAAAATTTCTCCATCGTCGGTGCGTACGGCATTGCTGGAACATCTGGTCCGGCAAGACGTTTAATAGGTGCATCAAGTTCAAATAGGCAGTTTTCAGCGATAATGGCTGCTACTTCTCCCATAATGCTTCCTTCTTTATTGTCTTCCGTTACAAGTAAAACTTTCCCCGTTTTAGAAGCTGCTTCAATAATCGCTTCTTTATCGAGTGGGTAAACCGTACGTAAGTCAAGGATATGTGTAGAAATACCGTCTTCTGCAAGTCGTTCAGCCGCCTGCAAAGCAAAATGTACACATAAACCATAAGTAATAATCGTAATGTCATCGCCTTCGCGTTTTACATCCGCTTTACCAAGTGGTAGTACGTAATCATCTGTTGGTACTTCCCCTTTAATTAACCGATAAGCACGTTTATGCTCAAAGAAAAGCACGGGATCTTCATCACGGATTGCCGCTTTTAGCAGCCCTTTTGCATCGTAAGGAGTAGAAGGTATGACGATTTTGAGTCCAGGTGTGCTAGCAAACATCGATTCCACGGATTGCGAGTGGTACAATGCACCGTGAACGCCGCCACCAAAAGGTGCACGGACAACAATCGGACATGTCCAGTCATTGTTCGAACGGTAACGAATTTTTGCTGCTTCTGAAACAATTTGGTTTACAGCTGGCATGATGAAATCCGCGAATTGCATTTCTGCGATTGGACGCAATCCATACATCGCTGCACCAATTCCGACACCTGCTATGGCAGATTCAGCAAGAGGTGTATCTAGCGCACGATATTCACCGAATTGGTCGTAAAGACCAGTCGTTGCTTTAAAAACGCCACCTTTACGTCCAACATCCTCACCCAGTACAAAAACGCGATCATCTCGTTCCATTTCTTCCTTCATGGCAAGTGTGATTGCATCAATATAAGACATGACAGCCATTATTCGTTCCCTCCTTGTTCAGCATAAACATGGAGAAGCGCAGATTCAGGCTCAGCGTACGGAGCGTTTTCCGCATAATCGGTCGCTTCGTTCACTTCTTTCATGATGCGTTCTTCCAGTTCTTTTTCTAGTTCGTCCGTTAGTACGCCGACTTTTTTTAAATAAGCCGAGAACTTTGGAATTGGATCCATTTTCTTCTCATTTTCCAGTTCTTCTGCATCACGGTATTGACGTTGGTCATCGTCTGAGGAGTGTGCTGTTAAACGATAGCAAATGGTTTCTACTAAACTTGGACCTTCGCCACTCCGCGCACGATTTGCTGCTTCCTTTACGACTTTGTAAACTTCAAGTGGGTCTGTTCCATCGACAGTGACACCCGGCATACCATATCCGATAGCGCGGTCTGACACATTGACACAGCCCAATTGTTTTTCGACAGGTACAGAAATCGCGTACTTATTATTTTCAACCATAATAACGGTCGGCAATTTGTGTACTCCTGCGAAGTTCATACCTTCGTGAAAATCTCCTTGGTTGGACGAACCTTCACCGAGTGTTACGAATGTGATGAAATCTTCTTTTTTCATCTTTGCAGCAAGTGCAACGCCAACAGCATGTGGTAATTGTGTCGTAACAGGTGATGAACCCGTTAAAATACGGTTTTTCCGTTGGCCAAAGTGGCCCGGCATTTGGCGACCTCCTGAGTTTGGGTCCTCTGCTTTCGCGAACGCAGACAGCATTAGATCTTTCGGAGTCATACCAAAATGAAGAACCACGCCCATATCACGGTAATAAGGTGCAATCCAGTCCTTGTCCTTATCAAGTGCATAAGCCGCTCCAGCCTGTGCTGCCTCCTGGCCTTGACAGGAGATGACGAATGGAATTTTCCCTGCACGGTTTAAGAGCCACATGCGCTCATCAATACGGCGAGCCATTAGCATCGTTTCAAAAATTTGTAGGACATCTTCGTTCGTCAAACCAAGTTCTTCATGACGATTATTTGCCATTTCTATTTCCCCCTCCACTAGAAAACGTAGTTACATATGAATTGCTTTACCATCCACAGCAAGTGCTGCTTCACCCATCACTTCTGATAGAGATGGATGCGGATGAATCGTGCTAGCCACTTCCCACGGTGTCGCGTCAAGAACCATTGCCAGCCCTGCTTCGGATATTAAATCCGTCACATGTGCACCGATCATATGAACACCTAAAATGTCATCAGTTTTCTTATCTGCAACAATCTTAACGAAACCATCCGAATTGCCGTTGACCAACGCCTTACCAATTGCCATGAATGGAAATTTTCCGATCTTCACGTCAAACCCTTGTTCTTTCGCCTGTTTCTCCGTTATGCCAACACTTGAGGCTTCGGGACTCGAATAGATACAACGTGAGATTTTTGTATAATCCATTGGCTCATTTTTCAATCCAGCAATATGTTCAACAGCCGCAATTCCTTCGTGAGAAGCAACATGCGCTAATTGCAATCCACCAATGACATCGCCAATCGCGTAAATATGATGCTCTTTCGTTTGGAACGTTGGTCTTGTTTTAATATAGCCTTTGTCTAATTCTATTTCGGTATTGTCAAGGCCAATTCCTTCTACATTCGCTTGTCGACCTACAGATACTAACATTTTTCCGGCTGTAAACGCTGTTGCTTCACCGTTTAGCTCAGCGGAAATGGTGACAGAATCTGCTGTTTTCACAAGTGTGTCTGGAAGCACTTTTGCACTGGTCACAAAAGTTATTCCTTTTTTCGTCAATAACTTTTTCATTTCTTTAGAAATATCTTCATCTTCAGTTGGAATAATGCGATCTGCATATTCAAGAACTGTAACGTCTACACCAAAATCATTGAGCATAGATGCCCATTCAATACCAATGACACCGCCGCCAACGATAAGAATAGATTTCGGAAGTGTTTCCATTGCCAGTGCTCCATCTGATGACATAATTTGCTGTTCGTCAATGTCCAAACCAGGTAATGAACGTGGTCTAGAACCTGTTGCAATGATTAAATTTTTCAAGATAAGCATTTCATTTTCGTCGCCATTGTTCATTTCTACTGAAATTGTACCTGGCATTGGTGAAAAAATCGATGGCCCGAGCATTCTACCGAGCCCTTCAAAAACGTCAATCTTGCCCTTTTTCATGAGTGCGGTAACGCCACCATGTAGCTGTTTAACAATACTTTCTTTGCGTGCTTGTACACGACTAAAATCGAGTGTTACTTCTTTCGTATCCACACCAAACGCAGTTGCTTGGTTTTTCGCCGTATCAAAAACTTCAGCACTTTTCAGCAACGCTTTACTTGGAATACAGCCTTTATGTAAACAAGTACCGCCAAGTTTCCCTTGTTCGACAAGTGCCGTTTTTAGTCCTAATTGTGCAGCGCGAATAGCGGCGACATAGCCGCCTGTTCCGCCTCCCAAAATTACTACATCATATTCCCGTGCCATATACATGGCCTCCTTCACAACGACCCGTTAAGACGGATAGATTTTAGCTGTTTCTTCACCCGATAAAACACGAATGGCTCCCTCTGCAAGTGCTTGCAACTCGTCTTCACCTGGGTAAACAACAATTGTAGAAATCCAGTCGATTCTGGACGAAATCGCTTCAACGAACTCTTTACCATACGCAAGACCGCCTGTTAGGATGACTGCATCAACTTGTCCGCGAAGGACAGTTGCTGCACTGCCGATTTCTTTGGCGACCTGATAAGCCATTGCATCATAGACGAGCTTTGCTTTAACATCACCTTTGGCAATTCTTTTTTCTACCTCTACAGCGTCATTGGTACCTAAATAGCCAACAAGACCACCTTGACCGACGAGTTTTTTCATCACTTCATTGCGGTACAGTTCGCCTGAATAACAAATTTCAACGAGGTCACCTGCTGGAACCGTTCCCGCGCGTTCTGGACTAAACGGACCATCCCCATGTAAACCGTTATTGACATCAACTACTTTACCAAATTCATGTGCGCCGACTGTAATCCCACCACCCATATGCGTTACGATGAGGCGAAGCTCCTCATACTTTTCACCAACTTGTTTCGCATACCGACGTGCGACAGCTTTCTGATTAAGTGCGTGGAAAATCGACTTTCGCTCGAATAATTCAAATCCAGAAATGCGTGCGACAGGTGTAAGTTCGTCGACGACGACAGGATCGACGATAAAGGCAGGGATATTCAATCCATTCGCAATTTCATTTGCTAGGATACCACCAAGATTCGAGGCATGCTGCCCAGAATATCCTTTTTTCAAATCTTCGATCATCGCGTCGTTGACGGAATACGTACCACCTTCAATCGGGCGGAGAAGGCCGCCACGACCGCAAACGGCAGTAAGTTCCGAGATGTTGAAGCCTTCTTTTTCAAGCGCTTCAACAATCGTTTCTTTACGGAAATTGTATTGATCGATAATAGAAGGATATCGTGCAATGTCTTCTGATGAATGGCGTAAGGTAACTTCTAGCAATAAAGTTTCTTCTTCGAAAACGCCTATTTTTGTGGATGTGGATCCCGGATTAATGACCAGAACCTTGATTGGTGTGTTTTGCACAACAGAACCTCCTTCCATTTCAATCATTCTTATAAATTTAATTACACCTCGGCATAATTGAATCGGCAGGAAATTTCTGCCGATTCAAGTTAAATTAACGTTTTGATAATACGCTTTTTTCATTTTGTAAAAACTGGCTACGTGATTTTGCAACGCGTGCGATACGTTCTTCTGCAAGACGGTCCGCTGCTACGTATGTTGGAATGCCATCACGTTTAGAAATTGCGAAGATTTTCTCGATTGTATCGTAAATCCCTTCTACACGCTTCAATGCACGTTCACGGTTATAGCCAATTAATTCATCTGCAACGTTAATAACGCCGCCTGAATTAATAACATAATCTGGTGCGTAAACAATACCCATTTCATGGATTTTGTCGCCGTGTTCTGGCTCTTTCAATTGGTTGTTAGCTGATCCAGCAATGACTTTTACTTTGAACTGTGGAATCGTCTCGTCGTTGATGATGGCACCAAGCGCACATGGTGCGAAAATATCCGCTTCTTGTGAATAGATATCATTAATGCCAACTGCTGTTGCGCCAAATGCATCGACAACACGCTGGACTGCCTCCGCGTTAATGTCTGTAACAATGAGTTTAGCACCTTCTTTATGCAAGTATTCGCAAAGTGAATAGGCGACGTTACCAACACCTTGGACAGCGACTACTTTATCTGTCAATGAATCTGTACCAAATGCTTCTTTCGCCGCCGCTTTCATCCCTTGATAAATACCATAAGCTGTTACTGGCGAAGGATTGCCTGATGAACCTGAATTTCCGCCCGCTGAAGTGCCTGTTACATAATTCGTTTCCAGATGAATTAAATCCATATCCGCTTCCGTTGTTCCTACATCTTCTGCAGTGATATAGCGACCGTTCAAGCCTTCGATAAAGCGACCGAATGCGCGGAACATTTCATCATTTTTATCCGTTTTTGGGTTACCGATAATTACAGTTTTTCCGCCGCCAAGATTTAAGCCTGCTGCTGCATTTTTATATGTCATACCGCGTGCTAGACGCAATGCATCTTCAATTGCTTCTTCTTCACTTGCATATGTCCACATACGTGTTCCACCAAGTGCTGGTCCAAGTGTTGTATCGTGAATAGCGATAATCGCTTTCAAACCCGATGTTTTATCCTGACAAATAACTAGTTGCTCGTAATCATGACTCTCCATATATTTAAAAAGTTCCATTGTGAAATTCCTCCTAGGGGTTCTTTTATTGTTTTATTGCAAGAATGGCTAATGCTAATGAGTACAGCTTACTTTCGGCGCTGTCTGCCCTTGATGTTAGAACAATGGGAGCTGTTGCGCCTTGGATAATGGCACCGACTTTAGCGCCGGCAAAATACATGAGTGATTTGTATAAAATATTACCAGATTCGATGTTCGGAACTACGAGAATATCTGCTTTTCCGGCAGTGTTACTTGTGATGCCTTTTTGTGCAGCCGCTTGTTCAGAAATAGCGTTGTCGAGAGCAAGTGGCCCATCGATAATACAGCCCGTAATTTGTCCACGTTTGTTCATAACGACAAGCGATGCGGCGTCTGTTGTTGGCTCCATTGCTGGGTTGACTGTTTCAATCGCAGCAAGTGGTGCAACAATCGGCTCAACAACACCACATGCATGTGCAGTCCCAACGGCATTGCGAATGATTTGTGCTTTCGCTTCAAGATCCGGTGCAATGTTCATAGCCGCATCTGTGACGAATAGTAAACGATCGTAGCCAGCTACTTCAAATGCGGCTACATGTGATAATATTTTTCCAGACCGCAATCCGTACTCGCTATTCAAGACCGCCTTCAAGATAATTGATGTTGCCACATTCCCTTTCATGACAACATGAGCCTTTCCACTTGAAACCGCTTTCACCGCGAGTTTGGATGCTTGGAATTCATCTTCTGCATGATGGATGCTTACTTTATCATGCACTAGCAAATGCGGGAAATTCGATGCCAGCAATTCCTGCAATCTTATTTCATCATCGAACAACAAAAATGTTGCGATTCCTTTTGTAATGGCGAGATTAACCGCCTCAAGAACTTCCAAATCTGCTGCTGATGCAACAGAAACAACTGGATCCGTCTTCGATGCAGCTTTTGTAATGAGTGAATCGAGTATAACCATTGCGTCGCCTCCTTTACTTGGTTAGCTTTAGACAAGACTGAACTTTTCAAGCTTATAGTACAACGAACGGAGCGAAATACCTAGCCTATTCGCAGTTAGTGATTTGTTGCCATCATTTTCACGAAGTGCTGTTTCAAGTATCGTCTTCTCATAATCATCCATAATTGAAGCAAGCGTGCTTTTTTCTGGGAGAAACGCTTCCTCGTCTTTATCCTCGCGTGATAAAAATGATTTTGCCACTTCATCTAAGCCAATAACCGCTTCCCCTGGATCCATAAATATCATCGTTCGGCTCAGTACATTTTCAAGCTCTCGTACATTTCCTGGCCAGTCATATTGTTGAAGCCGTTTCAATGCCTCATCAGTCATCGTTTTTATGTTCATGCCGAATTCTTGATTGAGTTTGACAAGTAAATGTTCAACAATGAGTGGAATATCCTTTATTCGAGACCTCAATGGTACAATTTGAATGGAAATTCGATTGAGAATATAATACAATTCTTCAATGAATAACCCTTCGTGCATTGCTTTTTCTAGATTTTTTGACGTTGCTGTAATGATACGAACAGAAAGTTCAGTAGCACTACCATCAATCTTCTTTTCCGCTAAGTAGGACAATAATTTTTTTTGTACGACAAGCGGAAGATCCGCAACTTCATCCAAAAACAGTGTGCCCCCATTTGACTCTTCAAAAAGTCCCTGTCCTTTTTCGAGGCCACTGAAAAACCTACGGT
>NZ_JAWLIR010000002.1:0-356712 GCF_033485195.1 Sporosarcina beigongshangi
TTTTTCCGGTATCTCCTTCTGTCCGAAAAGCTCGGACTCAAATGTAACCGGATTCATTGTTGCACAATTGACACGAATGAACTTATGAAAACGTCGCTTGCTACTGCTATGAATCGCATGCGCAAACAATTCCTTACCCGTTCCCGTTTCTCCTCTTAAAAGAACAGCTACGTCTGACTTCGCTGCAAGCTTAGCCTGCTCAATCGAAATCTCAATATCCGATGAACCGCCAAAAATATCTTCAAAAGTATACGTTGCTTCTAACTTACGAATAATCGTTCTTGCTCGATCAAGCTCCTTCATCAACTTACGCATTTCGGTAATGTCATGAATGACTCCAACACTACCTTTAACTTGCTGATCGACGATAATAGGCGCAACGTTAACAACGACTTCACGATTATTTTCACCTATACGCATATTGACTCCACGGACAGGCTTACGTGTTTGAAGTACTTTCATATGGATACTTTCGCCCTCATTGATATCTGCATTTGCAGGCTTACCAATGATTTCATCTTCAGTTAAACCTGTAATTCGTGTGTAAGCTGGATTCACAAGAATTCCGTTACCATGATCGTCAACAACTGAAATCGCATCATCGCTGGAGTGGATAATTGCTTCTAACATGGTCTTGACTTTTTTGAGATCTGTAATTTCCTCTGCGAGCGTAACGACTTCTGTAATGTCTTTAAATACAGCGAAAGCTCCAACCCTTTTGCCTTCAGTATTTAAAAGTGGGTAACGCGATGTAACGATTTTCATGCCGTTTGCCAGAATGAGCTCCTGATTTAGCTCTGCACTACCCGTTTGAAATACTCTAGGAAGCTTCGTGAGCGGGATCACTTCTGCAATTGGTCTACCTATTGCACTGTCATTTGAAAAACCAACCATTCGAGATGAGCTTTTATTGAAAAAGTTGATTGTACCCTCTTCAGTAATACCAATCATACCTTCTTCAATGGAATCAAAAATCATTCGTTGCTTATGCATTTCTGCATGGATTTGCTTAATATACGTTCCATTCTCTTCAAGAAGATTGACAAGAAGATTAGCAACAGTGCCAGGTATCAACACCGTTTGGGCTGGCCGTACTTTCAACAATTCAACAAATTCCGATTTGTTTCCAGTTACATCAAAAATGATGTGCAAATCATCAGTTAGATAAGGTCTCCAATCTGTTCCGTGCGCAATGCCTTGTTTTTTTGCTTGAATGATTCCTGGTGCTTGTTCATCGGTATCGATGATTGCTCTAACATTCATGAATTCTAAGTTTTGGAGAAGGTCCAGAATGATAGTTCCGCCTGTCCCCGCCCCGACAATGAGAACATTTTGCAAGGGTATTCATTCTCCTCTTTTAAATCATGCAATCTTTTGCAATTACAAACTAATCATACACGATTGCACTCTTCTTGACAATAAAATATAGCGAGGTAAAATTATAAATAGTTAAGGAGTTGTGATTTATGGCACGTTTTGCTGCTTTTATCGTTCTACTCATCCCCGGCCTTTTTGCGGCTTGGGGTATAAAGCTAATGAGGGACTCGATTTTCGGTATACTATTTAAACCATTTCCATTCATCTGGCTACAATTTGTCGTTGGCCTACTCTTCTGTGCTGCTGGGCTTGCATTTTTTGCTGGCTTTCTCTTGCGTCGTGATCGAAAAAATGGACGCGTACAAGGTCGATTTGCAAAGAAATAAGAAAAGGACTACAACACAATGGTAATGTTGTAGTCCTTTTCTATTGTTTTCTCTTATTAAATCGGTTGGGAAAATCAGTTATCCAGCTAGTTATATAAGATGGAGATAAAGCTACAATTTCTTCTTTCCCTGTCATCCCGTAGACACGGATTTTTTTACCTGTTTGAATAAGACTTTGCAAATAGGGTTCTTTCAAAAACTTTTTGTGAATATGAAAACCATCTGCCGATGAATACTGTTCAAGCGCATTCCAATCCACGCTGTTTTTGCGCAAAAGATAGCCCGTTTCCATATTTGCATTTACTTCTTTTACGATTTCAAGAAGCTGATAATCAAACGAGGATATATGGATATTGTCTAGATACGATACACTGTCAACAATTTTTTCAACAAATTCTGGGCGTTCTGAAACAGTTTCTTTCAATTCAACATTGAGTGCCAAGTGATGTCGTTCACAAAATACCACAGCCTCCAATAGTGTCGGGATGCGATGACCGTTCACCAAGCGATTATATTTTTTACCTACTCGAATGTTGGCAATTTCTGTACTCGTCATGGAGGCAATCATTCGACGAACGCCCGCAATCCTGACCAAGTCAGCATCATGAATGACGATTGGTACACCGTCCTCTGTCACTTGGACGTCTAGTTCAATGCCATCCGCCCCTTGATCAAGTGCTTTTTCGAAAGATTTCATCGTATTCTCAAATTGTATAGCCGAGGCTCCCCGATGTGCAAATACAGTTGGTTTAGACATTCAATACGCCATCAACAACTTCAAAAACACCTTTTCTTGAGTCGTGTAATGTCGTCGACCTTGATCCAATCTGGATAACTGCACCTGGATAAGCCTCTCTCGTTACTTCGATTTGTGCTGGAACTGCCTGTTTAATAAGTTGCAGACGCACCTGAATCTCTTTATCAAGTTCCCGAATGGCCTGTCGATTTGTTTCTATGGTTTCTGTAGTTTTCTTAAATGCTTCTGCTTGCGGTCCCCTTGTGCCTACCGCTACTTTTGCATACTGAACAGAATGTTCTTCCATTCTACTCAAAACGCCTTGGCGTTCCTTCAAATCTTGTGCCATCTCTTGAATTTCCTTGTAAAGTCCATCCTTGTTAATTCCCTTTGTATGAAGTAATGTCATGCGCTCATGATTATTACCTGCATAGGCACATTCGATACGGAACATTGCTTCAATTTGACCACCGATAATCTTCCCTCTATTTTTATCAACAAGCACACGGTCGGCGATAACATCCGTTCCAAATAAATAAAGGCCAACATTAACAACTGTAGCGTAAAGCTTGCAATTATTTGCATGTTTTATAAAAATATCGCCTTTTGCTTCAACAATTGTTACTCCCCCACCAAAAACGCCGCCTTTGATGTATATATCGCCTTCTGATGATTGAATTTCTTTTGCGTTGGTAACGCCTTCATTTCCTTCAATTGAAATATCTCCCGTTGCTTTTACAGAATACCCGGCAAGTATAGTCCCATAAATGGAAACAGCACCATCAAACGTAATATTTCCTGTTTCAGGTCCTACATCACCATTTATCACTAGTTGCTTGCCAATGCTGATAGCATCGTTTATATATTCCAAAGCACCGCCATGTAACGCACGCAGCACAATTTTACCACTTTCTTGTTCTTCACTTATCGATTTTCGATCATAGGACAGCTTGCCATCATTTCCCTTTGGCGCTTCTAAGACATTGCCAAAAATGTCTTTACCGTCTATCCCATTTTGAGGAGGAATTTTTTCGCCAATCCAATCCCCCTCGTCAACCGCTGTTACAAAGTTCATCTCATAATAGTCAGCCGATCCATCTTCACGAATGACTGGTTTCCGATCCGGGATTTCCAAATAGGTGATTACAGCATCCGCACCTTGTTCGGGTTGTCTTCCAATCGCAGCAGGCAGTGGTTCTCCAGGTTTAAACGATATATCTTGTAGCGGCAGTCTACCAAAAACAACTCCTTCTATATCCAGTTGATTTTCGACTTGCTCCAAAATAGCCTGTTTATTGTTTTCAAATTCGTCCATAGACATATTGAAAATGATTTGTGCTTTCATCTTGTCCGCTGTTACAAACAACTCAAAATCAGAAAGCCAACTACCAATAATATGCTCCCCTTCTGATTCAGTAAGCGCTTTCCTTAACACGGCAAATGAAGATATTTTCAATCGGGGATATTGTTTTGTGATTGCATCGAATGACTTTAGTGGAAAGCCACTTCTTTTCGAATGCACAATCACTTTATCATCTTGTAATTCTAAGTCAAAATAATCATTTTGAATCAACACCGACATCTCACCCTTTCTCTCTATTACTATTATAATACATTTCAGAACTTTTGGTAGAGTAATGATTTTTCGTTATTACAGGAAAATCAGAATCTCTTTTATAAACATGGAGTTTATTGATTATTCACCCAAAGTTAACAAGACACCTCCCATTCCTGGAATTAGTAGTAAGCCCAAGGAATGTGAAGGCGTCCAGCCTTTACGCTATTCTATTTTATTAATTATAGGTTCTCATTAACCTTAACTCGCCATATGCTCCAACCTAATCTTATCAGCAATCATCGCGATGAACTCTGAATTAGTTGGTTTGCTTTTTAAATGATGCACGGTGTAGCCGAACATTTTAGAAATGACATCGTAATTTCCTCGGTTCCACGCAACTTCAATCGCATGCCGAATGGCACGTTCAACTCGAGATGATGTCGTGTTATATTTTTTCGCAATTTCTGGATATAGCACTTTCGTAACAGCACCTAGTAGTTCAACATCTGTGTAAACCATTTGGATGGCTTCTCGAAGAAAAGCATAGCCCTTAATATGTGCAGGCACTCCAATTTCTTTTATAATAGATGTGATTGTCGTATCGAGTACCTTTTGACTAACTTTTCCTGACACGTATTCTTCCTCTGGCTTCGAAATAGGAATAATTGGCTTTCTTGTGCCTGCTACTTGAAAAATTTGATTGGCGAGTCGTTCAAATTCAAACGGTTTCAGCATGAAATATGAAGCTCCTAGGCTTGCTGCTTGTGTCATCACGTCTTCCTGTCCAAACGCCGTTAACATAATAATATGCAAATCTGGTGTTTGTGCGTTCGTACTTAAAGTTTCCAATACGGCAATTCCATCAAGATGCGGCATAATAATGTCTAGTAACAGCACATCTGGCCTTTTCTCTTCTAGCATAGACAGACAGACTTTTCCGTTATTTGCAGTCCAGATGACATCGATTTCAGGATGCTTTTCAAAATACATCACCATCGTTTTCACTAATTCCTTGTTATCGTCAGCAATCGCTATTTTCAGTTTTTCCATTCCCATTTCCCTCCTGTACGTCTCGTATGAATTTCTCGAAAAAGTAGCAATCTTCTTTTACATTGCGTAAAGGAAATTTTCGACAAATAATAAGACAACCCTTTTTTAAAAATGAAAAATGAATCTTCAGACATACGGTTTCCCTATATTTCGACGAATTCCATTGTTTTCTATTCTTTTGTCGAATCATTTATATTTAGTTTACCACGGCAAAAAAAAAGGACCAACTCATAATTGCAAGTTGGCCCTTTTTTTCAGTGTTTATCAATGCACTCCACTTTTACTTTTCCCCACTCCGCATTGTCTCCAGAAAAAGACCGGCACCTTTTTCTGGATCATCGACAAACATATGTGTAACAGCACCAACAAATTTGCCGTTTTGAATTACCGGGCTACCACTCATCCCTTGTAAAATGCCACCTGTTGTAGCTAATAATTTAGGATCCGTCAACACAAAATGAAACTGATCCTGCTCCACTTCGGTTATTCGAATCATAAATGATTGAACTTCTGTCCCTTTAATTGTTGTAAAGATTTCTGCCATACCTTCTTTGACTTGTTCTGGATGCATAATCTCAAGTGGTTCAGCTAACACTTTCTTATGAGCACTATTCCACGTGCCGAAAATGCCGTACACACCGTTTGTCTGAATTGTTCCCAAAAAGTCTTCATCTTCAACAATTGTTGAAATTTTATAACCTGGAACACCTGGGACACTTTTCTTTATCTGCCCAATTTCTGAAAGATAAATGGCCCCCGTTTCAAAAGAGGGTGGTGATTTTAATGCACTGTCGATGATCTGATGACCGAGAGCACCATAGGTCCCATTGTCTGGATCTACATACGTTAAGGTGCCTGTACCTTCCGTCCGATCTTTCAGGAATGGAAGGAGACGTTTCATCGCTTCACCATCTGCTCGGATTTGGCTTTTGTCTCCGTTTCGGAGGACATGCAAAACAATTTCTTTTTTGCTTCGCCGGCTGGACAGCGCTTTTTCGAAATCCGTTAATGTGCCAATCTCAACATCATCCAGTTTCTCAAGTAAATCGCCTGATTTTAACCAATGATCTTTGCTAATCATGACATCATTTGTGATGAATACACCTGATAGCTCCATTTGAATTCCGATGGAATGTCCCATCGGAATGAGCGATCCATCTTGTGCAAACGTGGCATTTGTAGTGAATGGCATGACAAGCAACAAGACGGAAAACGACACGGCCAGCTTAAACTGTCTACTCCATTCCATACTTCACCTCCCCGTAATAAGATACTGTTGGTATGTCCGTTCTGTGGGATGTTATGAAAGGGTAAATCATGAAATATTGAAAAGCATCTCTAGATGAATCTTGTGTCGCATATAGCAAAGCATTTCGCTGTATGAAGTAAAACACGAAAAAACGCGCATAATATTTTATGCACGCTTTTTCATTATCGAAAGGTTTTTTTCCGTTCTTCTGCCAAAGTTAATAATTCTTCAGCGTGTTTTAGTGTGAGCGGTGTAATTTCAGCTCCAGACAGCATTCGTGAGAGCTCTTGAGTTCTTTCTGATTCAATGACATCAAGGATAGCTGTTCGAGTTCTGTCGCCTTGCACTTCCTTTTTAATGAGGCAATGATGATCAGCCATTGCCGCAACTTGTGGCAAATGAGAAATACACAATACTTGTGAATACGTTGCAATCATTGCAATTTTTTCCGCAATAGCTTGCGCCACTCTTCCACTCACACCTGTATCAACCTCATCAAATATAAGCGAGGTAATGCCTTGATGTTTGGAAAAAATCGTCTTTAACGCCAGTGTAATTCGTGAAAGCTCTCCGCCCGAGGCTACTTTAACAAGTGGTTTTAAAGGTTCTCCAACATTTGTTGAAATGAGAAATCTTACATCGTCGTAGCCGTTCGCATCAAAAACGCCTGTTGCCTTACGTGTAATTTCTACTTTAAATGATGCTTTATTCATATGTAACTGCTGCAGTTGCTCCATAATTGCTAGCTGCAACCGGCTAGATACCTCCTGACGGATAATGGATAACTCACCCGCTTCCACTTCTAGATCCTGTAATAATTGCAGCATTTTTTCCTGTTGTTCAGCTAGTCGTTCATCTCGACTAATTAAATTTTCCAAGTCATCCTCAATTTTATCGCGATACAATAAAATATCCTCAATCGTTTTACCATATTTTCTTTTCAACGAAATATGGAGGGCAAGTCGATCCTCCACTACTTCAAGTCTGTTCGGGTCGAATTCCATATTATCCAGTATGCTTTTCAGTTCGTGTGCAGTATCCTGCAACGAATAAAAGCTTGCAGCAACGGCTTCGGCATGTGGTGCCAATGTTTTGTCTACAGAAGCTGCATCTTCAATATCACTCATAGCTGAGCCAACCCAATCAAGTGCATGTGTATCGCCACTTATGGATAAATATGCCGTATTTAATCGCTCATATAGACGGTTAAAATTTTGCAGCTTTTGCTTTTCCGCTTCTAATTCGTCCTCTTCACCAATAATTAGTGCAGCTGCATTAATTTCTTTCAACTGAAATGAATAGAGGTCGATACGTTGAGCTACTTGCTGTTCGTTTTCATTAGCCGTTTCAAGCTTACGCTTCAACTTCCGATACCGCTCGTAGAGATCGGTATAATTGTCAGTTGCGCGCGCTAACTCATCACCTGCAAAATGATCCAATAGATGTATATGACTTCTCTCATGCATAAGCTCTTGATTTTCATGTTGGCCGTGAATATCAATTAGCTGAGAACCGATTTCTCTTAAAACAGCAATAGTGACAAGCTTGCCATTCACCCGACAAATTGATTTACCATTTGCACTTAAATCGCGTCTTAAAATGATGTTGCCATCTTCCACATCAATGCCAAGCTCCGCTAATTTATCAATGACTGGATGTACCAGCTCCGCAATGGTAAACAACCCTTCTAGCTCTGCCTTGGCTGCACCATGCCGGATAAACTCATGTGATCCTCTGCCACCTGCCAATAGCTGAACAGCGTCAATAATAATCGATTTTCCCGCACCTGTTTCTCCCGTTAAGACCGTCAGACCGTCTTCAAAGGTAATATCGAGGCTTTCAATGATTGCAAAATTTTTAATGGAAATTTCACTTAACAATGTCAGTCACCTCTCTTAAATCATGGCAAGTAATTTTTCTTTGACAAACACGGTCAGCGATTCATCCCTACAAATAATGAGACATGTATCGTCTCCACAAATCGTTCCCAGCATTTCTTCCCACCCGAGATGATCAATTAAAGATCCCACTGCTTGTGCATTACCAGGAAGCGTTTTCAAAATAATAAAATGTCCAGCTCCGTCAATACTCACAAATGCATCTGTCAACATACGATTAAGCTTTTGCTCTGTGTTATGACTATGCACGGCAGGCAGGCTATATTTATAGCGTCCATCTGGCAACGGTACTTTGATAAGGTGCATTTCTTTAATATCTCGCGACACAGTCGCTTGTGTCACCGCAACTCCTGCTTCTTTTAGACTATCTACTAGCTGATCCTGTGTCTCAACTTCAAAATTCGAGATAATATCACGAATCCGAATATGTCTATGCCCTTTGTTCATACATATCGCTCCCATACAAACTAAATTATGTCTTATCTATACTGTACCATCTACTATTTATTGTAACAACAAAAAATACAGCTAGAATCTAGACGAGAAAAACGCGCAAATGAATGCGCGCTATAGCAATTCTTTGTAAGCTTCTTCAATTAACTGTACATATGACTCATCATGAAAAAGAGTTGTCGGTACATCATCAGCTGTTAGATGAAAAAGGAACTCAATGTTCCCCTCTCCACCCGTAACAGGAGAAAATGAAATACCACGCAAACTAAATCCTTCTTGTATGGACGCTTCTGCAATCTTTTTCAACACATCAAAATGAACAGATTTCTCACGAACAACACCTTTTTTACCCACTTTACCTTTTCCAGCCTCAAACTGAGGCTTAACAAGTGCAATAACGTCTCCGTCTGGTGCTATGATACGTTTCAAAGCCGGTAAAATAAGTGTTAATGAGATGAATGACACATCGATGGTCGCAAATTGCGGCATACCTTCTGTGAAGAGCTCAGGTGTTGCATGTCGAAAATTCGTTCTTTCCATTACAGTTACACGCGGGTCTTGACGTATTTTCCAAGCAAGCTGATTATAGCCAACGTCTAATGCATAACAATGCTCCGCACCGTTTTGAAGTGCACAATCTGTAAAACCACCTGTCGATGAGCCGATGTCGAGAACTATTTTATCCTTTACATCAACTGTAAATTGCTCCAATGCTTTTTCAAGCTTCAGACCACCCCGACTAACATATTTCAAAGTGGAACCCTTCACGGTAAGCGGTGCATCCTCTGGAATTTTCTCCCCTGGTTTATCGAGCCTTGTTTCTGCGGAATAAACGATGCCTGCCATAATTGAACGCTTTGCCTGCTCGCGCGTTTCAACTAATCCTCGCGCGACGAGCAAGACATCGACTCGTTCCTTTGCTATTCGATTTGTCATACTTGTTCCCTTTCCACTGCAACTTCTTTTATGAACGTTTGCATATTGTCAACGAGATGACCTGCTGTCATACCAATTTCCGCAAGTAATTCATCAACATTACCATGTTCAATAAACTGATCAGGGATACCCATTCGTCGAATTGGAATATCCTTCTTGCCTGTGTCATGTGCATATTCAATAACTGCACTACCAAAACCACCTGCAAGAACTGCTTCCTCAACTGTCATGATTGGTATTCCCGTAGCAAAGAGTTGATCTAACATCTGATTATCTAACGGCTTGATAAACCTCGCGTTAATTACTCTCACATGAATCCCCACTGCTGCCAGCGTTTCAGCTGCCTGCAATGCCATTGGAATTGTCGTGCCAAACGTTAAAATGGCAGCATCATCCCCCGCACGAAGGACTTCCCATGAACCAATCGGGATAGCTTGCAGTGTTTTATCCATTTTTACACCGAGACCATTTCCTCTCGGGTAACGCATCGCAATCGGACCACCATCATAATCAATCGCAGTCTTTACCATATGCTGACCTTCGTTTTCGTCTTTGGGCATCATAATGACCAAATTCGGCATATGTCTTAAAAAGGCAATATCAAAAACACCTTGATGCGTTTCACCATCGGCACCAACAAGTCCTGCACGATCAATGCCAATAAAGACATTCAAGTTCTGTCTAGCAACATCATGGAGCATTTGATCGTACGCACGCTGTAGGAAAGTCGAATAAATCGCTAAGAATGGCTTCATGCCTTGTGTAGCAAGTCCAGCAGCCATCGTCGTTGCATGTTGTTCAGCTATCCCCACGTCGAAGAAACGATCTGGAAATTCTGTTGCAAAAGATTCGAGTTTAGAACCGACTGGCATTGCTGGTGTGATTGCGACAACACGTCGATCATCCCGTGCAATTGTTCGTACAGTTTCTGCTACTAAGCCACTCCATGAAGGTGCAACGGATGCAGATTTAACGAAATCACCCGTTTCAATTTTATAAGGACCCGTGCCATGCCAAGTACCAATTTTATCTTCTTCAGCAGGACTATAGCCCTTCCCCTTTTTCGTAATGACATGAAGTAGAACAGGTCCATCCATTTTCTTCGCATACTGGAGTTGACGCTCTAGCTCATTGATATCATGTCCATCTACTGGCCCCAAGTATGTAAAGCCTAATTCTTCGAAGAAGATGCCGGAAACGAGTAAATACTTTAGGCTATCTTTAACACGTTCCGCAGCCGCTGCTACCTTACCTCCGACAGCAGGGATTTTCTTCAAAATATATTCAAGCTCATCTTTGGCATTATTGTACTTGCCAGCTGTTCGAAGTTTCCCCAATATCGTATGAAGAGCACCAACATTTGGCGCAATCGACATCTCATTGTCGTTCAAAATAACAATCATATTAGTTTTTTTATGACCAATATGATTTAGTGCTTCAAGTGCCATACCACCTGTTAACGCACCATCTCCAATAACAGGTATCACGTAATTGGTATCACCCTTAACATCACGCGCTGCCGCCATCCCCATCGCTGCCGATAATGATGTTGAGCTATGACCAGTTTCCCAAACATCATGCTCACTTTCATTCATTTTCGGAAAGCCGCAGAGACCCTTGAATTGCCTAAGTGAATCAAATTCACTTGCACGCCCTGTCAAAATTTTATGGACATAAGCCTGATGCCCAACATCCCAAAGAATTTTATCAGTCGGACTATCGAATAATCGATGAAGCATAATCGTTAACTCCACAACACCTAAATTCGGCCCAATATGCCCACCCGTTACTGATAATTTTTCAATTAAGAATTCACGAATGTCCTCTGCAAGCTCTGCTATTTGGTTCTTATTTAGTTTTTTTATAAAAGATGGACTGGTAATTTCAGTAAGATCCATCACTATCACACACCTTCATAAATTGTTTACTACGGTTTCCGCTATAGTTAGTACTTTATATCAAAGAGGACGATTCGTACAACCTTTTCGTTCCCTTAAGACTGCCGATTAACAATGTAATCTGCGAACAACTTAAGAAGTGGCTCCTCTTTTCCAAGAAAATCAAGCGACTCCTCTGCGAGACGATGATGCTCAGCAAGGCGTTTCCTAGCCCCTTCAAGACCTAGTAATGATGGATACGTCGATTTATCACTGCTAATATCACTACCCGCGGTTTTACCGAGTGCTTCGGTCGTAGACGTAATATCGAGAATATCATCTTGGATTTGGAAAGCTAGTCCAATATTCCAAGCAAATACATTTAAGTTTGCCGCTTTTTCCACTTCAAGCCCCGCCATAACAGCGCCAGCCTCTATACAAAAGGATAGCAACGCTCCTGTTTTATTAACATGAACAGTTTCCAATTCCATTAGTGACAATGGTCTTGCTTCCCCTTCAATATCAAGCATTTGACCACCGACCATACCCATAGCACCCGAAGCACTTGCTAGCATTTTAACCAGCTGTAATGCATCCTTGGACGACGTTTCTTGCAAAGTTGTCAATGCCTCAAATGCTAACGTCTGCAATGCATCACCCGCGAGAACGGCTACTCCTTCTCCATAGACTTTATGATTCGTCAATTTACCGCGCCTATAATCATCATCATCCATACAGGGTAAATCATCATGTATTAGCGAATACGTATGAATCAATTCAACAGCACAAGCTACCGTTAAGGCATCAGCCGATTGGACGTCTAAATCTTCTAGCGTAGCAAGAACGAGTAGTGGTCGGATACGTTTTCCACCAGCATTGATTGAGTAGGACATGGAAGATTTCAACGTCTCGGATACATTTAGATTCGCTAGTAGATGGTTCAGTTCATTTTCAATAACAGGTTGGTTTTTCGATATAAAATTTTGTAGTTTTTTATGCATGCGAATCCTCATCCTTTGTCGGATCAAATGGGGATGACTTGCCATCCTCGTCAATGATAGTAATCAGTTGCTTCTCCGCGTTTTGTAATTTCCCATGGCAATAGCCCGACAGCTCCATTCCCTGCTTATATAAGGTAATGGCGTCCTCTAGTGGAACATCTCCTGTTTCTAACTTCTGTACGATTTCTTCTAATTGTTGCATCGCTTCTTCAAAGCGAATTTCCTCTTTTCCCACTTAACTTTCCTCCCTATCATTCGTTGTAATCGTTTGAACGATTGCTTCTGCTACTCCATCCTGCAACTTAATCTGAATGTTCGATCCAATGTCCATAGATGTAACGGAATTCGCAACGACCCCGTCTCGATAGACAATCGAATAGCCACGCTCCATGATATTAAGCGGATTGAGTGCTTGTAGCATACGAATAGAGGCTTGGAAACGATCACTTCGTATGCGGACATCGTGCAGTACTGCCCTCGCTAAACGTTCGGTAAGCAGCGTTACATTGCGCTGTTCATCCTTAATGCGCTGAGTCGGCGAAAAGGTGGCAAGCATAGTACTTAATCTTTGGAAATCAGAGACCCTTCGATGCATAATTTCTTGACTACTCCGCTGTAATCTTCCTTCAAATCCAATTAGTTTTTCGGTGAACGGACGGTATAAACGTTCAGGAAATTGTAGTGGATAAGAAGTTTGTAAGGTAGTCAAACGATTACGTTCGTGCTTAATTTGGTTTGATAAGGAATTATAAAGGGAACGTTTTCGGTCTAGTAACCTTTCAAACAACTCGTCTCGAGCGGGGACCGCCATCTCGGCAGCCGCAGTTGGCGTCGGTGCTCTTCTATCAGATACAAAATCAGCGATTGTCGTGTCCGTCTCATGTCCAACCGCACTAATAATCGGAATACGACAAGAAAAGATAGCACGCGCAACCGATTCTTCATTGAACGCCCATAAATCCTCGATGGAACCACCACCACGTCCTACAATGAGAACATCGATACCGCCATGTGCTTCGGCCTTTGCAATGGATTGGACGATGGAGGGTGCTGCTTGTGCACCTTGAACGATAGCTGGAAACAGGACGATTTCAGCAAGTGGATATCGCCTTTCAATTGTTGAACAAATATCTTGAATAGCCGCGCCTGATTGCGCCGTTACGACACCAATTTTTTCTGGGAACGCAGGGAGGTGACTTTTCCAACGCGCATCGAACAAGCCTTCCGCTCCAAGACTTTCCTTCAATTGTTGAAAGGCTAAATATAATGCTCCAATACCATCAGGTTGCATCGACTGGACATATAATTGATAATTTCCACTCATTTCATAAACTGTTACATCACCTGTTATGAGCACATTCATGCCATTTTCAGGCTTGAATTTCAGCTGCGCTGCACTTGAGCGGAACATCGCCGATTGAATTCGACTTTTATCATCCTTTAAAGTGAAGTAAATATGACCACTCGGATGACTCTTGACATTCGATAGCTCCCCCTTGACGAGAACATTGCGTAAATAGGGATCTGCATCGAATTTACGTTTGATATATTTCGATAAGGCTTGTACAGATAAGTAGGGGTTACCGGTCAACAGTCCCACCTCCCAATTTCCGACGTATAGAAACGCTGTCTTTCTTATGAAAAACAGCGTCCGTTCAGTATTTTATAGTAATTGTTAACGATTTTCTTGTGCGTGGGATAGTTCTGCACTTTTCAATGTATTTTTCAATAACATCGTTATAGTCATCGGGCCTACTCCACCTGGGACAGGGGTAATGGCAGAGGCGACTTCTTTTGCGGATGCAAAATCGACGTCACCGCAAAGCTTTCCATTTTCATCACGGTTCATGCCCACATCTATGACAACAGCACCTTCTTTAATGTCGTCACCTGTAATAAATTTCGTTTTACCAATAGCAACAATTAGTATATCTGCTTGTTTTGTAAAGGAAGCTAAGTCTTTTGTTTTAGAATGACAATAAGTGACAGTAGCATCACGTTGCAACAATAATTGCCCCATCGGCTTACCGACGATATTACTACGACCTACGATAACGGCATGTTTTCCGCTAATCTCTGTTCCCGTTCGTTCTAATAACTTAATGATGCCGTATGGTGTGCAAGACAAATAGGCTTGCTGACCAATAATCATCTTACCAACATTTTCAGGATGGAATCCATCAACGTCTTTTGAAGGATCAATGGCACGAATGACTAGATTTTCATCAATATGCCCTGGTAGTGGAAGCTGAACAAGAATGCCGTTAATGGAATCATCGTTGTTCAATTTTGTCACATATCCTAATAGTTCTTCCTCAGTTATAGAAGCCGGAAGTTCAATCAACTCAGATTTCATACCCACTTCTAAAGTAGATTTTTGTTTGTTTTTCACATATGTACGAGAAGCTTGGTTGTCGCCAACAAGAATAACTGCAAGACCTGGTTGGCACCCTTGGTCTTTTAGCGCAGTAACTCTTTCTTTGATTTCTTCTCTAATTTCTTTCCCAATAGCAATACCATCAATTATTGTTCCTGTCATAATTGTTCCTCCAGACGGCTTCGATTATTTTTCTTCGAATTTCGATAGCACACCATTGACAAAACGACCCGATTTTTCATCGCCGAATGTTTTACAAAGCTCAATCGCTTCATTCAACACAACTCGGTGTGGCACTTCTTCATTAAATAATAACTCGTAAACGGCAAGCCGTAAAACTGTCCGTTCAATTTTAGGTAGCCGATCCAACGACCAATGCTCTAGCTTATCGACCAATGTCTGATCGATTGCTGCCTGATGTAGCATCGTTCCACGCACAAGTTGCTCGTAAAACGCATTGGCTGGCTCATCGACAATATACGTGATTGCTTCTTCAATGGTTAGTTCTGTATTATCAAGCTGAAAAAGAGTTTGAACGGCTTTTTCCCTTGCTTCTCTTCGTTTCATAAATTTTCTCCTCCACTACTGTATCTCTAAGGCATTATCATAGCATAAAACAGGGTGCCCGGATACAGTAAGACAAGCTGAAAAGCATCATCCGATTAGGACGATGCTTTTCAGATCATACCGTTTCCGTTGCCGCTTCGAGCTGAATTCCCGTTATATGTACATTCACTTCTTTTGTTTCAAGTGAAGTCATATGAAAAACTGCATGTCGAATTTGCTTTTGTATTTCGGTTGCGACGGTTGGAACAGAGTAGCCATAGTCAACGACACAATAAACGTCAATTGTTAAACCTTCTTCAGACCACTCCGTTTTGACACCTTTCCCATGAACTACTTTGCCAAATTTCTCAGCAACGCCAGTAGCAAAATTACCTCTCGTGTTCGCAACACCTTTTACTTCTGTTGTTGCAATACCAATAATCACTTCAAGAACTTCTGGAGCTAGTTGGACGCGTCCAAGCTCAACATCACCCGACGGTGCCATCCCGACGAATGATGGATTTGTCTTTTCAGGCATTCCGATTCTCCTCTCTGTTAGTTCATAATTGAGTATTTTTCCAGAAACTTCGTATCGAAATCTCCAGACTTAAAGACTGCGTCATCCATTAATCTTAAGTGGAAAGGAATCGTTGTATCCACACCTTCGACGATAAATTCATCGAGTGCTCGCGCCATCCTTGCGACCGCTTCTTCCCTCGTATCTGCGTGAACAATTAGTTTTGCAACCATCGAATCATAGTATGGAGGTATGGAATAACCAGTATACATAGCTGAGTCGACTCGGACACCAAAACCACCTGGAGGAATGTACATCGTTACTTTTCCTGGAGAAGGCATAAAGTTTTTCGCGGGGTTTTCCGCATTGATGCGGCATTCAATCGCCCAACCATTAAGTTTGATATCTTCTTGGCGGTGAATAAGAGTTTCACCCGCCGCAATTTTCAATTGCTGCTGAACTAAATCAATGCCTGTAATCATTTCAGTGATTGTGTGTTCGACTTGGATACGCGTATTCATTTCCATAAAATAGAACTTTTGGTTAATATGGTCGAATATAAATTCGACTGTTCCAGCACCACGATATTGAACAGCTTCAGCCGCTTTAACAGCTGCCTCTCCCATTGCTTGGCGAAGTTCAGGCGTTATAGCTGGTGAAGGCGCCTCTTCTACAAGCTTTTGCATTCTGCGTTGTATCGAGCAATCACGCTCGCCTAGATGGATTGTATTCCCGAATTTGTCAGCTAACACTTGCACTTCCACATGACGGAATACTTCAATGAATTTTTCAAGATAGACGCCCGAATTTCCGAACGCAGCTGCAGCCTCTTTTTGCGTAATATTGATGCCACTTTTCAGCTCTTCTTCATCCCTTGCAACACGAATTCCTTTACCTCCACCACCAGCTGTCGCTTTAATGATGACCGGAAAACCAATTTCTTTTGCAATACGAAGCGCTTCATCTTCATCTGCTACAATACCTGTCGAACCTGGAACGATTGGTACACCTGCCTGCCGCATCGTTTCACGGGCAACATCCTTTGTTCCCATACGTGAAATAGCATCAGCTGTCGGTCCAATGAATTCAATATTCACTTCTTCACAAAGTTCCGCAAAACTCGCGTTCTCTGCTAGAAATCCATAACCAGGATGAATTCCCTCACAGCCCGTCATCTTGGCGATGCTGATAATATTAGAAAAGTTTAAATAGCTATCCTTCGATAGCTTCGGACCGATACAAAAGGCTTCATCCGCCAATTCGACATGAAGAGCTTCGCGATCTGCTTCAGAATAGACCGCAACTGTTTGGATACCAAGTTCTTTACACGCTCGAATAATACGAACTGCAATTTCGCCACGGTTGGCAATTAATACTTTTTTCATGTTAGCTGTCCTCCTCAATTTGATTTTACAAGGAAGAGAGGTTGTCCGTACTCGACGAGTTGACCGTCTTTTACGAGAATCTCCACGATTTCCCCAGAAACTTCCGCTTCAATTTCATTGAAAAGTTTCATCGCTTCGACGATACAGACAATAGAGTCTGGTTTTACTTTATCGCCATTTTGCACATAAGCAGGCTCATCTGGTGAAGAGGACGCATAAAATGTACCAACCATTGGTGAAGTCACTTTGTGTAAAGAAGGATCTTCCACTTGTGAAGTCGCGACAGGCACTTCTTGTACAGGTGCAGCAACTGCTTCTACTGCTACTGGTTGTGCAACAGGAACTGCCTGTTGAACAATAGGTGCGGCAACGCCTGCTGGCATAACGACAGACTGTCCGTTTCCTTTTTCTAATTTGATTTTTTCCCCGTTGGATTCAAATGTAAATTTTTCGATTGATGATTGATCAATTAATTTAATAATTTCACGGATTTCTTGAATTTTTAACATGATCGATTCCCCTGACTACATTATAATAACGTTCTTCTCTATTTTAGACGTTTTCACTCCATATTGAAATAGATAATGGTGATTTGTTATTGAAATCAACATAAAAACAGAAAAAAAGCCCCTCATTCAGGGCTTTTTCTTTCATTTTTCATTCTTCTGTACCTCCGGTGAACACAACTTGGACGGTTCCTGCATCGGACCAGCTCGTTTTGACATGTCGAATAATTTCATCTGCTAGCGTTTTGGACTGTCCTTCTGTTGCCATCACCGTTATTTTCACCGCGCCCTCTTCCTTGTGAACAAATGCTTCTGGATAGCCGAGCGCGATAATTTGCATTTCCATGAGCGTTTCATCTGAATTACGTTTTGTCATCTCTGCCATTTCATCAATGGCATCATTTTTCTCAGCTGCTGTATAGTCTGAAGATGTAATTTTCGTCGTCAGTTGTTCCGCTAATTTACTACGCACATCACGGACCTCCATCCGCATCTCTTCGAATAAATAACGTTCCGCAAAGACAGGAGCCGTTTTATCAGCAGCATCCAATTGCTCCGATAATGAGAGGGAGTCCTTCGACTCTCCTTTTGTAAAAAGTGTGATACCATCAAAGGACATCGTTTTCTCCCTCATTGTGTAGATGGAGATAACAGCGACTAGACTTAACAAAGTTAAAAACCACACTGTTCTTTTATTCGTTCTCATTCGTATTCCCCCTTTTATTCATTTCTGCAATGACGATTCGATGTTCGGGCAATTGCAGGACAGCTGTCAAAATTTTGTAGAGTTCATTTTGAACTTTATAGTCTTTAGCACCTTCCGCAACGACAAGAACACCTTGCAGGTTATTCCCTTTTGTAGTGGTTGTTGTTGAGGCTGAGAAGTAGTTGGCAAGTGCATTAGTCGGTTCTCTATCTTCATAATGAAAATACAACATTACCTGTCCAATCCCTTCTACTTTCATTAATGCTTGCTCCAGTTCCACAAATTCCCGGCTCTCCTCCTTCTTCCCCTTCTCCTCCCCGATGCTTCCTAGATTGGAAGTGATGAAAATGATGATTAAAATAACGATTGTCCCGAGAAGGATTGGATGGAATTTCCTTGTTGTTGTTTGCATATCATCACCATTTCCATTCATTGAGCTGGTTATAGGACCTGTCATCAATGATTCATTTTATGCAGTTTCATGAGAGACTATGACCAAGAAATATGAGGATTGATCGAATTAGCCAAATGCCCATTGCTAGCTTAATAATCGGCAAAAAATCCTCTTCCGTTTCTTTAGAAAATAACAACAATACTGTCGAGGACAGCAAAGTGATGAGTAAAACACCTATTAAAAAGATGACATTAGCGAACCTCATTTCATTGTTGTCATTAATTTGATAAGAATAATCGAGAAGAGCGCTGAGTAAATAAAGGCAAAAGCAATTAAAAAGGACACAGCACAAAGTACGAATAAAGTTTTGCCGATGTCATCTAAAATTCCTGTTATATCTTCATTAGCAAAAGGTTCAATGAGCGCAGCTGTCCATCTATAAAAAAAAGCCGTCAATAACGTCTTAATTGAGGGAATGAGCGCTACTGTCCAAATGGTCGAAATAAACCAACCACCCGCAAAAACACTTATGCCCGACGAGTAACGCCCCATCGCGCCCATACTATCCGTCATAAACGACCCGATCAGCGGAACATTTTGACGGATTAATTCCTTAATCGGCTCACTCGCAAGCCCTGCTAATGCCCAAGTCATTGTGCCTCCAACAGTGATGAAGATTGAGTAGGCTGCAACGATGGCGGAAACAGCGCCAAGTAGAGTCGTCCGAATTAAATCCGCCATTTTAGAAAACGGCACAGCTGGCAATATCCTTGTAACTAAATCGAAAATCAACGCTGCTGTTAATAGAGGTATGAGGACACTTTCCGCAAGCACAACAGCCCCATTGGCAAACAGCAGCATAGCAGGTTGAAAATTAAGCATACTGAAAGCTCCGCCTGCAGCAATCATACTTGCCGTTAAAATCGGATAAACCGAAATGAATATCATCGAAATGGAATGGGCAATATCTCGAATGAGCGCTAAATGTTCAAATGCAGGCTGTAAAACCACAGCAATGACAAGAAAAATCATCATCATTCTCGTCCATTTTATAAAGGTTGGAAATAAAAAATCGACTAACAATGCCATAAATGTTGCGATGATGACGATGACGAAGCTTGAGAGCACAGTGCCAAGTATCGTTTCAATAAAGGTAATCATAGATGCCCGTCCGATCATTTTGTAATGAGTGTCGATAGTATTTCAATGAGTCTCGTTGTTTGACTAATCCACAATGTTAGAATGAAAATTTTCACAATAAAGTGAGTGAGTGACGCAAGTGAGCCGTAACCCGCATCCGAGATATGCTCCGCTATCAGCTCGGAGACATAGAACAAAATGGCGCTACCAATCAACAACTTAGCGAAAGGATCTGGTAACGCTTCGAAAATGGTTGAAAATGTTCGACCAAACGGAAAAACGATGGTGCTTAGTACATACAGCAAATAAAAGAGAAAGATAGCTACATACAACAGCGGATTCAATGTAGGGACAGCAAATGCGATGACTAAAAGTATTAGAAAGACTGCAATCGTTTGGATTAGAATGAACATTACACTGACATCGACAACCATTGGAAAAATTCCATGATTTCCGTGAAGAAGATTTTAAGAAAGCGCAGCATTTCCGCAGTAATATAAATGTAGGCTATAAAAAAAAGGAAATAGGAGAATTCCTTTTTGCCGGTCTGTTCAAAAAAAACATGTAGTAATCCGATAACTAGCCCGATACCGGCGACACGTAGTAAATCACTCAATTCCATCCGGCGTTCCCCCCATTGCTTTATCCTATGTATGACTGAGTAAACATATGAAAAAAAACATCCTACTTCCCAGATGGGGAGCAGGATGTTTTCCGATTCATGTAGATTATGCGCGTGAAACGTATTCAGATTCTTCTGTGTTGATGATTAGTTTGTCTCCAATATTAACAAAGAACGGCACTTGAACAATTAAACCTGTTTCAAGTTTAGCAGGTTTTGAACCACCGCTTGCTGTATCACCTTTAATGCCCGGCTCTGTTTCTGCAACTTCAAGGACAACCGTTACTGGTAATTCAACACCAAGAATTTCTTCTTTATATTGAATAACATGGACTTCCATGTTCTCTTTCAGGAATTTCAGCTCTTCTTCAATTTGTTTTGCAGGTAATTCGATTTGCTCATATGATTCGTTGTCCATGAAAACATGATCGTCTCCGTTTGCATATAAATACTGCATACGTTTGTTATCGATTTGTGCTTTTCCTACTTTTTCTCCTGCACGGAACGTTTTTTCATTGACGTTACCTGTACGAAGATTGCGCAGTTTTGAACGAACGAACGCTGCACCTTTACCTGGTTTAACGTGTTGGAAATCCATTACGCGCCAAATGTCACCGTCTACTTCTATTGTTAAGCCTGTTTTAAAATCGTTTACTGAAATCATGATGATTCCTCCATTTATTAGATTATAATATAAGTAGTTCTTTTGTTGAATGTGTTAGGCGCACGTTGCCGTCTTCGGTCATAATGATATCGTCTTCGATGCGTACGCCGCCTATACCCGGAAGATAGATCCCCGGCTCAACTGTAACAGCCATATTAGGCACAAGCACAGTTTCTGAACGGAAGGACAGTCCAGGTCCTTCATGCACCTCTAGACCGATACCATGGCCAGTAGAATGACCAAAAGCTTCGCCATAGCCCTTTGAAGCAATATAATCACGTGCAATGGCATCTGCTTCAATGCCTGTCATACCTGGTTTAATTTTTTCTAAAGCTAATTCTTGTGCTGCAAGAGTCACTGCGTAAATTTCTTTTAGTTTGTCTGAAGGTTCCCCAACAGCAACCGTACGCGTGATGTCTGAAATATAACCCTCATACAAAGCACCAAAGTCAAGCGTCACAAGATCACCCGATTCAATCACCTTGTCCGTCGCCACGCCATGCGGAAGCGCGCCACGTAAGCCGGATGCCACGATAATGGAGAACGATGAAGACGTTGCTCCTTGTTTACGCATCGCAAATTCCAACTCATTGGATACTTCGAGTTCTGTTACGCCAGGTTTGATGAATGTACAAATATGTGTGAATGCATCATCAGCAATTTTGGCAGCCTTTCTCAAAACTACCAATTCATCTTCTGTTTTCACCATACGTAGTTTCTCAACAAGACCCGACACTGGTTTTAACGTAGCTTTAACTTGTGCATTGTATAACTCGTATAGCCCAAATGTCAAATCATCTTTTTCAAAACCGATTGTTTGAAGCCCCATATTTTCAGCTTGTGTAGCAACTTCTTCGATAATTGTTTTCGTATGTTGGACAATACGGAAGCCTTCGATTTCTTTTTCGGCCTGTTCCGTATAACGGAAATCTGTGATGAACACAGCATCGTCAGACGAAATTAGTGCAAGTCCTGCTGTTCCTGTAAACCCTGTCATATAGCGGCGATTGTACGGGTTCGTAACAAGTAGCGCATCAAGCTCTTGTTCTTTCAGTAATTCCCGTAATTTTACTAGTTTCATCCTGTCATACCCCTTTTCCTCGGAGGAGAAAAGCTTGGATGGCGAGTATATATCCGTCTGTACCGAATCCCGACAGCTGACCTACGCAGACTGGCGCAATGACAGACGTCTGTCTAAACGATTCACGGCTATGTATGTTCGAAATATGGATTTCGATAACAGGTACTTGAATTGAAGCAACCGCATCACGCAACGCTATACTATAATGCGTAAAGGCTCCTGGATTGAAGACGATACCATCGAGACCTATGTCTTCTGCATCATGGATTTTGTCGATTAAAGCTCCTTCGACGTTCGATTGGAAAAATGTTAGCTCCACTCCATATTCAGCTGCAGCGTCTTCTAATTTACGCTCAACATCCTCCAACGTTTCCGCCCCATAAATACCCGGTTCCCTTTTTCCAAGCCTGTTTAAATTGGGTCCGTTCAGAATCAGTAATTTCACCCCATACCATTCCCCTCATCTTTTTCTTTCCTATTTTATCATATCGCGGTTGTCTAGCAACTCATTTCACACTTTCCTCTGAAAGTTTCTTCATAAATACGGCCGTTCCTGTGAGAAATCGTAGCACAATGGCGATAATTGCGAGAAATGGGATAGACACAGACTGAATTGCATCGAACGGCGTTTTAGGTGAACCGATTGTCCATTCAATTGCGAAAACAGTTAAAATAGCAATCATCAGCGAAGTTATGGATGGGGGAATAGAAGTAGTAAATGAAACAGCAATGTACAAAAGAGCAAACACGACTAACAGCAAAACAAAAAGAAACAGCCATTCGAAGACGATTGAGCCCGTTGCAAATGGTATTCCCTTATTCACCCACGCGACAGGTGACCAGCTAATGAAATTAAATAGATGTAAAAACTTCAATGACAATGCCGTGAATAATGCACTAAAAAAAGCAGTCCACAGTAAGGTTTTATTCAACATAGAAATCCCTCCTGCCCAAAGTGTTGGATCGTTCTCTTTTTTTTAAACATCAATTGTGGAGTGTGCGGCTGTTTTTTAGTACAATAGTAAAATAGATTGTAGTTGAGACAAAAGAAAGTGTGGGAATGACTATGGAAAAAGAACAACAAGCTCCTACTTACGGAGGCCAAGCGCTCGTTGAAGGGGTTATGTTCGCTAGTAAAGATCATACCGTGACGGCGATTAGACGTAAAGATGATTCAATCGATTATTATCATCTACCTAAAGAAAAGAATTCGACACGTATGAAATTAAAGAAAATCCCATTCGTTAGGGGTATTATTGCTTTAATTGAATCGGCAGGAATCGGCTCACGTCATTTGACATTTTCCAGTGATCGTTACGATGTGATGCCTGGTGAGGAAGTAGAGCAGCCCCAAGAAACGTCCAAAATCGCAATGGTGCTTGGCGTAGCTGTGGTCGGTGTGTTATCGTTCTTGTTCGGTAAATTTGTCTTCACACTCGTCCCGGTTTTCCTAGCAGAAATGTTACAATTTATAGCACCTGGAAAACCTGCTCAAATTTTGCTTGAAAGCCTGTTCAAGCTTATCTTATTGCTAACGTATATCTCACTGATTTCATTGACTCCACTCATTAAGCGAGTCTTTCAATACCACGGTGCTGAACATAAGGTTATCAATGCCTATGAAAATAATTTACCGCTGACAGTTGACAATGTGCAAGCACAATCAAGGCTGCATTTCCGCTGTGGTAGTAGCTTCATCCTTTTTACAGTTATTGTTGGCATGTTCATCTATTTCCTTGTCCCAACGGATCCGCTCTGGTTACGTATCGTCAACCGGATTCTTCTGATCCCAGTCGTTCTTGGTATTTCTTTTGAAGTTTTACAAGTCACAAATGCAATGCGTAATATCCCTGTATTAAAATATTTAGGCTACCCAGGACTATGGCTGCAGCTACTTACAACAAAAGAGCCCGATAATCAGCAGGTCGAAGTGGCGATTGCATCCTTTGAGAAATTATTAGAAATTGAGGAGCATGGCGTTGAAGTGTTGGAGGTTACTGCGAAAGTCGATACACCCCCTACTGCTGATACGATAGCTATTAATTAATAAAACGGAAGGCGCCCAGTAGTGGCACCTTCCGTTTTTATTTACTTATAGCCCACATTTCAATTGTGCATTACAGTTTGTACAAGTATTACAGCCGCCCATTTCTTCGACGGTTCCTTGACGGCAAACCGGGCATGTATCGCCGACTTCGGAGCCGATTGTGACGTTGGTTGATCGTAAATCTTGAATCGTGTTGACCAGTACAACTTTCGGCTGTTCAACAACTTCTTCTACATAATTTGATTCCATGTCATTTTCTTCCGCCTTCAGCGTCAAGACCTGGGAATCACGGCTACCATCAACATAAACAGTACCACCCTTTGCTCCGCCTTTATACAGACGCTCATAGACGCTTTCAACCTGCTCGACTGTATAACCGCGTGGTGCATTAACTGTCTTGGAAATTGAGCTGTCAATCCAGCGTTGGATAATACACTGGACATCCGCATGTGCTTCCGGTGCTAGGCTCATTGATGAAATAAACCATTCCGGCAAGTTGTCCGGATCTGCTTCGGGATTGCGTTGTAAATATTCCTCTACAATATTCGCTTTCACCTCGATGAATTTCCCAAGGCGTCCACTGCGATAATAAGTAAAGGAAAAATATGGTTCTAACCCGGTAGAAACTCCAACCATTGTTCCAGTGGACCCCGTTGGCGCAACTGTTAATAAATGGGAATTTCTGATACCAAACTCCAAAATCGACTGACGGATATCTTCCGGCATTTTTTTCATAAAGCCTGTGTTGATGAATGCATTACGGAGAGCTGCAGTTTCTTCATCTGATTTACCGATGAGGAATGGGAAGCTCCCTTTTTCTTTTGCAAGCTCGACGGATTCACGGTATGCGGTTGTGGCAATTGCCTCGAATACATTATCTACGAGTTCGTTACCTTCTACTGAACCGTATTCTTTTTCACAATAAATGAGTAAGTCAGCAAGACCCATTACACCGAGTCCGACACGACGTTCGCCGAGGGCTTGTACTTTATTATCTTCAAGGAAATAAGGCGTGGCGTCGATAACATTGTCCTGCATGCGAACACCAACCCGTACCGTTTCCTTCAATTTTTCATAGTTCACCGTTTTTGTTTCTTTGTCAGCGAACTCAGCAAGATTTACAGCAGCAAGGTTACAAACCGAATAAGGTGCTAATGGTTGTTCCAAAATTGTTATCCTAAAGGCTTTTTATCCCCTAGTTCTTACAGTTCATTTTCCTGTAAGTTCAGCATACATTTTCACTGCATTTAACAGTGTTGCGGTCTCGTGCCTGGATTATAGTCTGTTTTCTAACTAACGAAAACAGGATCACCAGGTATGCGTTGCCCCTGACTAAAGCTTTACCTTCAGCCTTCGGTTCGGATTGGCAAGTATAATTAATTATACTATTTCTCAGCTTCCCCGCTTCATCCCGCAATTTTTAACGTGAGGCGAAGTCCACCACACGGGTTTGTTGCTACGACTTGCTGGCCGTATGCTTTCGCATTTGTTTCGTTGTTGGCATTGTCAATGAAGAAAATGCCTGGTTCCGCAGAATACGTTGCACAAATATTAATCAAATCCCAGAGCGCACGTGCTTTGATAGTCCGGTAGACGCGTACAGCGTATCCTTGACGCTCCCATTCACGAACATCCCCAACTTTATGCCACTCTTCGTTGTAAGCTATCATTTCTTCTGGCGAATACTTCTCAACTGCTGGGAATCGGAGCTCGTAATCTGCATCCTGTTCGACAGCTTTCATAAAGTCATCCGTTAACGTGACAGAAATATTTGCGCCTGTGAGGAATTCCGAATTGTGTACTGAATACGTCCCACCATCGCGTAATTTCGTTTCAGCATCTCGCATGATTGCCTCGTTAAAGCCGCCCATACCCGGTATTGCCCGGTAATTCAATAAACCTTGGTACATCGCTTCTTCTTGTACAGTTAACGGTTTAAATTTCAGTTTTTCACTGGCGAGTTTTTTAATCAGCTCGTCTTCTGTATGTTCTAGAAGGTAACGAAGAATCCGAGGATTCTGCATTTTCGAGATGATAAATTCGTAAATGTCAGGGTGCCAATCCGCCAACATAATCATTTGTGCTCCACGCTAATTGTTACTCTCTCTACTCAAGAGGGTTGGGTCATTTCTGCCCAACTCTCATGCTTTCACATGAGATCAGACTATCTCATCAAAGATGAAAATATTTCATATTTACGATTTAATTTAATATCTCCATGTTGATAAAGAAGGTAATAAATTTCTCTCAACTGTTTAATGCTACCGATGTATAAATCAAAACAACCTTGTTTCTCTGTAATAGACTTAACACCTTCAGCGAAACCCTGCATTCTTAAAAAAGCCAAAATATCAAGAAGCATTTCACGGTTGCCCGTAAAACCCATTCGAGCTTTTAAATATCCATTTTGTCGGAATACCCTGATATGACCATCCGCATCAAAAAAACCTCTCAAAAAAGCCCATTGAACTTCCTTGTTATCAAAATTAATGAATCTTTCTTTTCCAGTCTTGTTAGGAGTGATCCCAAGTTTTATGAGATCATCGGCCATTTTCGTTGAATTAATTACCAATGAATATTTATTTTGCTCATTTGGAGCGCTTTTCTTCCGGAATTTGATTGCATCGCTCATTCTAAGTTCACAAGCAATATCTTGCAACAGTTGCCGATCTTTTTCAGCCAGACACAATACTATTCTTTTGGATTTCACTCTATCAACTATTGTTCCATCCCCCAGAATATATCCTGCTAAATAAGCTTGATTCGCCGTTTTCATTTCTTGAAAATAGTCTTCATCATAATTATAAATCTTATTTTTCAATTTCCCGGCTTCTCCAGGAGTTCTTGGTTGGAAAAATTGCAATTCTTTATTCCAACGTAAAATCGTCCCGCGAGATATATCAAGTTTTTTAGCTATTGCAACCTGACTGTAACCTTCTTCATGAAGTTTAATAATCGTATTTATTAATTCATCTTTGTCCCGCGCCCCATAACGTCGTCTCCGATTGTTATGGTTTACTCCTTCCATTGCATCCAAATTATCCACCATCCATTCGCATGAATACTTTTTATGAAGCTTTAGGAAGTTTCAATAGTCGTTGAACGTTGATCTTCGTTTCCGAAGACCCTTCGCTGCTGATTGCCCAATCCTTATTTTTTTCAAACCCTCACGCTCACTGTCACCAGTCACGTTGTGGTAAATAAGGCTCTCAGGGTGTTCCAGCAATTCACAGGATTTTAATCCCGCCGTGTAAAGTTAACGGGATCCACCTTGTTCCACAAGATGTGTTAATTTCGCAATGTCGTCGAGCCATGATACCGATCCGGACGATTTGCCATTTACACCGCGTGCTAATGTGTTGCGTGGTCGTAATGTCGAACCATTCGTTCCAACCCCGCCGCCTCGGCTCATAATCTCCATCACCTGTTTACGATGATCTGAAATTCCTTCGCGCGAGTCTGCTACAAATGGCATTACATAACAGTTGAAAAATGTTACTTCCGTATCCGATCCAGCCCCGTACAGCACACGTCCAGCCGGGATGAAGTTCAAATCAGATAACTGGTCGTAAAAGCGATCAAACGACTGCTTACGCTTGTCCTCCGTCGTTTCAACAGAAGCAAGCCCCGTTGCATTACGCTTGGCAATTTGCTCATAAAACACCTCTAGTGGCTTCTCAATCACATCAACTGGTCGAGTTACGATGCCTTTTTCCTGTTCTTCTGGATTATCAATTGCCGAACGGAATTCTTTTTCAATCCAAATATCCGCCTTGCCATTCTTGGCATCAATCGCTGTAATAAATCCAAGTCCACGTGCTGGAAATTTCGGATCCTCTTTCACCGTCAGAACGACAAAATCACCAACTTTAAGCGTTTTTTTCGCCGTATCCTTGAACGAATACCGGTCGATCATAACGAGTCTAGATACCCCGCTATGTTCAATTTTCATATCTGCCGTAACCGGATGCACTTGCGGAAATTTCGCAATATCCGCATTCAGTTGCTCCTTGTCTAAAATTGGCTCTTGATGCTTTGAAACAATAACCATTCAAGCACCCTCCTTTTCAAAGTTCACTAACCAACACAATATATGGTGTCAGTTCCTTCTATTAATCTACTACATCTTGAAACAGTCTTCAATATCGACATTTTTACATTTTCCGACAATCTCTTTATCTACGCCATTTCACTAAGTTTTATTACAAAAAATAGCTCGAAAGTTATAGGTTATTTCTTAAACGTCCAGTCGTCATTGGCATATTTTTTTCGTTCGATATCGCGTACAAATTCGAGCTGTTGCTCACTTAATTGCAATGGCTCTAGCTGCATGTCAAGTGCATCTTCAAATCCCTTTGCAAATGCCTCCACACATTCCTCAACAGCCACTACTCGATTCATTAGACGATCAATCGCTACCGCCTTTTCTGGCAGACTAGCGAGCATTCGCTCGCGTTGTTCTTCCGACTTGAATTTAAATAGTGACACAAGTTTATTTTCATCAAGACTTAAAAGTATTGCACCATGCTGCAAAATGACACCTTTTTGTCTCGTCTGCGCACTGCCAGCCACTTTCTTTCCTTCGACGACCAACTCATACCAGCTCGGTGCATCAAAACACACCGCACTTTTCGGTTTTTTCAAGTCATCCGATTGCTCAACCGTTTGAGGGACTGAAAATTGTGCATCGAGCCCTAAATTACGAAAACCTTCAAGCACCCCACCTGAAATCACACGGTAAGCTTCTGTCACCGTTTCAGGCATCTCCGGATAGCTCTCGGAGACAATTACGCTGTATGTAAGCTCATGCTCATGCAGAACGCCACGTCCACCGGTTGGACGCCTCACAAACCCAAGTCCATGTTCGCGCACTGCATCCATTTCAATTTCTTTTTCAACACTTTGAAAATAACCAATCGACAATGTTGCAGGCTGCCATTCATAAAACCGTAGCACAGGACCGATTTCACCTTTGCTATGCCATTCCAACAACGCTTCGTCGAGCGCCATATTGTATGAAGCGCTACATTTCCCAGAATTAATGAAGTGCCAAATCGTTTTCTTCATCCGAATTCTCCCTTCACAACGAATTTCATTTTATCATTCCCATTGAACTAGTGCCACCAAATCTTTATAATAGAAAAGTAGAGAGAAAGGGGAAAGTTGTTGTGAATTTAATTATTTTAGGAGTCGCTTTAGTTCTTTTGATCGGATACATGGTGATTACGACACTACGTCTTCGCAAAGCCGTTACAAATTTAACACAAGATCAGTTTATCGAAGGCTATCGGAAAGCGCAGCTCATTGATGTACGCGAGACGAAAGATTTTGATGCTGGCCATATTTTGGGTGCCCGAAATATTCCATACTCTCAATTCCGTCAACGTTTCAAAGAAATTCGTTCGGACAAGCCAGTCTACCTTTACGACCAAAACGGTGGTAAAAGTGCACGCGCAGCATTATTTTTAAAGAAAAAAGATTATGATCAGTTATTCCATCTACAAGGCGGTTTCCGTCAGTGGACGGGTAAAGTAAAAAGCAAATAACAATAAGGAGAGGCCTCTCGGCTTCTCCTTATTGTTATTTGAACTGTTATAGCTCCTACAACTCTAAATATGCCGCTAGCTGCTCAGCTGCCACTTTCCCTTGCTGAATACAGTCCGGAATCCCAACACCCTCGTAGCCAGCCCCACAGAGGTATACGCCAGGACTATGGATAGCAAGATCTGCCCTTACCTTCCTTAACTCCTCAACATGTTTCACTGGATATTGCGGCATCGAGCGTTCTAGTCGTGTAACTTCATGAAATATCGGCTGTGCTTCGATTCCCATAATCTCTTTCAATTCTTGTAATACAGCTGTTATTAACTGCTCATCAGACAACTGAACCCACTCTTCAGCTCCTCCTCGCCCAACATAACAGCGCAGCAAAACTTTGCCTTTCGGCGCCGTATGTAGCCATTTAGAAGAACTCCATGTGCAAGCCGTTAACAAACGCCCTTCTTTGCGCGGAATGACAAAACCGGAACCATCCAGCGGATACGTAAACTCTTTTTCATCGAAAGCGAGTGCAATGTTCGCAACAGAGACATAGTTAATCCTCTCCAGCCATTGTATCGAAGACCGATTGGGTAAAAGCTTCGCAGTTTGCTGTGTTGGTAAAGCCATGATAAGCCCATCTGCTTGTATCTGCTGCCCATTATCCAAATGAACAGTATAACCTCCATCTTCCTGAACAATCGTTTGTACACCTTGCTCCGTTATTAAATGTTCAGTCTGTAACTCCTTTAATAGCCGATCAACTAGCGTCGTCATCCCATTACGAAACGTTAAAAACATACTTTTCTGCGCAATTTCGGGTAGACCCGCAATGCTAGGTGCTGGTTTTTGTTTATTAGCCAACATTCCTACTATTAAACTACGATGCGTTTTCTCCATCGCTGAAAAATGTGGAAATGTCGCTTGTAAACTTAATGAATGCGTATCTCCCGCATAAATACCACCCAGTAGCGGTTCAGTAATGCGATCTAGCACTTCTTTTCCTAAACGCCGTTGGATGAAATGACCGAGTGACTCATCTTCCATTCCTTTCTTTTTAGGTAACCATAAATCCATGGCTGCTCGAATTTTTCCTAACGGCGATATTAGCCCCGTCTTCATAAAAGGTGTCAATTGTGTCGGAATACCTAGCATTAGTCCAGGCGGCATTTTATGCAATTTCCCTTTATGTACAATATAATTCGTTCTAGCTTGTGGGTTGGTCGCCGTTAGTTCATCTTCAAGGCCCAATTCCTTAACCAAAGTCATAATCGGCATTTTGCGTGCTAAAAAAGACTCTGGTCCCCTTTCAATAATGAAGTCCTCACGAAGCAACGTTCTTATTTTCCCACCAAAAGACGGACTTTTTTCAATTACTGTTAGCTCAATAGGAATTTGTCGTTCGTCAAAATATTTTTTTGTATAAAAAGCAGCGCTTAGCCCTGTAATACCGCCACCTACAATAATAATCTTCCTTTTCGTATTTTCCACTTAGCATCCACCTTTCGGAATCAAGCATTTTAGCGAAGCGCCTTTGGAATATATGAGCAGGATGGATCACTTTCTAAATAATCTCCCGTCATCGCATAAGCTCTTGCACGTGAACCGCCACACATATGCTTAAACTCACATACGCCGCACTTGCCTTTTAATAAAGACTTATCCCGTAATTGCTTCATAACAGGTGAATTTTGATAAATTTCGGATAGTGACTGTTCACGAACATTGCCACAAACTACTGGTAAAAAGCCGCTTGGATAGACATCACCCGTATGACTAATAAAGACAAAACCATCTCCGTCATTCACAAATTTTGGTGCACGTCCTAATAAATCGGAGCGTTTTGCGATTCCGCTCTCGCCTAACCTCTCCTTTTCTTGGTGAAACACGCGTCTGTAATGAGGTGCTTCAGTCGTCTTCACACCATAGGGCATTGTTTGTTGAATTTGATACAACCATTTCATCACTTCCTCATGCTCTTCCGGGCTCACCATATCCTTTTCCATACCGCGTCCTGTTGGTACTAAGAAGAACGTGCTCCACAGTACAGTTCCCATCTCTTTCACTTTTTCAGCAATTGCTTCAAGATCATGGAGATTATATTTTGAAATGGTTGTATTCACTTGGATCGGGATATTTAATTCTTTTAAATACTCAATCCCTTTCATCGTTCGATCATAGGACCCTTTCGTTCCCCGGAAGTGGTCATGAATTTCCGCGCAGGAACCATCCAAACTAAATGCCCATCTCGATAACCCAACATCTTTCGCTTTCTGAATCGCTTCCTTCGTAACTTTTGGTGTTGCACTCGGCGTCATGGAAACCGGAAGACCTTTCTCATCAATCGCATATTTTGCAAGGTCAAATAAATCAGGACGCATCAATGGATCTCCACCTGTAAAAACAAACAGTGGATTATCCATGCCAGCAATCTCATCAATTAGTTTTTTTCCTTCATCAAATGACAATTGACGAGGGTCAGCCTTATATTGAGCTTCCGCCCTACAATGCAAGCACTTCAGTGCACAGGCTCGTGTCACTTCCCATATAACAATAAACGGATTCACATCGTAATTAAGCTCTTGTTTGACAGATATCATCTTAAACGCTCCCTTTAGTCATGATGTATCTTGCAATATATCTACACCATTAGCATAGTGCTACGACGGGATAGCACTTGTGATATTTATCACAAGAAAAGAGTAAGGATGTGAACTTTTAGTCACAAATACGACAAAAAAGCACAACGCAAGGCTGTGCTTTTTTAAATCAAACTTATTTTGTATAACGCAATACAGGTTGACGTGCCGCCTTCGTTTCATCCAAACGATTGATGACCGTCGTATGTGGTGCGTTTTGAACGATTTCAGGGTTTTCTTCAACTTCTTTTGCGATTTGAATGAGCGCATCACAAAATGCATCGAGTGTTTCTTTTGACTCTGTTTCTGTCGGCTCAATCATCATGCCTTCCTCAACATTTAGTGGGAAGTAGATTGTTGGTGGGTGATAACCAAAGTCTAACAGTCGTTTTGCCATATCAAGTGTACGCACACCCAATTTCTTCTGGCGACGCCCAGAAAGAACAAATTCATGCTTACAATGACGGTTATATGGCAGGTCAAAGTAAGGCTCAAGTCGACGCATCATATAGTTTGCATTCAATACCGCATATTCCGTAACAGCTTTCAAGCCATCTGGCCCCATTGAACGAATGTACGTGTACGCACGAAGGTAAATACCAAAGTTACCATAGAACGGCTTCACGCGACCAATCGTTTGTGGGATGTTGTAATCAAATGTATACACATCGTCTTTTTTCACAAGCACTGGTTTTGGTAAGAACGGAGCCAAGTCTGCTTTGACACCAACTGGACCAGAACCTGGACCGCCACCACCGTGAGGACCTGTAAATGTTTTGTGCAAGTTTAAGTGAACCGCATCAAAGCCCATGTCGCCAGGGCGTGCTTTAGACATAACTGCATTCAAGTTTGCACCATCATAATACAATTTCCCACCAACAGCGTGAACGATTTCAGCCATTTCAAGAATGTCTTCTTCAAATAGTCCAAGCGTATTTGGGTTTGTCAGCATCAATGCCGCCGTATCCGGTCCAACTACACGTTTCAAGTCTTCAAGATCAACAAGTCCATGCTCATTTGACTTCACCGTCACGGTCTCAAAACCTGCAACCGTTGCCGATGCTGGATTTGTTCCATGTGCAGAGTCTGGAACAAGCACTTTCGTACGGTGGAAGTCACCGTTTGCTTCGTGGAATGCACGAATCATCATCAGTGCTGTCCATTCACCATGTGCTCCAGCCGCTGGTTGAAGTGTTACTTCATCCATTCCTGTAATTTCAACAAGATGCTCTTGCAAATCATACAAAATTTCCATTGCACCTTGTACAGTCGACTCATCTTGCAATGGGTGAATATTGGCGAATCCAGGGAATCGTGCAACAGATTCGTTAATTTTCGGATTATATTTCATCGTACAAGATCCTAACGGGTAAAATCCTGTGTCTACACCATGGTTACGATTAGACAACGCTGTGTAATGGCGCATAATATCAAGCTCAGAAACCTCTGGAAGTTCTGCTGCTTCTTCGCGGATAAATCCCGCTGGCAATAAATCTGACAGATCCAACTCAGGTACATCTAGTTCTGGAAGACTGTAACCAATTCGTCCTTCTTTTGTCAGTTCGAAAATTAACGGCTGATTATCTTTATGCATGAAGGGCCTCCATTTCCTGCACAAGTGCATCGATTTCTTCTTTTGTACGTTGTTCAGTCACAGCAATCAACGCGTGATTGGCAAATGCCGGGTACGTCAAGCCTAAATCATATCCACCAAGAATCCCCTTCTGGAAGAGGTGTGCATTGACTTCTTTAACCGATTTTTTGCAATTAACGACGATTTCATTGAAATGAGCACCGCCAAATAAGACTTCAAAACCAGCTTTTTCAAATGCATCCTTGGCATAACGTGTTTTAACAATATTTTGGTAAGCGATTTCCTGTGCACCGACTTTACCAAGTGCAGTCATCGCAACAGAAGCCGCCAATGCGTTCAACGCTTGGTTTGAACAGATATTAGATGTCGCTTTATCACGACGAATATGCTGCTCACGTGCTTGTAATGTCAATACATAACCACGACGTCCTTCGTCATCAGTCGTTTCTCCAACAAGACGTCCTGGAACTTTACGCATTAACTTTTTCGTTACAGCGAAATAACCACAGTGTGGTCCACCGAAAGCTTCCGGAATACCGAATGGTTGTGCATCTCCCACTGTAATATCAGCACCCAACTTACCTGGAGGTGTCAGTACGCCAAGTGCTAGTGGGTTAGAGGATACAACAAATAATCCACCTTTATCATGCGTTAGTTCACCAATTTTTTGAATATCTTCAATTTGACCGAAGAAGTTTGGATATTGTACAAGAACAGCCGCTGTATCCTCATCAATCAATTCTTCTAGCTTTGCCATATCTGTCACGCCATTTTTTTGCGGAATCGTCACGACTTCAATTGATTGGCCTGACGCATAAGATAGCACAACATCACGTGATTCTGGATGTACAGTTTCAGAAACAAGAAGTTTTTTTCGACGTGTGTGACCTGCCGCAAGATTTCCTGCTTCTGCAAGCGCCGTTCCGCCATCATACATAGAAGAGTTGGCAAGATCCATACCCGTTAATTCACAAATCATTGTTTGGAATTCAAAAATAGCTTGTAGCTCTCCTTGTGAAATCTCTGGCTGATACGGTGTATAAGCCGTATAAAACTCTGAACGCGAAATGACGTGGTCGACGATGATGGGTTTGAAGTGATCATAGACGCCCGCACCAAGGAATGATGCATATGTACGCGCATCCGCATTTATTGCAGCAACTTGTGCCAATTCTTTTGTTAATGCAGTCTCGGATTTTGCTTTTTTAATATTGTATTCGCCTTTAAAACGAACTTTTTCAGGAATATCAGCGAATAGTTCATCTATTGAGGAAATACCGATTGTTTGCATCATTTCAGTACGATCGGTTTCCGTCATTGGAAGGTAACGATGCTTCATGTCTAGTTAGCCCCTTTTCATCATGTTATTGGATTAGCGTTTATAAAATGGTGTTGCAATAATAACTGCTTTCAGTCGCTTGTTACGGATTTCAACTTCGACTTCTGTACCTTCAGCTGTATGCTCACTTTTCAGTAAAGCAAAGCCAATATTCTTTTTCAGTGTCGGTGATTGTGTACCTGTTGTCACTTCGCCAATTTCGACGGTATCCAAGAATACTTTGTAGCCTGTACGCGGAATCCCTTTATCAATCATTTCAAGACCAATCAATTTACGGGGCACACCATTTTCTTTTTGTGCAGTAAGGGCTGCTTTTCCGAGGAAATCCTCTTCTTTATTCAATTTCACAACGAAGCCAAGGCCCGTTTCAAGTGGTGAAATATCTTTTGACAACTCTTGGCCATAAAGTGGCAAGCCCGCTTCGAAACGCAGTGTATCACGCGCACCTAAACCTGCTGGAATTACCCCTTCTTCTTCACCAGCTGTAAGAATTGCTGGCCAAAGTGCAACAATCGCCTCTGGTGATCCGTAAATTTCAAAGCCATTTTCGCCAGTATATCCCGTGCGTGAAACAAGGACAGAATGACCAGCAACGTTGACATTTTCTTTAAAACGGAAAAACTTAATATCCGCCAATGGCTCATCTGTTAATTTTTGTAGTACTTCTTGTGCTACAGGTCCTTGTAAAGCAAGAAGACCATAGTCAGATGATTTGTCTTCAATGACGACATCCGCTGTTGCATGGCTGTTCATCCACTCAACATCTTTGTCAATATTCGATGCATTGACAACAAGTAGGTAGTCGTTGTCTCCGCGTTTGTAGATGAGAAGGTCGTCGATTGTTCCACCGTCCTCATAGCACATCGCCGTGTATTGCGCTTGACCGTCTGCTAATTTCGACACGTCATTTGTCACTAATTTTTGAAGATAGGCAAGTGCCCCTGCTCCACTTACAAAAACCTCACCCATATGGGAGACATCAAACAAACCCGCTTTTGTTCGCACTGCTTCATGTTCTGCTTTAATACTTGAAAATTGAACTGGTAATTCCCAACCACCAAAGTCGATTGTTTTTCCGCCGTACTGTGCGTAGCTATCAAATAATGCAGTACGCTTTAACACATTTGTCATAACTTACTCCTCCTTTGATAATGATAAAAAAAGACAGAGGTCCCCTTAAAAGAGAACCTCTGTCCTTGTACCTGAAAGTTTGACCTTACGGCTTTCCTCGTTGGTGGCCGAACAATGCCGGCACTCTCCAGAGATGCGTCATGTATGAGTCTTGTTACCTGAGAGATTCATAACTGCTGTTATTTGCTCCTTCGGCGACGCCAGTGCGTGCTCTCCCCATACAATCATTCGCGTTATTCAATTGGTCTTAGTATCAATTACGCCTCGGCGTAATTGCGTCGAGATTTTGAATTGAGCTTGCTCAATTCAAAATCTATGGCATTCGCCGGAGGCTTCATCTTCATTCAGCTTGCTGAATAAAGTTGAATTCGAATAAGATTCGGACAATCATGCCCTTTCGCCTTATATCTTAACATTTGCTATGTGAAAGCGCAATAGTTTTTAATAGATAGTTACTTTTACGAACGATATTTAATTTAAAAAGATAATCGTTCGTGTTTTTTGCTCGCACATAAAAAAGTAGAAATCAAAATGATTTCTACTTTTTTACGTTTCGCCCTTCAGTCTACGTATTTGGAATCCGATATAATCCACAATATCTCGCAGTGAACGATTTTCTGTTTCGACTTTAAAATGGGCCGTGTGCAAATAATGGGGTTTGCGCTCATTAAATAGCTTTTCAAGATCTACACGTGTGGAACGCTGAACAATAGGCCGATTGCGATCCGAGGCAATCCGTCTCCATATATCACGGAACGGTGCATTCAAGAAAAAGACAATGCCTGTCTGTCTCATAATCTCACGATTTTTTTGCCGCATCGGAACTCCTCCGCCTGTCGCAATGATACAATACTCATCACGAAAATTTTCGAGGAACTCCGTCTCTAAATCACGAAAATACTCTTCCCCATACTTTTCAAAAATTTCGGGTATGGCCATGCCTGTTTTTTTCACGATTTCAGAATCCATATCGTAATATGGTAGCTTGGTCGCAAAGCTTAGCCGTTTGCCAATCGCACTTTTTCCACATCCCATATAGCCAATTAAGTATACTTTCTTCATTTTATCACCCATTTTACAGGACAAATAGCTCTATTCGTCCCGACTCATTGTCTTCTTCGTTTCATTTTCATAAAATATTTCTAGTGAATCATAGTTCCTTTGAATACTATCATGCCATGAAACGAGGGTGAAAAGAAAGGTACTAACGAAAAATAATAAAACAATCGCAGCAGCTAGTAACGCACCACGTTCATTTTGGATAGTGGCCAACTGCAAACCTCCTTACTTTAACGGTGCCTTCTACAGTCGTCACAGCTATTGTTAACGTTGTACTATCTAGGCTAAATACCACAGAACGAACATCTGTCAGGAGTGGAATATGCCCGTCGCCCGTTACTCGCTTTCTGATAACGCTACCGCTTTGTTCGATATCAACCGAGCCATGATGATTTCTAAAATGAATAACTTTTCCTCCGTTCAGTAATTGAATTTCACTAACCTCAGTAAGAAGCTGTTGTAATTCTGCAGAAAACAATTCCCATTGCATCTTGGAATAATTTGCATACTGCTGTTCAACAGGATCTTTCCAGAAGAAAAACAATATAAACAGGTGGATGAAGAGTGCCATAATTAATAGTTGAAATATACTTTCTAGTAATGTATAGCCACGTTCATCTGTTTGCTTCATGAATACACACATTTTCTAATCGGCTGTTCAACCATATGATATGAAACACAAACAGCTTGCCCTTCGATTGACCAATGATAATCCACTTCATCCACTTGACGATAACCCGCCGTCAAACCGTGAGCCTTAAAGTAGATTGCCCCTTGAAGAGCCGTTTCTGCCGCATACATCTGCATTTTTTTCATTTGGAGCTTCGAGGTCATTGTTGTCGCCAAAGGAAGTAAAGACCCAAATATAACCATAACAATAGTCAATGTCAGTATCGCCTCAGACCATGAATAACCTCCTTCATTCATAAACAATCATCCTCCCACGCTGAAATTGAAACCGAATTTCGGTAAGGCCTGAGCTTGTTTCGAGTACGAGCGTGCCCGATCTTACTATATCTCCATTGGGTTGAAACTCAACTGCCTTCATACTACTCGAATCTGACAGCCTCATTCCCATTGGAAAAGTAGTTCTGACAAATTCACGTTTTCCCGGAACCAGAGTGATGTACATCGTCCCCGAATTTTTAAAGTCTAATCTTGTCGCAACATTATTCGCCATTGAATACGCCTGTATATTGTGAATTGCTGCTACAAACGCTTGTAGCCCATCCTCCTCCGACGCACTACGTATCCACTTATCACCAATGGGTAAAATGATAAATGTCACTAGAGATACTACGGATAAAACTAAAATCATCTCCAAAAACGTGAATCCACTTTCGTTATGCCCCTTCATCATTCGCTCATGGGCTCGGAGTTCCATCTGCTATTTCCACTTTCCCATCCAAGCTAATTGAAAGTTGGCTACCATTAGGACATTGCGGATTTTCAGGTAAATACTCTTTTTCCGTCAACTCCTCGAGACTAATTGGCAGCTTTTTTTCATCCATTTTAAACGCCTCTATTTGACCTTCAACCATTTTCACATAGGCAGCACATCCTTTCTCATCGATCGACTTCGAATGCTTAGTAACATTCGGAATCGCAATGAGGATTAGCACCGATATTATTAAAAGCACAATCATCATTTCGATTAATGTAAAACCTGAATTGCCCATATATTTTTTCATTTCGCTTCCCCTTTCATAATTTATCCATCAAGCCGTAAACAGGTAGTAGCAAAGCTAAATATGCTGCTAAAATACAAACTGCAATAATGCAAAACAGAGCTGGTTGTAGCATAGTTAACGCCTTTGCTAATTTTTTATCGATTTCTTCCCCTAAATGTTCACTGTAGATGACTAATTCTTTTGCTAAATAGCCACTATTTGCTCCGTGCTTCGCAAATGCTGCTAATTGGTTTGTCAATCCTTCTGTCAACTGAGTTGCTATATCAAATGACTCTCCATAAATTACCAGCTCTCTCACATTGCCAGCAATTTCACTGAGCACCCTGTCCAATCGCTGATCCACCAAAATATCTAATGCATCTTGCATCGAAAGTCCAGACTCCAACAAACTACCAAGTTCACTCGCGAAATCACGTGTTTTAATCATAGTGAAAAGTGTACCTACAATCGGTAAAGATATCATCGTCCGAATTTTAGTTTTCGGCTCAAATTTGTTGTACACAAAGAAGGCTATTAACGTCAGTAATGCCAAGGAAATTACAAACAGGACAGCAACGTCGGGTATTTTTGTCACAATAGAAGGTAGGGAAGAAAGAAATCCCTTTGACTCACTTGACCTTGTAAATGCTAGCATTTCTATATTCGGCAAAAAGAAACGTCGAAAAGCAATGAGTAGCGCTCCAACAAACATAAATAGAATCATCGGGTAGGCTAAAAGATTTTTTAACTTCTTCTGTTTTTCTTCTTTTCCCCTTAGACGCTGTGCCATCCCTTTCATTGCTAGCGCCAACCGTCCATCCAATTCTGCGATGGCAACAGGCAAGAGCATAGCAGACGAAAATCCTAATCGCCTCAAAATAGACGTCACCCCAAGTCCTTTCTTTAAATCTTCATGAATCACAACCAATGTCGACTCATACTTTTTCATATGATGGGGCAATAGCAACACAATACTCTCATAAAATGTGTACCCTTCTTGCAATAAGACAGCAAGCCTATCGAGGAACGCTGGTTGATTTTGAAGTTTGTCCTTTTTCTGAAATACTGACTTCTTTACAAACTTAACCATTTCGCATCACTGTTTTAGGACCATATTTGTGGATAAGTGATTCCACTTGAAGATGTTCTGGTACCACCACTCTCTCTCCCTTAATAATCGAATCTGCCATGTTGTCGAGGTGATCCCCTTGAATAATTTCGAATACCGCACCCATCTCTCCCGATGCTCTTTGGATTAGACGTTGGGCTGAAATACAAATAATCGTCTGCCTTAATTCTTCAGCAGAAACTCCAAAATCCATCATTCTGTAAAAACAGCCCGCAGGATCTTTGGAATGAACAGAAGTGAGCACTAAATGTCCTGTCAGAGCTGCCTGAACTGCTATTTTTGCTGTTTCACTGTCACGAATTTCGCCAATCATAATAACATCGGGCGAATGACGTAAAATCGCCTTCAGACCTGCCGAGTACGTCATCCCCGATTGTTCATTCACTTGAATCTGCAACAAATGGGCATGATTATTTTCTACAGGATCTTCTAATGTAATAACATGACGCTCAAGTTGATTAGTGCAGTAGGCCGTTAGTGAGTAAATGGTGGTGGTTTTTCCGCAGCCAGTCGGACCAGTTAGCAAGATGAGCCCTTGTTGCTTTGACACAGCCCGCCGTAAGCTTTCCGACCACTCCTGCTCGATACATAGTTCGTCGAGTGATGTAATCCGATCATGTCTTTGCAGGCGAATGACTACACTTTCTTTCATCTGAATAGATGGAATCGTGGACACTCGGAAAGAAAAATTCTCTTCTTGCATTCGTTTATGAAAAGAGCCGCTTTGGGGTTTGCGTTTATCGCTTATATCAAGTGAGGAAAGGAATTTGTAAAATGAAATCATTCGACTCGCCAACTGTGGGGGTAATGAACCGGTTCGGTCGAGCCTAGCATTCTTTTTAAATAACACCTCATATCCTTCTCTCATCGGTACAAGATGGATATCACTTGCATCATATTGGATGGCCGTTTCTAGAAGTTGAAAACTCTTCTGTTCGACGACGTTATCATTTCTATTCATGGAACACCCCTCTTTTTCAAGTTTAAAGATGGAAGACCACTTTCCACCTTACGACAAAGTATACGATGGATGGTTAAAATATGGAATACTTTTCCCAAAAGCCGAATTGTGTCTTACTCGAAAGGGACCATATCTGAAATTTGACACTGTTTTATGCAGTAAATTTCAGATTTCAAAATAGTTTTCATCTTATACACTTCTTTGTCACAATGAAATAACGATTTGAGTTTACTTCTACTGACGTTATCCTTTATAATGAATGGGAGCTTATTGTAATGTTTTATTAAGGAGGGACGCACACATGGATAATATGTTTAAGTTAATGGGCTGGTGGACAGGTATTTTCGCAGTTATGTTCTTCATTGGAGACATGCTACCTGCCTCACTTATTTTTGTTGCGAGCACTGTATTCTTCTTACTACTTGGGTTTTTGAACCTTTCAGAACGTATGTATATGTATATTTTTGGAGCATACCTAACTGTTTTCATGGTTGGATTCAGCTACTATACAACATTCATTCACGTACAAGGTATGCACTAATCGTACATACAAAAAAACAGCCACTTGGGCTGTTTTTTTGTTTTCATATTTAGAAGCCATTCAAATAAGGATTTGAATCTTTTTCATCTCCAGGTGTTGTCGATGAATCATGTCCGGGATAAATAATAAAGTCATCATCAAGTGTCAATAACTTAGTATGAATCGAATCGAGTAAAATTCCCGTATTGCCCCCTGGTAGATCCGTTCTACCTACACTGCGTTTGAACAATGTATCGCCTACAACAGCAAAACGAGCGTCCTCAAAAATAAAAGACACGCTCCCCGGTGAATGACCAGGCGTATGTCGTACTTCGAATGTAAATGGACCGACCTCCATTAAACCTTCCCGCGAAATAAGCTGATCCGCCTGACGATTGGATACATTAGGAAAATTAGGATATTTGGCAGAGCCATTCAATTTAGGGTCCGACAGCCACTCACTCTCTTCCTCATGAAGATAAACTGGTATGCTGAAGCGATCCCGTATGCTGTCCACTGCACCAATATGATCAAAATGAGCGTGCGTTAATAAAATAGCAACGGGCGTCAACTCTTGGCTCATAATTTTACGAATAATACGGCCACTTTCCTCACCCGGATCGATAATCAAGCAATTTCCTGCTTCATCCTGGATGATATAACAATTTGTCTGAATGGGTCCGAGCGGATATGTATTAATCTTCAACATCGATCTCACCTCCATCAAATATACTACGCAACTTGAAATACGATTTCAAATAATCGTCACTTATTTACCTCGACAAAATTACTGATAAACAGTACAATAGAAGAGGAATATTAATAAATAACGCTTCGGTGTAATGCTAACTTCTGTATCGCTCATGACTTGAGCCCTATTTGAACAGAAGTTCCTATATGAAAGGAGTGTCTACCCAATGAACTTATTAATGGTTATTTTCGGACTTATCGCAATTCTAGCGGTCGTTGGTACAGTCCAAGCGTTCAAAGAGCGTAATGTTCTAAGTATTGTTTTCAACCTTGGAGCTGCCGTCATTTTTGGAGGCTTTACAATTGCAACAATCGTTTTTCAAGGTTACCCACCAACACTATAAGCTAATTAAAAAATAACATCATTCTTTGCGTAAACAAAGAATGATGTTATTTTTTTAATTAATTAAATCTAACCAAATTCTTTGTTCTCCCGTCTCAACATTCGTGATTGTTGTTGCCGAAGAGTCCGTGATGCAAGTTGCCCCAGAGGCTGAGCAGCGTAGAAAGCCTGTTGCGACGTCTTCACTTACCACTTGTTGTTGCCCGTCCTTTACCCGAATTAGGCGAAACGGAGAGCTTAATTCGTCCAATTGCCCACCTATTTCTGGTGCTCGTAAAAAGACCGTTTCATTGGATGACCAGTTCACTTCGGGAACGACCCATTCGGAATAATTACTAACAGCAGGTAATGTCCATTCTGACTGTACAGCTCCATCCAAATCGGATAGCTTGTATTGCGCATCCCCTGACGCACTCATCGTTACAGTCAATAACGATTGTTCGTATGTATCGAAATAAATAATGCCCTGCGTAGCTAAATCGGTCCACTCCTTGGTTTTCGGGTTAAAAAGAGAAAGTTCACTTCCATCTAACGCATGATCTTCTATATTACCAATGATAATTTGTTCTTTCCCAAACCATTTAGGAAATGGATCATCTATTGGAAGCAAACTCAATTCGGATTCTGCACCTTCAAATAGAAAAAGATCAAAAGTCCAATCTTCATAAAAGGCAGTAAGGATAAGAAGTGTGGAATCTAAATCATTCCACTCAATCTCCAACTCTGTAGAGGAAACTTCAACCTCATTTTGTAAAATACCATCTGTCGATAAGATCTTAATCGTTGCAGAGGTTGAATTATCACTTGTATGTAGTAATAGAAATTTTTTCGAGGGGTGGATGAGGACATCTACGATAATAGACTGCTCTTCATACAATGTAGTTACTTTACCTGTCGTTAAGTCAAAACTATTCACATTATAAAAACCTTCATTTTTTTCTACATAGACAATTTCTGTATCCGTTAGCCAATCTGCAACAAAATGGAATTTCGCTGGATCAGCAGTCAATACTTTTTGTTGTGCATTTTCAACTTCATCTATTTGTTCTGTTAGCTCGTTATCTACCGGATTTTCTTCTACACCGTCATCTATCACCTTCGCTACGCAGCCTGTCAGAAGCAGAACTGTAAGGCAGGAAGTGATCAATCTCATTTTCATGATGCCACCTCCATCCTCTATTGAATTAAGTTAAAAAAGGCTGCACGGAAAGTCCCGTGCAGAACCTCTTTATTCAGTCTGTTGACCTATTTTCATTGGAGATTTCTCAAAATCTTGTTGTTCCTTAAATCTGAGTAAATCCCCATTAATAATCATATCTGAATAGTTTAACTCTGTAGATGCACGTTCTATATATGATTCACATGCTGCAGGATCCACTTCTTCACCAGTCTCAGTGTCATAGCAAACATCCTGTGTGAAAACGACCTTATCCGTTACAAAACGCCCATCACGGAAAATAGCAAACGGTTCGTGGTCTGGAGAAAAGATATCCGCACCTAATTGCATATCTTCTTTTGTATCAATTCCCATCAAATGAAGAATCGTTGGTCTTAAGTCCACTTGTCCCGCCACTTCATCAATCGTTTTCCCTTCACCGTAACCAGGAATATGGATATACAAAGGAACTCGCTGTAATTTTGCATTATCATAAGGAGTAATTTCCTTATCTAAATACATCCCCATTGCTTTGTTATGATTTTCCGAAATACCATAATGGTCTCCATACATAACAATGATTGAGTTGTCATAAAGTCCACTTGCTTTCAAGTCCTCAAAAAGAACCTTAATTGCCTCATCCATATACCTAACTGCTTGGAAGTATTTATTTAACGTGTTCGAGTTAGACGTATATTCTGGAATAAGCTTATCTTCTTCATCTAAATCAAATGGGTGATGATTCGTCAATGTAATCAACCTTGAATAAAATGGCTGCGGCATATCTTTCATCAATTCAACCGATTGATTGAAAAACGGAATATCCTTCATTCCCCAGTTAACAGCTTCGCCTTCACCGACTACATAACTTTCAAGATCATAATACTTATCAATTCCAAGAGCCCCGTACATAATATCACGGTTCCAGAAGCTTCGGTTATTGGCATGCATTACATTTGTGAAGTAGCCTTCTTCTCCAAGTTGCGCGGCCATTGATTGATATTTATTTCCACTATGCGTGAAAAATACCGCACTGCCGTTTCTTGGATACAACGAGTTTTCAAGAATAAATTCAGAATCTGAAGTTTTTCCAAGTCCTGTCTGGTGATAAAAGTCAGAGAAATAGAATGTATCAGGATCCTTTGTCAACTCATTCAGGAATGGCGTAATAACGTGTCCATCCATCTCTTCATTAATAACGAAAGACTGCAAGGATTCAAGCGAGATGGCAATGATATTGCGACCTTTCGCAAGTCCGTACATTTCTGGGTTAGGAGCAGCGTAATTCGCATTAATATAGTTCCCTACTTCTACTAATTCACTGCCATCCGCAAGTGCACGTTGCGCATGCGATTTTGATTGGATGAACAAATCATAAATATGATAGTTATAGGTACCAATATTTTTTACAAGAAGCTCTCTATCAAAGCTACGTGTAAGTAGTTGGGGTCTTTCCATTTCTGCAAGTCCTAAATTGACCATCATCACGATAGCCGTTACGACAAAATAAATTTTTCTCGCAATTTTTCCACGTTGGTCACTCCGTTGTCCTTCTGGAATATAGCGAATCGCCAAATAGACAATGAGAACATCCGTGAAAAAGAAAATATCCGTCAAATGTAAGTTGGCGGTTACCGAGGAAGATAAATCTCCGAAGTTACTCGTTTGAAATAATACAGGTATTGTAATGAAATCATTAAAAAATCTATAGAATACTGCATTACTAAACATAATAACTGAAGTGATTGCACTTACTGACAGTAGATAGATATTACGTCTTTTCGTACTCTTCATGAATAGCGCAAGGCCATAAACAAATAAAAGGAAACTTAGCGGATTCAAAAAAAGAATGAATTCCTGCATCAGATTATCAATTTTCATATTGAAGCTGGTTAAATAGCCGAAATACGTTGTAAGCCAAGTTGCGATAATTGCGATGATGAGTACGGAATGTTTGGGCCATACTATGTTCTTCATTCCATCTCTCCCTTTCAAAAATAATTACTGCTTTAAACTGCACTATATAATAGACGGTATGATTGACAAAAAGTTTCATTATGGCAGTAGAAAAGTTAAAAAGAACTATAAATGTAGGACTATTCGCATAGTCCAGCTGACTCGTTACGCAGAATAAGTATTGCTTGTAAATAATCCTCCTGCATGAGAAGCCCGTTATCATACAAATCCTTCACTTCTGATAGTACCATTTCAATATCGTCACTTCGATTACCGGTGTAAATATATATTCCGTAACGTTTCAACAATTGAAGGACGCCAAAATAATCTTTCATGTTCAAACCTCATTTTCCTGACAAACTATTTCTCCTGTTACTGTAATTATTTTATGGACGGGTATGTCATGACTTTTCACGGGAACTAGCCCATTAATTTGACAGTCAAATGCCAAAGATAGCCTATGTCCATTATAATCAGCTAAATAGCGGTCATAATAACCGCCACCAAAACCAATTCGATACCCTTCGTTTGAAAATACAACTCCCGGTACAATTTGTAAATCAATCGAATCCTTTTCAACCGCGACCGTTTCAACGACGATCGGTTCTAATAGATCCATATAAACTGTTTCTAGATGAGTATATGACGTGATGAGACGAAAATCCATATCACGCGTTTCTTTTATGCATTTGGGCACCGTAACTCTTTTACCTGCTTCCCACGCCGCTTCAATAAGTGGTCTTGTATCCACTTCTGGAAATCGGGAGAGCGTCAGTCCAATTGTCTCAGCATCATGAAATTCAGCTGTTTGAATCAGACGATTGACAATGGCCAACGATAATTCTTTATGTTCATCACGATTCATATTATTCATAAGCGCTAGCACTTGGTTCCTCATTACTTTTTTAGTCATCGGTAATCCCCTTTCGGTTCTAAAAACTAAAAAAATGTAGGGTCCTGCATTGTTGTCCTGAGTGTAGCAATGAAAAAACCAAAACCGGTGAAGGTTTTGGCCTGAGCAATTATTTCGTTTCACGGTGCAAAGTTTGTTTCTTTTCACGTGAGCAGTATTTTTTCATTTCAATACGTTCCGGATTGTTACGTTTGTTTTTCTTTGAAATATAGTTGCGCTCACCGCATTCTGTGCAAGCAAGTGTAATATTTACGCGCATTATTGTCCCTCCCACTCATCAGGAATATAAAATTTATTATGAGCATGATTTATACGACTTATCAAGTGTATCACATAACCTAGATTTGTCTAGTAAAAAGATTGAAATTTCCTAAATGACTTGTCTATGGTAAAATGAAAACAAATTGATTCATCAAAGGAGTGGAGAAATGGACATTTCAATGATCCTACTCATCATCGGACTTATAAGCGTCATTGCTTCCTTTTTCGTCGGAAATTTTTCTAACAAATACGCAGATGAATTGGAAAAAGTTTCAATGAGTCTTCATGAGGAAACGAACGGTTTGAAAAAAAGAATTCGCATTGTGGAAGAAGAGTTAATGATTAACGCACAACCAATGCCTTCCGTAAACAAACGGAAAATGACTGCACAACCAAAAGCAAAGCCCATTCACAATATCATTATTAGTCAAATCCTATCACTCCATTCGCAAGGTTATTCCGTCAATGAAATCGCCAAGCGCTCCTCCCTATCCAATGAGGAGGTCATCACTGTTTTACATTCGAAAGGTGTGACAACATGATGCGAGATATACTGCGTACGCTCGGAGCTAGCTGTATTTTAGCAGGCGGGATTTTATATTTCACTCCGGATAATCAAGAAGCTGCTAATCCAGATGCACTGCAATTCAAAGAAGAAATAAGTAAGTTGAAAAGTGAGCTAGCTAAAACGAAAGAAGAGCTAGCTATCGCCCAAACGAAGTCTTCCACTGAGAAAACTGATGACAAAGTTGAACCTGAAGTCGTTGAAGGCGATGAGGATTTGAATGAACAGATTCTAATCATTGAAAGTGGTTCAACTTCTACTCTCGTTGCTGCTACCCTCGAAAGTTTAGGCATTATCCAGGACGCCAAAGCATTCGATGATTATCTTTCAGATAACGGACTAGCCGGCAAGATTCAGATTGGTGAGTATCAGCTAGATTCCTCAATGGATCTCCAAACAATCGCAAAAAAAATTACTAAATAAAAATAAGGAAGCCACGCGGCTTCCTTATTTTTATTTTTCAACCTCTTTGTCAACTGCCTTTATAATTGGCTGCGTAACAGTGGTTTCATTTACTTTTGCCCTGCTTGCTTTCAACTCAAAATATTTATCCACAGCTTGCTTAGTGACATCATTCTGTGCACCAATTTGGGGTTTGCTTGGATTTGTGGATACATGTGGAATGACCCAAGCGTAGGCAATTTCCGGATTTTCATAGGGAGCATAACCTACATGAGATAGATTGATGGTCTCATAGCCATTACTAAACGATTGCGCAGTACCTGTTTTTCCTGCTCCGTCATACGCTTTGCCAGCAAACATGTTTCTTGCCGTCCCGGATGGACCATATACATATTGCATCCCGCGCTTCACTTGTTCAATCTCCGCATCTGTATTCGCAATACGATTTAAAATCGTAACCCCTGTTTCCTGAATTAATGGCCCGAAAATTTCCCCATCTTCGGAAGGCTCACGTATTTCTTTTAATACTTTAGGCGCAATACGGTATCCGCCATTGGCAATCGTCGAAACATATTGCGCAAGCTGAAGGGGTGTATACGTATCGTACTGTCCAATAGAAAAGTCTAGTAATAAGCCTGTCAATGTATCCTTTCCAGGATACCCAGCTATCTCACCTGGTAAATCAATACCCGTCTTTGTTCCTAGACCAAACGAAGAAAACGATTGACGGAATCTATCAAAAGCTGTTTTATCGATTCTCATTGCCTCTCCAAATCTATAATTTCCTTTTCCCATTGCGATCGCAATCCTGAACATGTAAACGTTTGAAGATTTCCCAATTGCTTCGATATCATTTACCCGCACCCTGCCAAATTGATTAAAAAGTGATCTTTTATAAATTCCACCGATTTTAAGCGGTTCATCAATTTTCACTTCTCCGATACGTGCAGCGCCTTCCTGATAGCCAGTGAGCAAAGTCGCCAACTTCACTGTCGATCCAGCTTCATAGGAAGAAGTAAATGTGCCATACGTATAATCCCGTATTTCAAATTTCCCTGTATCCTTATTTTTGATTACTTGTTTGCCAACAAGCGACAGGACTTCACCGTTATTCGGATTCATCATCACAAAGAACGCCCTGTCCAACTCCTGTGCATTCGGACCCGCTTTCAATTCCAATAATTTCTCGGATACAATATCTTCGATTGCCAGTTGTAGCTCGCTATCAATTGTTAGCACAAGGTCCTTGCCAGGTTCTCCTTCTTTAATTGTTTTCGTTTCAACAATTCGTCCACTACGGTCTTTAATATTTTTCATTATCGTTTTTTGACCTTTTAGTAGTTCCTCATAGTATTGCTCAAAATAACTTTTACCAACACGGTCATTTCTTGCATAATCTCTAGCCAAAAAATAGTCCCTGCGTGAATTCGGAATCCCTTCAATTGGGGTTGATGTTGTACCAAGAATCGCATTGGTCGATTTTTTCACCCGATCCCAATCCGTTGTCGTGTTAACTCCCAATAGCTCAGGCTCACCAAGCCGTTCGGAAACGGACGCAAACTCTTCTTCCGTGACATTACCACTTTTGACGATTTGTGGCGAGTACGCATATCCTGACATCATTTCTCTGTATATGGCAAGCACTTCTAGCTCGTCCTCTGTAAAAGAATTAATTTCCTTATCTGTCACACGCTCTCGCGTCAGTCTATTCACTGCACGCTGGACTTCCGTGCGTGACGGTGTTCCATCTTCAGCAATCGCTTTCTCTTCTTCTTTTGATACTTTCGCATCTGCTTCTTCTGGATTATTCAAAATCCAGAAGTCTCTTTTATCACCTAGCGTGACTCTTTTCGTATCTTGCTCAATTAAGCCTGCAAGCTCTTGAGCAACTTTCAGCATATCAGCAGAGCTTGTCGAAGTCGTTTTTGTGTACGTAATGGCATTTTGGGGTTCATTGTCCACCATGACGGTTCCTAACCGATCAAACAATCTACCTCTAGGTATGCTTGTATTGACAGTATGCTCTTCTGTCTTCTCAAGCTCACGACTATAATCTTCCCCTTTGACAATTTGTAAGTAGCCTAATCGAAAAATAAGCATTGAAAAAAGAACGAAAATTGAAAAGAATAGGAAGTTCATACGAAATGCAATATGTTTTCGTTGGCGTATTTTCGCTTGATCAGCTTTATGCACCTGCTTTTTCAAATTATCTCCCTCCTTCTTCAATCATGAATTATAACACCAAAAAAAGAAAAAGCACAGACCTTGACGTTCAAGGTCTGTGCTTTGTTCCATTATTACGTGTATTGATTCATTATTTACCGAAACGTTTTGCAACTTCATCCCAGTTTACTACGTTCCAGAATGCAGCGATGTAGTCAGGACGGCGGTTTTGGTAGTGTAAGTAATACGCGTGCTCCCAAACATCAAGTCCTAGAAGTGGTGTATTGCCTTCCATGATTGGTGAATCTTGGTTTGGCGTAGAAGTAACTTCTAGCTCTCCATTGTTCAGTGATAACCAAGCCCAGCCTGATCCAAAACGAGTAGCGCCCGCTTTTGCGAACTCTTCTTTGAATGCGTCAAAGCTGCCGAATTTTTTATCAATTGCTTCAGCAAGTGCGCCAGTTGGTTGTCCACCACCATCAGCAGAAAGTTGTTCCCAGAATAGTGAGTGGTTTGCGTGGCCGCCACCGTTATTACGGACAGCCGTACGTGCCGCTTCAGGAACTGCATCAAGGTTTGCGATTAGGTCTTCAATTGACTTGCTTAGAAGCTCTTCGTTTCCTGCAAGTGCGTTATTCAAGTTCGTTACGTATGCGTTATGGTGTTTTGTGTGGTGAATATTCATCGTTTCTTTGTCAAAATGTGGTTCTAATGCATCGTATGCGTAAGGTAGTTCAGGTAGTTGGTAAGCCATTGTCAATTCCTCCTAGTGAATTAAAAAATTATCCTACACTTCAACATTATCAAAATTGTAAAAAGCGTTCAAATAAAATGTACTATTTGTGAACTTTCACCGAACAAAGAGGATAAAAATCACAATCATCACAACCATGATAAAGCCTTTTGTCACGACTGACGTTAAAAATCCAACGAGCGAACCGATACCTGTTTTGAATGATTGTTTCACATCGGAGCGCGTAACAATTAGTTCTGCAATGACAGCTCCCAAAAAGGGGCCGATTAAAATACCCGCGACAGGAATGACGAACGGACCGAGCAGCAGACCTATTGTACTGCCCCACATGCCCGCCTTCGAGCCACCAAATTTCTTTACTCCGACTAAATTGGACAAGGTATCCGCACCAAATAACAAAACAACGAATAATACTTGGATAATCCAAAAGAAAACATTCATCCCGTCGAAAGTGTGAATCCAACCATAAAGGAGAAAACCGCCTACTAAAAACAGAGCCGATGGAATGATTGGATACACAAGTCCGGCAAAAGCAATGATGAACAAAACGATTGCAGCAATCCAGCCTATCATTTCCATCAACTCAACTCCTTATCCTCTATTTCCTAAAATCGCTTCAGCGATATTTACTGCATGGTCACCTATACGCTCTAAGTTCGAGATGATATCGACAAAGACCATACCTGATTGCACGCTGCAACGACCTTCAGTAAGTCGTAAAATATGCGTTTTTCTAAATTTACGTTCCATTTTATCAATTAAGTCTTCTTGTTCAGCAACAGTTCTCGCTAATCCCATATCATTCAGATTGAGAGAATCTACTGCTTTTTGAACCGTTTCAATCGTCAAGGTGAACATCTCTGTTAGCTCTTCCATTGCATCTTCCGTTAATTTCACACGGTTAATATCGCGGAAATCGATGAGCTCGAGAATGTTTTCGAAATGATCTCCGATTCGTTCAATATCTCGTACCGAGTCCATGAGCATCACATGACGTGCAGATTCAATCGGTGAAAGACTTGCAGAAGAAATTCCAATCAAATAATCCGTGATTTTTCGATCTAGATTATTGATGGCATCTTCAATCTGACTTGCTCTTTCAGCATGTTTTTTATTGCCTGTCTTCAAGTATTCAAATGACTCCTGCATCCCTTGTACACTGAACTCACCCATGCGAACAATTTCTTCTTTTGCTTGGCCAATTGCAACGGCTGGTGACTGATCAATGAAATGCGGATCTAAATGCTTTGGCTTATATTCAATTGTCACGTCTTCACCCGGAATCACTTTGGTCACTAACCAGGCCCATGCTCCGATTAGTGGAAACTGGATAATTGTATTGGCTATGTTAAAGGAACCGTGTGCAAAGGCAATTTGCATTTTATTTTCAAGCGCTAGAACTCCTGACAACCATTCAACATAGGCAGTGAACGGTACAAGTAGCAGCAAGAATATAACTGTCCCCACAACATTGAAGAGAACATGCGTTGCCGCCGCTCGTTTTGCTGCAACCGAAGCACCAATGGACGCCAGCACCGCTGTAATCGTCGTCCCGATATTATCTCCGAAAAGAATCGGCAACGCACCGTCCAAATTGACAAGATTTTCAGCGTACAAACCTTGTAATATCCCAACAGTGGCGCTAGAACTTTGGACAATCAGTGTAAAGACTGTTCCGACAACTACACCAAGCATCGGTTGGTCACTCATCGAAACCATCATATCTGTAAAGGTTTCTAGTTCCCGTAATGGTTTCATGCCTCCACTCATCAATTCGAGCCCGAGGAACAGTCCACCAAATCCAAAAATGACTTCTCCAATATTTTTAACTCGACTTTTTTTGATGAAGAAAATAAGGAATGCCCCAACTGCCATGATTGGAAGTGCATATGCCCCGACATCAAGCCCAATGATAAATGCTGTGATGGTTGTCCCAATATTAGCACCCATAATAACACCAATCGCTTGGCGCAGTGTCATAAAGCCTGCACTAACAAGTCCCACAGTAATAACAGTCGTTCCAGAACTCGATTGAATAAGTACTGTAACGATAATCCCGACGAGCACGCCCATAAATGGGTTTGTCGTGAAGCGATCTAGAATGCTTCTAAGCCGATCGCCCGCTGTCTTTTGAAGCCCATCTCCCATATACTTTATTGCGAATAAGAATATCCCTAGTCCGCCTAAAAACTGGAACAGCATTTCCTGCCAGTTTACCTCCATTACGCAGTCAACCTCCATCATTCTTTATGTATAATAGCTTCCTATTATGTCGATAACATCAACGAATTGTAAATAGAAACGACTCAATCTTTACATTATCTTAACAATCGCTTTACAAATAACATCGCACCGCCAAATTTATACTTGACGACTCTTTGTAAAGAAAATGATAAACTATTTCTAGTAGAGGAGATGATACATATGAAATTCCATCAAATTTTTAAAGCATCTATATATGAACCGAAAAAACTAGCCGCATTCCGTTTGCTAAAAATCGGTAAGGTATTCCAATACGTGTTCTTATTCATAACACTCTTTACAGTCATTTCTTTTGTCCGTTATATCGCAGGAGATACTGTATTGTTCGAGGCATCCCCGGAGCTACTAGAACAAGGTCAATTGGTTGGCGGACTTATCTATCCAATCGCTTTCATCCTACAATTAGTCATTAGCACTCTTTATATTTTTCTACGTATTAGTATTTTCGCCTATATCGGTGTCGTTTTACTGCGACTGATGAAAAGACGAGGAGAATATCGCTTTATGTGGAACACTTCGGCTATCGCAGTGACAGTTCCCATTCTCGCAACCATTGCACTGGAATTCTTTCCATTCATGAGCGATTACAACATGTTTATCACTTCGCTCATCCATGTAGGCTATGTTGCCAGCGCGGCGAAGCATTACCCGAAGCTAGCAAAATGAATACTTCCCTTTCTAGTGCATATAGTGACGAAGGAGGGGATTACCATGAGAGTTCTACTACTTGCCTTACTATTATTCATAGCCTTTCACGTCATTCGAATGGACCTCGTAGAAGGGACCATTTCACTTTCTTCCTTCATTCGTGAGGAAGAGCCTGTACCTTGTGAGGAACAACTTACAGCCACTTCTATTCCAGTAACAACAGTCGTTGGAGATACGATTGAGACGTTGTTTGCACTCTATCCTGACCCACATATAGGCTTTCTAGATAGATTACATTCTTTTTATGCCCTCAATCCGCATCTTCAAAACCAGCAGCTTTTTGCGGGCGAGAAAATCGACCTTCCTCTTTCACGTATCCCAAGTAGCAATTGTACTGAATCCATTAGATAAGGGCTGTCCCTTGTCTTTTTACTATGTTGATTGTTAAAATAGATATAGTAATAAGGTCTAGACATTTTAAGGAGAGAAATAAATGAAACCAATGATAAACAGAGCAAACACACGTAAGGTCCGCGTCGGTAATTTGACGATCGGTGGAAGCGATGAGCTTTTCATCCAAAGTATGACGACAACCAAGACGCACGACGTCGAAGCTACAGTTGCAGAAATCTTGCGTTTAGAGGAAGCTGGATGCCAAATCGTTCGCGTTGCATGTCCAGATGAGCGGGCTGCCTACTCAATCAGGGCTATTAAAGAACGAATTAATATCCCGCTTGTCGTCGACATTCATTTCGATTACAAACTTGCGCTAATCGCCATTGAGCAAGGGGCGGATAAAATTCGCATTAATCCAGGTAATATTGGAAGACAGGCGAAAGTTGAAGCCGTTGTCAATGCTGCAAAAGCAAAAGGTATTCCGATTCGAATCGGTGTCAATGCTGGATCACTCGAGAAAAAAATTCTTGAAAAGTACGGCTATCCGACTGCAGATGGAATGGTAGAAAGTGCGCTTCACCATATTAAAATATTGGAAGACCTTGATTTTCATGACATCATCGTGTCTTTAAAAGCATCTGATGTCAATTTGGCAGTAGAGGCTTATCAGAAAGCCGCAGCTGCCTTCGATTATCCATTACACTTGGGAATTACCGAATCTGGTACACTGTTTGCAGGATCAATTAAGAGCGCAGCAGGTCTCGGAACACTTTTGTCAGCTGGTATCGGTAACACAATGCGTGTTTCGTTGAGCGCGGACCCTGTTCAGGAAATCAAAGTTGCACGTGAATTGTTAAAAATATTCGGTCTGTCCTCCAATGCGGCAACACTTATTTCTTGCCCTACTTGTGGACGCATTGAAATCGACCTCATTGCCATTGCCAATGAAGTTGAAGAGTATATTTCACATATCAAAGCACCTCTGAAAGTCGCGGTGCTCGGCTGTGCAGTCAACGGACCAGGCGAAGCACGCGAAGCGGATATCGGTATTGCCGGCGCGCGCGGCGAAGGTTTACTCTTTATGAAAGGTGAAATCGTTCGTAAAGTGCCTGAAGCAACGATGGTTGATGAACTGAAGATTGAAATTGATAAACTTGCTGAAGAATATTTTGAAAAGAAACGCCAGGAAGAATTATTGCTTCAAGCAGGAAAAACGGAATGAGAGATATCCGTTTCGGCATTGACATCGACGGTACGGTGACATGCCCTACTTCCCTGTTACCGCATATTAATGAACAATTCGGCTGTAATCTTGTACTTGACGATATTACAAAATATGACTTGACTGAGGCATTCCCAGTCGATAAAGATGTTTTCTGGCAGTGGTATACAGGGGCAGAAGCACATATTTACAGTACTTCTCCTGCACAAGCCTATGCTAAGAAAATATTGGATGACTGGCATGCACAGTTCGAATTGTTTTATATTTCCGCCCGCGGTCCACAGGTTTGGGATGCCACGGTAGATTGGTTCAAACGTGAAGAAATTCCGTACGACCATATCGAACTTGTCGGCAGTCATCATAAGATTGCAACAGCGAAAAAATTTGGCGTCCATGCTTTTTTTGAAGACAAGCATGACAATGCCGTGGAAATTCATGAAGAACTTAATATCCCTGTCATTCTATTCGATACACCGTATAATCGAGAGCCTATTCCCGAAGGTGTTATTCGTGTCAATGACTGGCAAGAAGCGAATGACTGGATTAAGAAATTGTTTCCGATTGAACAAGCTGTATTGAAATAAAAAATGGTGTGACACTCTACTAACTAGAGTGCCACACCATTTTTAATTCGCCACACATAACGGACATTTACCATAAATCTCAAACTTATGACCTTCAACTTCATAATCCGGTAAATTAACTGCAATCATTTCCATCGGACAATGCGGAATACTGCGTGTCTTACCGCAAGCTGTACAGATGAAGTGATGATGATGAACGCCAGGCTCGCATTGCATCCGGAAATGACGTTCTCCCGTCAAATCTGTTTCCTCCAAAATTCCGAGTTCTGCAAAGGTCGTGAGATTCCTATAAATCGTATCGAAACTAATGCCTGGATTATCTTGTTCCATAAAACCTCGTACTTCTGCTGCTGTTAAATAACGATCATTTTCTGAGAAAAACTGAAGAATCGTTTCTCGATTTTTCGTGCGTTTAAATTGCTTGTCTTGCAGTATACGCCATGCCTCATCGGGTGTCATACAATTCCCTCCTTCACAGCACGAGCATTGTAACCGGCCCGTAATTTATTCCAAACGAGAACGAGTAACAAAATTATGATAGACGTAACGACAATTGTTCCTCCAGGAGCAATATCTAAATAATAGGCTGTCACGAGTCCAACAATGACTGCCGTTTCCCCAAATACAATCGAGTAGATAATCGCCCCTTTGAAGCTTTTCGCCAGCTGCATAGCCGCTGCAACTGGAATCGTCATGAGCGAAGATACAAGCAAAATCCCGACAATGCGCATCGAAGCCCCTATCACGAGTGCTGTAATAATCATAAAGACCATCTGGATGTAACGTGAGTTCACACCAGACACTTTGGCATAATCCTGGTCAAACGACAAAGCAAACAATTCTTTATATAAAAAACGGATGTAAGCAATGACAATGATTGCGATAACAATGACAATGACAAGATCCTGTCTACTCACTGCCGACACCGAGCCAAACAAATAACCAATCAAATCAGAACCAAAGCCTTTTGATAACGAAATAAAAATCGCACCGAGTCCAATCCCTGCAGATAAAATGACCGGTATAGCGAGTTCTTCATAATGCCGATAAGCACCTCTCAATTTTTCAATAAGCAATGAGCCTCCGACCGCCGAAGCGATTCCAAGATACACCGGATTCAACGCAGCAAAAAACAGCACTTGCTGACTTAAGTATAGACTGCCAGCAATACCCGCCAACGCTACATGGCTTAGCGCATCCGCAATAAGCGCCAAACGCCTAACGACGATAAACAAGCCAAGCAGTGGAGCAATGATGCCAATGATCAAACCAGATAGAAATGCATTTTGCAGAAATTCATATGATAAAATTGCGCTAATCATTGCTCCACCTCCGCCGCTTGCTGGTGAATGCGCCGCACAGGATGGCCATACCATCTCGAAACATCTTGGTCTTCCATATTTTTATAGGCTGCTTGCACACCGTGAAAATGAATCGTCCGATTGAGACAGGCTACATGTGTCGCCAAATCAGTGACCAGGTCAATTTCATGTGTCACGAGTACAATGGCAATGCCATGCTCACGATTCAGCGTATTGAGCATAGAATAGAACGATGCAACATTTTGCTGATCAATTCCTACCGTTGGCTCATCCATTATGAGCAGGTCCGGCTTACCCGCTAGCGCCCGTGCAATGAAGATACGCTGCTGCTGGCCGCCAGATAATTGACCGATATTCTGCTTTGCAAATTTCTCCATTCCAACAATCTGAAGTGCTTCTAATGCCTGTTGCTCATTTTCCTTCGAAAAACTTTTAAATAAACCTACTTTTCGCGTCAAACCACTACGCACAACTTCAAGCACAGTTGCCGGGAAACCAGAGTTGAATGAATTCGATTTCTGCGACACATAGCCAATCCGTTCACGATGGTTAAATTTTTCCATATCCTCACCAAATAACTTCACTGACCCGCTCGCTGGTTTCAAAAGACCGAGAATAATATTAATAAGCGTCGATTTACCAGAACCATTCGGGCCAATGAGTGCCCAAAACTCCCCTTCCCCCACTCGGAGGGAAATATGATCAAGGGCGATTGATTGCTCATAACTAAAGCTTACATCGTCCAATTGAATAATTGTAGTTGTCATTTTGCTATCCTTCCCCTTAACAGTAACGATTACGATTCACTCGTCAAAGTATAAACGATTGAGCGAAAGGATACAACCTTTTAAGAAGGATGGTGGTTAGATGGATTATGCATATCTATTGAATGAAATGAAAATGAGAAGTGATGAAGATGTTAGACTTCTTGCGAGGCAATATGGTGTGGAACTATCAATTTCAGAAATCAAAGCACTCCGCCCTTTACTAGAGGACATTTCTTTCCGCTGGTTGTTCACAGGAGTTCCTGAATCATTTATTAGTAAAATTAGAAGAGTCATTGGCAATCAAAAAACCGAAATGATTTTCCAAAAGTATTTAGATATGACAAAATGATAATGCCCGTCTGCATGTACGATTTACACTTGCAGACGGGTTTCTCATTATTCAGCTCTTAATTGATCAATTTTTTCGGGTTGAAATGTTTTCGCCTTCAACATATCGATTTCAATTTTATATGGTGCCGATTTCTTTTTAGGATCCGCACCAATAAAAGGTGTTTCTAAGATTTTAGGAACGGCTTGGAACTTCGGATGATGAACGATATAAGATAGTGGTTCAAAGCCGATATGGCCGAATCCGATGTTCTCATGACGGTCCTTCATCGCTCCCCGTTCATTTTTACTGTCATTGACGTGAATGACAGAAATTCTGTCCAGTCCAACGATTTTATCGAACTCATTCAAAACGCCTTCAAAGTCACCAACGATATCATAGCCCGCATCATGGACGTGACACGTATCAAAACAGACGGATAACCGTTCGTTATGTTTTACACCGTCAATAATTTTGGCAATCTCATCAAAGTTCCGACCACATTCAGTCCCTTTACCCGCCATCGTTTCCAGCGCAATACGCACCGGGTAATCTTGAGAAAGCACCTCATTCAGCCCTTCGACAATTTTAGCAATTCCCAAATCCACGCCTGCTCCAACATGAGCGCCTGGGTGCAAAACGATTTGATTGATACCGAGCGCAGCCGTCCGTTCAATTTCCTTTTGTAAAAAAGTAACCCCTAGCTCAAATGTTTCCGGCTTTAACGTGTTTGCAATATTAATAATATACGGCGCATGGACAACGATATTTGACAATCCTTTGTCCTTCATATGCAGCTGCCCCGCCTCAATATTTAAGTCTTCAATGGGCTTCCTCCGCGTGTTCTGAGGTGCCCCTGTGTAAATCATAAAAGTACTCGCTCCATAGCTTGCGGCTTCTTCACTTGAGCCGAGTAGCATTTTACTGCCACTCATCGAGACGTGAGAGCCTAGCAATAATGGTTTATCGTTTGTCATTTTTTCGTGTCAATCTCCTTTCACGCTTTTTAAAACGTTCGACTTCCTGTGCCATTTTCTTTTTATAGCCTGGCTTGACCTTTGCTGGTTTTCGAACGAATGATGTTGCTTTGCGATCAATATCATCCTCTTCTTTTATACGGTTACGTCTCGCATGACGCTCTTTTACTTCAACCCACTCACCGTTTTTCACATCTTCGTGAATAAACGGAATACCCAGCTTCTCAATTTTAACAATCTTATCATCCTCGGATGGCTCGTACAATGTAATGGCAGTTCCTTCAAGGCCAGCACGCGCTGTACGTCCCACACGGTGGATGAAAAACTCCAGTTCGTCAGGTAGTTCGAAGTTGATAACATGACTCACGCCTGGAATATCAATACCGCGCGCTGCAAGATCTGTCGCTACGATATATTGGTATTCCAAATCACGAATTTGCTTCATCATACGCGTTCGCTCACGTGGTGTTAGATCACCGTGAATCTTCCCTGCTTTAATGCCATTTTCAGCGAGATAAGCAGCTAATCCATCTGCATTTTGACGTGTATTTGTGAAGATAATTGCCAAATAAGGGTTGACAGCTTCAATGACGTGCAGTAGCTTTTTCCTTTTATTCATACTGCGGACAGGTACAAGTGAGTAACGCATTCCTTCTGTCAACGGCTTACGTTCACCGATTTTCACATGAACAGGCGTTTCCATGTATTTATTCAAAAACGGCTTTAACTTTTCAGGAATCGTTGCAGAGAATACGTACATTTCAAGATCTGTAGGCATTTTCGATGCAAACTTGTCGATATCCTCGATAAAGCCCATATCAAACGCGAGGTCTGCTTCGTCAATGACTAATATTTTTGCTGTATGGATAGCAAGTGCTCCATTTTCAGCCATATCACTAATACGCCCCGGTGTTCCGACGACAATATGCGGATTCGCTTTCAACTTCCCTATCGAACGTTGCTTGTCAGTTCCACCAATTAGCAGTGAGCTACGTACATCAGTCCCTTGCGTCATTTTAACAAGCTCATCAAATAATTGTGTTGCCAGCTCTCTCGTTGGTGCTGAAATCACTGCTTGTAATTCATCGACAGTGGTATCTGTCCTTTCCAATACAGGAATAAGAAAGCTGTGAGATTTCCCTGTTCCTGTATGAGCTTGTCCAATTGCATTCGTCCCTTTCAGGATGAGTGGAATCATTTCTTTTTGAATCGGTGTCGGGTTTTCAAAGCCGAGCCTCCCGATAGCTTCCCGAATAAACGGTTTAAATTGATAATCAGTAAATTTAGACATTGTTGTTCCTCCTAATCGTAGTCATATTATAACATGATTCTGTTCCGCCGTATGCGATTTTCGCATAGTATACAATGTGAAAGTTCATTCTGATTAATTGAAAGGAGAATATGATGAGGTACGAATCCTTTTATCCGTTCGTGCAACAGCCAGCCACGCCACCGTCCATGGGACAAACGGGCTTCGGGTTGCCTCCACAAATGAACCCAATGCAGATGCCTGCTCCCCCCATGCAAAACGGTAGTCCAATGGGAAATCAAATAAATAATCCGCTTGGCGGTCCGGGTCAACAACAAGGTCCTTCAAAGATGGAATCTTATATGCAAACCGCCAACCAGTTTTTAAATACCGCACAACAATTTGCACCTATGGTTCAACAATTCGCACCTATGGTTCAAAATTTGCCTGCGATGTGGAGACTGTACAAAGGTTTCCAAGGCCTCCCAGCGGCTGGATCAGCAGTGGCCAGTGCTGGGGCGGCTTCTAGTGCTTCGTCAGCAGCAAGTGGCTCAGTCGGTGCATCCATTCCTCGCATTTTCCAACCTTAAATTTTATAATTTTGAACTTGAAAGAGTAAGGAGTTCAAGCTCCTTACTCTTTCAAGTTTGTCTCCGGTCGAGATCACAGATTTTGATTTTCGCCAACACAATTCGAAATTTGGACGCAATTTCACTGCGGCGAAATTGAATCTACTCAAAAACTCAGCTATAATAGATGATAGATCCTATTTAGAGGAGTGACAATATATGAAAGTGTTGAAGATTTCCCCTAGAGGGTATTGCTACGGGGTTGTCGATGCAATGATTATCGCAAGAAATGCGGCACTCGACAAAACTTTGCCGAGACCCATCTATATATTAGGGATGATTGTTCATAATAAGCATGTGACGGATGCTTTTGAAGAAGACGGTATCATCACACTCGACGGTGAAAATCGTTTGGAAATTCTGGAGAAAGTCGAGACGGGTACCGTTATTTTCACAGCACACGGTGTATCACCTGAAGTACGTGAGCTGGCGAAAAGAAAGGGACTTGTTTCTATCGATGCAACTTGTCCAGATGTTACTGTTACACATGATTTAATTGAGGAAAAGACGGAGGAAGGCTATGATATTGTTTACATCGGTAAAAAATATCACCCTGAGCCTGAGGGTGCAATCGGAGTAGCACCTCATGCCGTTCACCTAATTGAAACATTAGAAGATGTTGAAAGCTTAAACGTCAATAATAGCAAGTTACTCGTCACGAACCAAACGACGATGAGTCAATGGGATGTCATTCATATTATGGATGCTCTCAAAGTGAAGTATCCACATATCGAAGTGCATAAGGAAATTTGCATGGCGACTCAAGTTAGACAGGAAGCCGTTGCCGAACAAGCCGGTCAATCCGACCTTCTCATTGTCGTCGGCGATCCGAAAAGTAATAACTCAAACCGCCTCACACAAGTATCCGTTGAAATTGCGGACACACCTTCGTACCGTATTTCTGATGTGTCTGAGCTCGATGTTAGTTGGCTAACGGGCGTTGAAACGGTATCAGTTACTGCTGGCGCTTCCACACCAACATTGATTGTACGTGAGGTTATTGCCTTTCTAGAGAAATTCGATGTAGAAGATCCTTCGACACATCACCCAGAGCGCAAATTCGCATTGGAAAAAATTCTACCCAAAATTAAAAACCCAACACCTGTTGATCGTATTGAACCATACGCGACAACATAAAATGAACCGACCTCCATTTCTGGGAGGTCGGTCCTTTTTTTAGTAGGTTAAATAAATTGAAATGGTTCTGTAATAACTGCCGATTCAATGAACTTTACATTGTACCCCGCTTTTGCACATGCATCCTGCATATAATCTGCAACACCTGCAATCATTACTTTTTCAATATTATGCCCCGGATCTATGACAGCAAGTCCCATCGCCTCTGCGTCATGTGCCACATGGTAATATAAATCCCCTGTGACCAACACATCTGCACCGGCTCTTTTGGCAGCACCGATATATTTATTGCCATCGCCACCTAGTACTGCAACTTTTTGAATTTGCTTATTTGGATTACCGACAAAACGTAGGGCTGGCACACCGAATACCTGTTTTACATGTTCAGCAAACTGTGCAACCGTCGTTTTTTCCTCCAGTTTACCTATGCGACCGAGACCGTATTCATTGGTCCGCTGATCGAGGACAAAAAAATCATACGCTGGTTCTTCATAAGGATGTGCCATCAGCATAGCCTTTAGCACTTTATTGCGAATCGTACCCGGCAGAACAACTTCAATTTTTTCTTCATGGACTTCCCCACCTTTTCCCACTTCCCCAATATACGGTTCAGCCCCTTCAACTGGCGTAAAACGACCTGTCCCCGTAGAGCTAAAGCTACATCCAGTGTAATCGCCAATTGCACCTGCCCCCGCCTGTGCCAATGCCTTCCTAAGATCATCTGTATGCGTGACTGGGCTAAAAATAACAAGTTTGTACAAAGGCTCGGAGAAGGTCGGTTCAACAACTACTGTATCAAGTAACCCTAGCTTTTCAGCGAGCATATCATTGACACCACCAGGAGCGACGTCTAAATTGGTATGTGCCGCATAAACAGCAATATCGTTTTTTACGCATTTCTCAATCATTCTTCCTTGGGGCGTATCCGTTACTAAGTTTTTCAACGGTCTGAAAAGGGGTGGATGATGAGCAATAATAAGATTGGCACCACTTCGAATCGCCTCATCAATTACTTCCTCATTGACATCCAATGTGATAAGTACTTTTTCTACCGAGCAATTTAATTGGCCGATATGAAGACCTACAGGGTCCCCCTCCATAGCAAAACGTTTTGGAGACCATTGCTCGAAAAGGTTAATGATTTCATGTCCATTTACATTTTTCATGTTGCCAACACCTTTCCAACAAAGTCGATATGCCTTATAAGCTCATTCTTCCGCGCTTCAATTGTAGCTGTTTGCTCTGCCTGTTCCAGAGAGACTAGCACGCGTTGCCATTCCTCCAATTCTTTCTGCCATTTTTCCAAAAAGACAGCTGATTTAGATTGAAGTAAGAAAGGTCCAACGAGTAGTTCCAGTTCGTTGTATGTAGCTACTCCTTTTTCCAAAACAATGATTTCATATATTTTTCCATCTTCCTTCAAAATCATCTCTTCAATTATGAGCCATTCATTCGCAATCGCCCATTCACGTATTGCTTTCGCATAAATATTCGGCTGCGCAATGATACGCTTAACTCCGTAAAGTCGACTTTTTCCACTTTCCAAAATGTTGGCGATAAGTGGTCCACCCATCCCTGCGATTGTCACGGTGTCGACCTCGTCACCTTCTTCAATCGCAAGCAATCCATTCGCCAATCTTACAGTTACCGCAGATGAGAGCCCTTCACGTCGAACGTTTCGGATTGCAGATTCATATGGTCCCTTGACAACCTCCCCCGCAATTGCCCGATTAATAATTCCATTATGAACAAGGAAGCAAGGCAAATAGGCATGATCACTTCCAATATCTGCAACAACAGACCCTGTTTCGACAAAAGAAGCAACCGTAGCCAATCGAGTTGATAAACGTACTGTGTTCACATTATCCTCACCTTTCACTGTTAGTATATAGTCAATAGTGTACCATTTTAGTCAATAGAAAAAAGCTGTCAGTCGACAGAGTTCTTCTGCTGACTGACAGCTCTTGCACATATCGAATTATTTAAGTGATAGAATATAGTCTGCCATTGCATCAAGCTCAGCATCTTCCTTAATCATACCTCCTGGCATTCCACCAGTCGTACCATTTAGAATGATGTCCTTGATTTCGTCTTTGGAAAGAGTAGTGCCGACTAAAGCTGGCCCACTATTGCCCGTTAGATCTCCACCATGACAGCCAATACATTTACCAATTGCAACTTCAGGATCGAACTCAGCTGCTACATCTTCAGTTTTACCTTCGTCACCCTCATTTGCGATTTCTTTTTGTTGATCAAGTCCATAAAGGGACATAAAGAAAATAAGACCAAGTCCAAGCGCGAAAATTAGGATATAAGGTACTATTGGATTTTTACCCATTGATATTACCTCCTTCATTTAAATTGATACTGTATCGGATACAGTGCACAACTATTATTGTACTGTATTCAATTGAAAACTGAAAGAGTTATTGATTATCTTTTAATTCGCTGTAACAATTTCGACAAATCTCCTGTTGCTACTACCGTAAGTTAACAACCAATCAGACGCGCAATGACCATACGTTGGACTTCTGAAGTTCCTTCACCAATTTCTAATAATTTAGCATCACGCATATAACGTTCGACTTCATATTCCTTCATATAGCCATATCCGCCATGAATTTGAATAGCTTCCGTTGCAACTTCCATTGCGATTTCCGAAGCGTAAAGCTTACACATGGATGCTTCTTTTGAAAATGGACGCCCTTGATCCTTCAACCACGCGGCTTTGTAGACCATGTTGCGTGCCAATTCAATTTTTAAGGCCATATCAGCTAATTTAAATTGAGTAATTTGAAATTGTGCCAATGTTTTTCCGAATTGCTTACGTTCTTTCGAATAACTGAGCGCTCGATCGAAAGCGGCCTGCGCGATGCCCACAGCCATTGCTCCAATACCGATACGTCCTCCATCCAATGTCACTAAAAACTGACGGAAGCCGTTTCCACGCTCCCCTAGTAAGTTAGCTTTTGGCACACGAACATGATCCAGCACAAGCTCAGTCGTATTAGAAGCATTCAGCCCCATTTTTTCATAGTTATTAATAATCGTAAACCCTGGTGCATCCGTTGGAACTATAATTGCACTAATTTCTTTTTCACCATCAACAGTTCCTGTAATTGCTGTTATAGCAAGATGCTTGGCATAACTAGCGTTCGTTATGAACACCTTCGATCCCGTAATAACGAAATCATCGCCATCCTCCACGGCTATCGTTTGCGTACCTCCTGCATCCGAGCCTGCATTTGCTTCCGTTAAACCAAAAGCACCAAACGATTCTCCCTTACAAATCGGTGTTAAATACTTCTGCTTCTGCTCTTCCGTACCAAATAAATTCAGCGGCGCTCCCCCAAGCGAAATATGTGCTGAATACGTAATACCCGTCGATGCACATGCACGACTAAGTTCCTCTGTCACAATAGCGAAGCTCACCGTATCGGCACCTCCGCCCCCAAATTGTTCCGAAAACGGCAACCCCATCAGGCCCATATCCGCAAGTTGCTGAAAAATATCGACTGGAAATTCTTTTGTTCGATCGCGTTCAATAGCACCAGGTGCAACGACTTCATCCGAAAATTCCCGTATCATCTTTTTTATCATCTGTTGTTCTTCTGTTAAATCAAAATTCAACATCTTCATCCCCTTTGTTGTAAACGCTTACAAGTTAATTATAACGAATAAGCTACTACTTTCACAACCTCAAAATGAAAGTAGTAAAAATCCGATAATTAACAATAAACCCACTGTTCCGGAAATTGTGAAATACAGTAACTTTAATAAACGCCCCGCAAATAACCAAAGCGAACAGTTCAACATCAATAATCCAAGCAACAACATCGTATGCCCTTCAAAAAAAACAAACCATAATTTTAACGACATGAATAAAAGCATAAACGATACGATTATGTATATAAAAGGAGCCAACGACTGGTTTACCTTCTTACGTAAAGTCGATAATAAAAACACAGTCACAATGATTGCCGCTACCGTCATTGTCTCAGCAGGATAATGCGTAAAGATAAACATACTTCCACTAACAACTAAAGAAACTAGCACTAATAGCAGGATAATTCGATTTAACTTCTTTTTTTCTTTCACTATAATAGACTCGGAAACTTTTACTTCTTGCTTATTTCCCTCTTCCCCTTGTGCGTAAAGTGTAATGAGAAAATCACAATAATGCGCTGGCAGTAACCTGTTATGCTTCCAATATTTGATCTCAGAAATAATAATTCGCTTTCGCTGTTGGTTCATAAGTCTTATCGCTCCTCAATATAGCTGAAAATAAGGGCTTTATCGTAAAAATCACCGGCACAATAATATGCCGGTGAACTCATTTTACTCTAGGAAATCCTTCAATCGCTTGCTTCTTGATGGGTGACGTAGTTTACGCAGGGCTTTTGCCTCAATTTGGCGAATCCGCTCTCTTGTTACACCAAATACTTTACCGACTTCCTCAAGCGTACGTGTACGCCCATCATCCAAACCGAAACGAAGACGTAAAACATTTTCTTCGCGGTCCGTTAAAGTATCCAGCACGTCTTCCAACTGTTCTTTTAGCAATTCATAAGCCGCGTGGTCAGATGGTGATTGTGCCTCGGAATCTTCGATGAAATCGCCAAGATGTGAATCATCTTCTTCCCCAATCGGAGTCTCCAATGAGACTGGCTCTTGTGCAATTTTCAGGATTTCACGCACTTTTTCTGCCGTCAAATCCATCTCCTCACCAATTTCTTCTGGAGACGGTTCACGTCCAAGATCCTGCAATAACTGACGTTGTACGCGGATGAGCTTATTAATCGTTTCTACCATATGCACAGGGATACGAATCGTCCGAGCTTGGTCTGCAATGGCACGTGTAATCGCTTGACGAATCCACCATGTAGCATACGTACTAAACTTGAAGCCCTTCGTATGATCAAACTTCTCAACCGCTTTAATAAGACCCATATTCCCTTCCTGAATCAAATCCAGGAACAGCATGCCTCGCCCAACATAGCGCTTAGCTATGCTGACCACTAGTCGAAGATTGGCTTCTGCCAATCGTTTTTTCGCTTCTTCATCACCGTCTAGAATGCGAATCGCTAGTTCAACTTCCTCTGCACCAGTTAATAAGTCAACGCGGCCAATCTCTTTCAAGTACATACGTACAGGGTCATTGATTTTAACGCCCGGTGGTACGCTGAGATCATTTAAATCGAACTGCGTTTCTTCTGTTGCTGCTTTGCCACCGTCTTCTCCGGATTCGTCATCAATTTTACGATCCATTTCAATTCCTTGTGCTTCTATCAAATCTAGAAACTCCTCAAATTGCTCCGGCTCCATCTCAAATGCTGCTAATTTCTCGGTCACATCGTCAAGCGTCAGTTCGCCTGATTTCTTTCCAGCCTCTAACAGGTTCGCTTTCGCTTCCTCAATTGTTAGTTCGTGCTCCATATCTCCAGCTAATTCTTTTTTACTCATCTTACCCGTTCCTCCTTAGTACACCGGAATACGACTACAATGTCGTCCATGTTTTCCGGAGCTGTATAATTTCCCTGGCCAGCTCCAGCGCCCGGGTATGATCCTTCATCTTTTCTGCTTCTTTCGATTCGTGCATTTTCTCTTGAATCATCAAGCTGATTCGATATTTCTCTAAATGATGAATACAGTCATTTATCTCTGCCTGTGTTTGTTCGGGGTCTCTTTCCACCATGGCCGCTTCTAGCACAATTTTCCGCAGCTCACGATCTTCGATTGACTCGGCAAACCTATGAAAGTCAGGAGTACCATGCTGTTCGTAAAACCCCGCCAGTCGTACAAATATCGCAACATAATCGTCACGTATGAACAAGTTAGGCTTGTCCATCTGTAAACGATCGAACAACTCACCGTCATTTAGTAAATGATAGAGCAGTAAACGCTCAGCACGCTCAGTGCCTGTTTTCTTACGCCTTGGTGTCGCTTGCTGAGGTTGTTGAGTCATTTCCTCTGGTACTGGTGTTGCCTTTGCCCTTTTTGCCTGCTGACCAGCCATTTTGATGAATTGCTGTTGAATGGCATCGACAGATACACCTGTCTCAGTCGAAAGTTGTCGAATATATAAATCCCGTTCTACCGGCGATGGTCGCAGTGATAATTCTTCCAACACTTCATGAATATATTGCAATACATCATTTTCATAAGATAAGTTCTTGGAGCGCTTGGCATACGCCATAATGAACGACATGAACGAATGTGGATTATCAATCACTTTTTCACGAAAAGCCTCGGCACCGAATTGAGTAATATAATCATCAGGGTCCATCTTTCCTGGAAGCAAAGCAATTTGAACATTCATTCCTTTTTTCATCGCCAGATCTGCAAAGCGTTTTGCCGCTTCCCAGCCAGCATCATCACCATCACAGCAAATGATTATTTCTTTCGCAATTCTTTTTAGCTTAATAAGGTGTTTATCAGACAATGCTGTCCCCATAACAGCAACGCTATTCGTAACACCAGCACGATCTGCTGATATCGTATCCATAAATCCTTCAAACAGTATTACTTTACCCGATTTCCGAACGTTAAGACGTGCATTGTGAAAATTGTACAAAATATGACTTTTTTCGAATATTGGTGTTTCAGGACTATTCAAGTATTTTGCTTCTTGTTTCGACCCGGATAAGATCCGTCCTGAGAACCCGACAACATTACCATTATCGTCCCGCAACGGAAACATAATACGTCCCCGAAACCGATCAAAATAGCCTGTCCCATCATCTTTCATAATACACAAACCTGCACGTTCCATATCCATCATGCTGTAATCTTTGCGTTTTAACAGATTCGTTAACGCTTCCCAATCATTGAGAGACCACCCAATACCATATTTTTCGATACTGTCCCTCGTAAATCCTCTTTTTTCAAGATATTGTAGTGCTTCTTCACCTTCTACGGTGTTTAACAATAGGTGACTGTAGAAGTTTGCCGCAAGGGCATGTGCTTCAATCATTGGTTTGAATTCATGATGAGGTTGTGTATCAGTGCCTTCGCTCACGATTGTGTCAATCTCAATGCCAGTCCGCTCCGCTAGCTTCACAACCGCTTCTGCAAATGGACTATTTTCAATATCCATCACGAACGTAATCGCATTACCACTTGCACCACATCCAAAACAATGAAACAATTGCTTATCCTCTGAAACTGAAAAAGACGGTGTACTTTCACCGTGGAATGGACAAAGTCCAAACCAGTTCTTCCCCCTTTTCGTCAGCTGTACATATTCACCTATCAAATCTACAATGTCGGTCTTTGAACGGACAGCTTCGATTGTTTCTTCTGGTATTCTCGTCATCCTATCACCATTTTCCAAACTACTCTATTACTGATTTCGAGAAATTCTTCAAAAATCCTCTGTATTCGACAAAATATTTTCGATTATACTCCGAAACTATTATTTTACACTATTACAAAGGCTTTTGCTCGACTTTAAAATTATTAATTAACTTAATTCAGTAAAAGTCCCCCACTTCTATAAATTGGGAGGGATGAAAGCTAAATATGCCTTCAAATTCAGTGGGGGTTCAAGCCCCTGTAGCTGACGCTTCGCTTTCAGTACAAATACATTTGCTGAATTAAGTTAAGCCTCCAAGGAAGGATTCAGTTCAATCCTTCCCTGATGTCACAGATTTTGAAGGGAGTTAATTGCTGCGAATCGAACAGCAAAGGGTTCGATTTGCAGTATTTCTGCGTTTTTTGCAGAAATTAAGGCACTTAGATAAGCGCAATTCAAAATCTGGACGCAATCACGCCGAGGCGTGATTGATAGATAATCTAAAATCCGCAAAAGAAGAACCATCCCGATTTTTCGGGCGGTCCTCCTTCTTTAGCATGTCACGGCTTTCAACATTCATTTATACGCGTGTTATCTATTATAATTGGAAATTTCACTAAGAATTAAATTAGCCGTTTCTTCAACAGCACGGTTTGTTACATCAATAACCTTACAACCGATTTTTGACACGACCTTGTTGAAATGGTTAATTTCATTGTCAATGCGTTCAACACGCGCGTAACTTGCGTCATCTTTCAAGCCAAGTGCAATGAGTCTTTCTTTACGAATCGAATTCAGCTTTTCTGATGAAATGACAAGTCCAAAACATTTCTCAGGATTAATCATAAATAATTCTTCTGGAGGATCTACTTCAGGTACTAATGGAACATTCGCTACTTTATAACGCTTATGCGCTAAGTATTGCGATAACGGCGTTTTCGACGTTCTTGAAACACCAACTAATACGATATCTGCCTTCAAAATGCCACGCGGATCTCTGCCATCATCGTATTTGACTGCGAACTCAATCGCTTCAATTTTTTTGAAATAATCATCATCTAGCTGGCGAACAAGCCCCGGCTCTTCAAGAGGTTTTTCACCTAACTCCGAACCGATTTTGTCCACTACCGGACCTAGTAAATCAATACATTGAACGCCTTGAGCTAGGCATTGCTGTTGAATTTTTCGACGCATTCCATTTTTTACGAGTGTGTAAATGATGATGGCATCTTGTTTTTTTGCTAAATAAGCAATTTCATGTAGTTGAGACTCATCTTCAATATGTGAAAATCGTTTCATCGAAACAGCTTCGAGCCCTTGTCTAAATTGACTAGCAGCCGCTTTGGCAACTAGGTCAGCCGTTTCACCGACAGAGTCAGAGACGATGAATAATGTTAACTTTCTCATTGTATCCCCCTCATAATTCATGGTCGTCCGAAAGTGATAGGAAGGCTGCGGTAATATTCGTTTTTGTAATCCTTCCGATTACTTCAAGACCTTCTCCATTGTCATTGACAACCGGTAATGAATCAATCTGTTTGTCTATCATTTTCTTCGCCACATGCAGCAGCGTATCCTGCTTATTACAATACGTAATATTTGGCATACGCGTCATGATGACGTGAACCGGAATTTTGTCTAAGTCATTATTTCCAAGACTGGTACGCAATAAATCTTTTCTCGATAAAACTCCTGTGAGAAGGGAGGAGCTGCTGACGACAAAAAGTGTGCCAACGTCTTCCAAAAACATGTGACAAATAGCGTCGTAAACCGAAGTGTTTTCTGCGACCACAACTGGGATGGACTGAAAATCCCGTACTTTCATACCTACCATACTATCGGCAACTGATTGGACAGGTTTTTTACCTGAATAGAAATAGCCGACACGAGGTCTCGCATCTAAATAACCTGCCATTGTTAAAATAGCTAAATCTGGACGAATGGTAGCTCTTGCTAACGTAAGCCGCTCCGCAATTTGTTCGCCAGTGATGGGTCCGTCCGCTTTAACGATTGCAAGGATTTCCGTCTGGCGCTTATTCAGTTCCATAAATGTCACCGCCCTAATCGTTCAATTCTTTATCCTCGATTATTATATACGAATACGTACACTATTGCGAAGAAATCGGAATCATGCTAGACTAAAAAAGAATTGAATAGGCGGAGACAGGACGATAAGTAGTGTCGATTGAAGCGAACGGGGACAGTGAAAGCCCGTACTGACACGAAACGGCATCCTCGAGCCATTGTACTATGAAGTGGGCTATTATTAGTAGCCAATCGAGGTGGAACCGCGGGTCATCATGCACTCGTCCTCGGACATAATGTCCGGGGATGGGTGCTTTTTATTATGGTTCAGTATAAGCCTCTGCTGAATCAAGGAATGCAAGCTAAGTCCGCCGAGACATATTTTATTAATAATTGGAGGGATTTACTTTGACAATGTCAATGGAGAAGGTAGTTAATTTAGCGAAGCAAAGAGGGTTTGTATTCCCAGGCTCTGAAATTTATGGAGGGTTGGCGAATACATGGGATTATGGTCCACTCGGTATCGAATTGAAAAACAACGTTAAAAAAGCTTGGTGGCAGAAATTTGTTCAGGAGTCACCATATAACGTTGGTCTTGACGCAGCGATTCTGATGAATCCGAAAGTATGGGAAGCTTCTGGTCACATCGGTAACTTCAATGATCCAATGATCGACTGTAAAAAATGTAAAACGCGTCATCGTGCTGATAAATTGATTGAAGATGCACTTGATGAAAAAGGTATTGAATTGGTCGTTGACGGTCTTTCTTTCGACAAAATGGCAGAGCTTGTTCAAGAGCATAATGTCGTGTGCCCTACTTGTGGCGCAATAGATTATACCGAAATTCGTCAGTTCAACTTGATGTTTAAAACGTCACAAGGTGTGACAGACTCATCAGCAAACCAAATTTTCCTACGTCCTGAAACAGCACAAGGAATTTTCGTCAACTTTAAAAATGTTCAACGCTCAATGCGCAAAAAAATGCCTTTTGGGATTGCACAAATCGGCAAAAGCTTCCGTAACGAAATTACACCAGGTAACTTCACATTCCGAACACGCGAGTTCGAACAGATGGAGCTTGAATTCTTCTGTAAGCCTGGCGAAGATATGAAATGGTATGAGTACTGGCGCGATTATTCCAAGAACTTCTTGTTGAATCTTGGAATGACTGAGGATGCTATGCGTTTACGTGAGCATAATGAGGATGAGCTTTCCCACTACTCAAAAGGGACTGTTGACATCGAATACAAATTCCCATTTGGTTGGGGCGAGCTATGGGGCATTGCAAACCGTACGGACTTTGACTTAAATCGTCATATGGAGCATTCAGGTGAGGATTTCCATTACCAAGACCCTGTGACGAATGAAAAATTCGTACCGTATTGCATCGAGCCATCACTTGGTGCTGACCGTGTGACACTTGCGTTCTTATGTGATGCTTACGACGAAGAGGAATTGGAAAATGACGATAAACGCACGGTTCTTCGCTTCCACCCTGCACTTGCACCTGTCAAAGCTGCGGTTCTTCCTTTGTCGAAGAAGTTAGCAGATAGTGCTGGCGAAGTTTACGCACAACTAGCGAAGCATTTCAACGTTCAATACGACGATTCTCAATCCATCGGTAGACGCTACCGTCGTCAAGATGAAATTGGTACACCATTCTGTATCACGTACGACTTCGATTCTGAAGAAGATCGCCAAGTAACAGTACGTCACCGCGACTCAATGGAACAAGTGCGTATGCCAATTGCAGATGTAAAAGAATATATTGCGAAGCATCTTGAATTTTAAATGAACCAAAAAAACCGGAGGAATAAAGCTTAATCGCCTTGTTCCTCCGGTTTTTCTTTTCGTGGTAGCAATTCAGGTGTCGATTCAAGCTGATCAAGAAAGGATCTCGACTTCAATCGAATGCCAACCTGTTCATCATAAATTGTGCGCACAAGCTTTTTCATAAATTGTTTTGTTGTCTTTTTCAACGTCAAATTGCCAACTCGATTGATGGGAACGGTGTAAAATGTCCTTATCAGCTTTAATTGCATTGGCGAAATACGAATGATATAGCGATCTATATGGAAACAGCGATGACAAAGGAAGCCGATTTCTTTAAAAGAAAACGCAAACTCCCCTTCCGTTGCCCCGCAATTTGCGCACTGATGCAGAACAGGGTGAATACCAGCAACCGGCAACATCTTCCACTCGACAAACAACGCAATCGCTTCTGGATCGTATTGCTCATTAATGGCATGCAGTGCCTCATGCAATAACCCGTAAATGCCCCCGGAACGCTCACCATCCTCCGTCAGACGATCAATGAGTTCAACAACGTAACTCGCGTAAGCTGTCGCTTCAAGATCCTCACGAATATGGCGCATCGATTCAATCGGCTCACCCTGTTCAAGCGTTCCCATTCCTCTTCCTTTTCGAATGAGAAAGGAGCCATGTGTGAACGGCTGTGTAATAGCAGCCAAGCGACTTGCCGGCTTTTTTGCCCCTCTAGCCATCACTGTTAGCTTGCCAGCTTCTCGCGTATAGAGCGTGACAATCTTATTCGATTCGCCATATGGCATACTTCTTAAAATGATACCTTCCCATTTATTCAGCAAGGCCATCACCTCCAGGCCCACACGAAGTGGGTCATGCAGCTGTCACCACAGGACGTGGCGTACTTAAGCAGCGTTCCTTATTATTAATATTCGTCTTCTCTAAAACCAAATTCCTTCAGCTGTTCAGGCTTATTGCGCCAGTCCTTTTGCACCTTAACCCACAGCTCTAAAAATACTTTCGAACCTAATAGCATTTCAATGTCATGCCTTGCCTTCGTTCCTATCTCTTTCAGCAATGCACCTTTTTTCCCAATGACGATACCTTTTTGAGAATCACGATCCACAACAATCGTCGCCATGACATTAATCATTTCACGTTTTTCCTCGCGGTCTATTTTCTCAATGACAACCGCAACGGAATGTGGAATCTCTTCCCGTGTTAAATGCAACACCTTTTCACGAATCAATTCAGAGATGATGAAACGCTCTGGATGATCGGTTACTTGATCGTCGGGATAATATTTCGGTCCTTCCGGCAAATACTTCGTCAACGTCTCATTTAAACGTTCTATATTATTCCCATTCATCGCAGAAATAGGAACGATTTCTGCGAAGTCATATTCAGAGGTGTACGATGTAATGATTTTCAACAATTCATCAGGGTGAACTAAATCAATTTTATTGATGATCAAAAATACGGGTGTCTGGGTATTTTCAAGCATCTCAATAATAAAACGATCCCCTCGGCCAATTGCTTCATCCGCATTGACCATGAACATAATAATGTCGACTTCTTTCAATGTGTTACGTGCTGTTTTCACCATAAAATCGCCCAATTTATGCTTCGGCTTATGGATACCTGGCGTATCGATAAAGATGAATTGTGAGTCATCCGTCGTAACAACTCCTTGCACTTTGTTACGAGTCGTCTGCGGCTTGTCACTCATGATGGCGATTTTCTGCCCAACCACTCGGTTTAAAAATGTCGATTTCCCTACATTCGGACGACCAATAATCGAGATAAAACCCGACTTGAATGATTTATTGTTTTGCTGCATAAGAAAGATCCTCCTTGGAAAACGCGCCGGGCAACAATTCTGCAACCGTAGTTTCAAGGACGTCCCCTTTTAAATTCGTTAAATAGACAGGCATAGACCCCTCGCAAAATTCAGCGATGACTTGTCTACATGCACCACATGGAGAAACCGGACCATCTGTATCTCCAACGACTGCCAACGCCTTGAATGTATGAACACCTTCCGAAACCGCCTTGAAAAAGGCCGTCCGCTCCGCACAATTTGTCATACTATACGCAGAGTTTTCAATATTACAGCCATGATAGACAGTCCCATCCTCAGCAACTAATGCCGCCCCAACTGGAAATTTAGAATAAGGGACATATGCTTTGTCCCGTGCCTTTTTTGATTCAACAATTAATTTTTCCATTTCCATACAAACACTCTCCTAGTTAAACCATTTCGGTATAAATATGATAAAGCCAATTACAACACTGATAATCGCATACACTAGCACAGCTCCCGCTGCGAGATCCTTCGCTTGCTTGGCAAGCGGGTGGATTTCTAGCGTAATAAGGTCCACAACACGTTCGATAGCAGCATTCATCATTTCAAGCGCAATCATTCCAGCGATTAGCAGTAAAACGATACACCATTCCATCGCTGATAAGCGAGTAAATAAACCTGCAATACTCACAGCACCAGCAGAAGCTAGATGAAATTTCAAATTTCGTTCAGCCTGTAGACCATATAAAATTCCACTCCATGCATAGTCGAACGCCTTGAAAAACTTCCGCATTGTGTCACCTCTCAAGTCCGAATGAAGCGAGTATCTCCTTTTGCCTGCCGAACATTTTCGCTTCATCGTCCTCAGTCATATGATCATATCCGAGTAAATGCAAAAAACCATGAAGCGCAAGAAATCCCATTTCACGCCTAAAATCATGCCCATATTCCTCCGCCTGTCTAGCAGCAGTTTCCACAGAAATAAGTATATCACCTAAAACCGTTGGCATGCCTTCTTCTACAACAATCGCCACTTCACCTTCTGTCATCTCTTCCAGCGCAAATGAAATAACGTCCGTCGGCATATCTTTTCCACGGTACTCCGCATTCACTTCCTGAATCGCTTCATCCGTCATAAACGTCACAGAGACCTCTATCTCACCTGTCAAAGCTTCCTCACGCGCCGCATGACTCAATAATTCCCGAATTAACCCTTCCACTTTATGATCAACGGTAGCTGTTTCATCGTCAAAATAAAGGTCTAGCATGTTTATTATCTCCTTTCGCAATCATTCTGGATATTCAATCCGACTATGGAATGTGCCATTTAATGTCTCGCAAATCACTTTTTCCGCTTTCTTTAATTCTTTCATAGAAAGATCGCATTCATCGAACTGTCCGTCATTCAAGCGATCGTTGACAATAGCGCGTACAAGTCCAGCAATCTTTTGCGGATTCGGCTCTTTCATAGATCGAACGGCTGCCTCTACACTATCCGCAATCGAAATAATCGCAATTTCTTTTGTTTGAGGCTTCGGACCTGGATAGCGGAATTCTTCTTCCACAACATCCTTACCCGCTTCCTTCGCCTTCACATAGAAATACTTCAATGTACTCGTACCATGATGTTGACGTGCAATATTAATGATTTCACGCGGCATCTTATACTTCTCCAATAGCTTTGCACCGTCTTCTGCGTGGGCAATAATAATATCACGGCTTTTTTCCGGTGGCAATGCATCATGTGGATTTTGTCCTGGATGCTGGTTTTCGATGAAAAATCCTGGTCTAATCGTCTTGCCAATATCATGGTAGTAACTCCCGACTCTTGCCAATAAACCATTGGCACCAATTGCCTCACAAGCTGCATCAGACAAATTCGCCACCATGACACTGTGGTGATAAGTACCCGGGGTTTCAAATAATACTTTTTTCAATAATGGATGGTTGGGATTCGACAATTCAACAAGCTTCATATCTGATAACAACCCAAATGCCGTTTCAAAAAATGGCATTAAACCAATTGTTAAAGCTCCAGACAAAATACCTGATGCAACCGCGGCGATTAGATAAAATCCTAGCTCCGACAGATCGTAAGCAGATTGCGTCATTAGCAAATAAAAAGAGATAAATAGTATATTGGACGCCACGACACCTGCACTTGTCCGCAATATACTGGAACGCCTTCCCCCGTCTCCTAGTAAATAGAGGCTGACAACGCCACCAAATAATATGTACAAGGCCACTTCCATCTGAATGATCGCAGCAAATCCTTCCTGCAACATTATACCCGCAGTAGCTGCCGTTATAATAGTCGTCATAATAGCGATTCGTTCATTCGTCAACAACTTTACTAGCATTGGTGCTAGCGCTGTCGGGAAAAGAAATGCCAATAATACATTGAAATTCTCATCAATGAGCGCAATTAGTTTCATCATGATGACTAGCAAGAAAAAGACGGATAGCACAATGACCAACGCTTTTTTCTTCACAGAGCTATGCTCCTGCCAAGTATTGAAATGCATGAAGATAATACCAGACACGAACAACACAAACAAGGCGAGACCTGCAAATGGTTTCACTGTTGACTGGTTGTTCAATAAGCCGGTTAGTTCTAATTGTCGATAAATTTCTCGATCGATCATTTGTCCTTCACGAACGATAACCTGTCCTTGCAAAATACGAGTAGGTTCTATAGCAGCTCTCGCTTGTTCAATGCCCGATTCAGTTGCTTCCACATTGATTGTTTCTGTTTCCACGACTAACAAGCGTCCAAGCGTTAAAATGGTTTGTAAAACAGACGGTGGAATCGTATCCGCAAGCCGTATTTTTCTTTCTACCTCATAGCGAATAGTAGACAAATCTTCTTTGCGGATTGGCTTTGACAACTCCTCACCAATCGTTGTCGCAAGAACGCTTTGAATATTCTCTAACACTTCCGTTTTTTGGGCCAATAACATCGAAATTGCATCATCGCTTAAACGCAAACCTGGCTCTTCTTTCTCTAAATTACCGAGCTTTTTACGCATTTCAGCAATTTGCATTCTATTGTCCAAAACAGACTCATTTTCCTCAGACTGCGCCAGTTCTCCCATCTCTTTCACTTCAATGAGGAAATCGAATATGGACATCGCAATCGCTTGTCGATTCTTCCCAACATCTTGAGACAACTGATAGACGGGCGTAACTTCTCGTGCTGCCCGTTCTCGATCCTGCTCCGTTTTCACCGTATCCTCAACTGTCTTAATAGATCTAATAGTATCTGGAGAAATTTGCAACGACTCCAGCTTATATGTCTCTTTTTTGACACTACCATACATAATTGAAAACAGGAGGATCCCTGACAATCCGATAAGGAATATGGCTAAGTAAGTGAATTTCAGTGATAGAAAAAACTTCCTAATTGGTTGCAGCATTGAACATCCCCCATTTCTTTTTCTCTCTATAGAATGAAAAATCCATGATAACCGTTGGTGACTTTTCTCAATTCAAGTCAAGTAGTACTGGTAAAAAAAGCAGTCAACTTAAGATGACTGCTCTTCTTCGTAAGCTTCAATAATTTTTGCAACTAATGGATGACGTACAACATCCCCTTGTTCTAGATATTGAAAGCTAATATCACTCACTTTGCTTAAAATATTTTCCGTCACAATTAAACCGGACTCAACACCTCTTGGTAAATCAATCTGCGTTTTATCTCCTGTAATCACCATTTTAGAACCAAAGCCGAGGCGCGTCAAAAACATTTTCATTTGTGCTTTTGTCGTGTTTTGCGCTTCATCCAAAATAACAAATGCATCGTCCAACGTCCGCCCTCTCATATAAGCAAGCGGTGCAATTTCAATGACACCTCGTTCAATGAGCCGATCAGTATGTTCCGTCCCTAGCACGTCATGGAGTGCGTCGTATAACGGACGTAGGTATGGGTCTACTTTCTCCTTTAAGTCGCCAGGAAGAAAGCCCAGGCTTTCTCCAGCCTCTACAGCAGGACGCGTTAAAATAATTCGTTTAGCTGAGCCTGATTTCATCGCTTGAATGGCAAGAACTACAGCCAAATACGTTTTTCCTGTTCCTGCAGGTCCAATACAAAATACAAGATCTCGCGTCCGAATCGCATGAACATACTCGCGTTGACCAATCGTTTTCGCACGAATTGCTTTTCCTTTACTATTTCTAGCGATTTCTTCATCATATAGTTCTGCAAAATATTCAATCGTTCCACTTTTCACCATCTCAATAGCTGTTGAGACGTCGCGCTGATTAATATTCACACCCTTGCGAATGACCTTCAGCAACTGTTCCAAAAGAGCTTTTGCTGACTCGCGGTTATCTTCTTCACCACTGAGCGCAATTGTATCTCCTCTTGTCATAATTGAAATGCTCAATGCTTCTTCGATTAACTTCATATTTTGGTCGGAAATCCCGAGTAGCATAACCGCTTCGTTTGGGTCTTCGACATGCAGTTGAATCAATTGTTCATCCATGGTCTCATTCTCCTTGTGAAATCGGTCTTTTGACAGCGATATTGTCATTGATTAAAAACAATATGGTCCCACTAACTTTATCATTATCGAATGACACGTGCAAAACTTTGTCATCTTGAATAACTGCTTTCGTTAATGATTCAGACAGTAATTTATTTTTCAATAGTGGAATGAGGACGGTTTCCTCCATACCTGCAACTAATTCGAACTGTCCAGCTCTGTCATTTATATGCCGTTCTGTTTGGATAAAAGATTTAAGAGACCACTTTTTCTTTTGCGGTTGCCACGGGAAATTAAATGAAAACTCCACTGTCTCTTCGCCTTGCAAACGATACTCAACGACGCTCGGTAAGCTAAAAGAATATTCCATCCAATAATCAGCATAGACCGCCCCATCTGCTCCAACGATGACCCTTTTATCACCTTGAACCAAAACACCTGTAGCGAGTGTATCACCCTTTTGAACGGTTTGATGGACACGACTTACCCGTTCCCCTTTTTTCAATGCAAAGCCAGTAATCACACCACCAGTACGTGCGACTAAATCAGAAGGCTGTTCTTCTGTTACTATTTCATCAGTTGTTTGAGGTGACAGCATCGGAATGACAGTCAACGTCGCTCCATCTCTTCTAAACCGTACCCATGAGAGAGAAGGATCATCGAGCATAAGCTCTCTGCGAATCTCCCCTTCATCAGGGATGAATGCAAGAAGTCGTAATGGTACAATTGATGCTTTTTCTAATTTTTGATAAATTCGTTCTTCAACCTCCGGCCATTCAGATTCTACTTCTACTGTCCAAAGGAATAATGAAGCGATAAAGGGGATCACGCAAGCGATGACAAAGAAATTAGAATTAAAGACCCCTTTAGCACCAGACGCCTCCCCGACAAGCGATACTTTAACAGTCACATGATAGCGCCTTCGAGTACGCCGAATAATCATCAGTCCTTGACGATCTGTTCGAAAGCGTGCCACACCTTCTCCGACCGATAACGATAAAATTTTCGTACTACTTGTCGCGAGGTTAGTAAGGAAGCCAGCAAGGTCACCATTCCCTGATATTTTAATATCATATCGCCTACGCACGATACTGCACCTCATCCTCCGCCACTGACGTCACATGCAGCATTGTCATAACTGTAAACGAGAATACAGCCACTTCCTCTGACAGCGTCTCAACAATCAAATTCTCACCCGATGCCTCAATCCTGTAATCGCCACTTTTAATCATCGCAAAATCGGGGCCAAGCTTGAGCAATGTATATGGACCATTAATGCGTAATGAAGAAAATTCTTCAATTGTTACTGACGAACCTGTATTAAATATTTTTCTCAAAAATAAAAACCCCCTACTCATATCGTATGACATGAATAAGGGGTCAATGATTATCGTTTTGATTTTGGTGGTCCAAAAATTTCGGAGAAGATAATCCCCTTTACAAGATCCTGACTGCTTTTAGGCATTAAATCATGCGTTTCCCGACTAAATATCGGTTGAAGCTGAGCGCCATGCGCAGAAAGACGCCCACTATGCCTAGAACTGTCGGGACGTTCTTTACGCTCCGATACAGCACGCGGGGCAACAGAACGCACTGGTCCAGCAGGAACAGCTACTACAGGCGCTTCTACAGATTGAGCCGCAACGACTGGCGGCGGTGTAGCTTGCGGCTGTAATTGCCGACTCGGTGGTTCTTCATCCGTACGTTGCATTTCTTTCTGCAATTCACGATACAAGTCTTTCGACATTTCTTTCAATTTACTTTGCGGATTGTCTGGAACACGCCCGGTTGCCGTGAATGGCTTTGGTTGAGCCTTCGCCGGGGTTTCCGACTTGCCTTTGCCTTTTTTAAAAAAAGAGGAGACAAGCGCAATAATAACAAGAAATATTATCTGTTTTATATCCATTCGAGCATCCCCCTTCCAGGAAATGACTGATTATCAATTAATTCTTTTTAAGGTCTGGATTGGTTTGGTCTCCACCAAAGCCGCTGATGGAATCACGCATCCCTGTGTCTGCTTGGATATTTTTATAATTCATATAATCCATGACACCAATATTTCCTGTGCGCAATGCTTCTGCCATTGCAAGTGGAACTTCAGCTTCAGATGCAACAACTTTTGCACGCATTTCTTCTACTTTTGCTTTCATTTCCTGTTCATTGGCAACAGCCATTGCACGGCGTTCTTCCGCTTTTGCCTGTGCGATGTTTTTATCAGCCATAGCCTGCTCAGTTTGAAGCTCTGCACCGATATTTTTACCGATATCAACGTCTGCGATATCAATGGATAGAATTTCGAATGCTGTTCCTGAGTCAAGACCTTTTGCTAATACCGTTTGGGAAATCATATCTGGATTTTCCAGTACCTTTGCATGGTCAATCGATGAACCGATTGTAGAGATAATCCCCTCACCAACACGGGCAACGATTGTTTCTTCACCAGCACCCCCGACAAGGCGGTCGATGTTGGCACGTACTGTAATACGTGCTTTTGCTTTTACTTCAATCCCGTTCATTGCCACACCAGCGATAAATGGTGTTTCAATAACTTTCGGGTTAACGGACATTTGAACAGCTTCGAGTACGTCACGACCTGCAAGGTCAATGGCCGCACAACGTTCAAAAGTCAATTCGATATTGGCACGGTGTGCAGCGATGAGTGCGTTGACAACACGGTCAACGTTACCACCTGCAAGATAGTGACTTTCCAGTTGGTTAATGGACACATCTAGTCCTGCCTTATGTGCTTTAATAAGCGGATTGACAATACGACTTGGAATAACTCGACGAAGACGCATCCCAATTAGTGTGAAAATACTTACGCGTACACCTGCAGCCATGGCAGAAATCCATAGCGTTACGGGTACTAGTGTGAAAAATACGGACAACACGATTATTGCTAGTACAACAATAATGACAATTCCTACAAAACTACCTGAAGCTAAAATTGTTGGCATTATTCATTCTCCCCTTTCTCTACTGATTCCCTGACGACAATCCGGGAACCTTCAACCTTTACAATAGTAACACGGATTCCTTTTTCAATGTAGCTTCCTTCAGAAACTACATCAATACGTTCTCCATCCAGCTCAATGGTACCAGCTGGTCTGAGTGGAGTAGACGTTTTTGCAATGCGTCCGAGTAATTCCACCCTGTTGACATTCGACACATAACCAAGCTCTGTATCCGTCGAATCCATGAGCACTACTTTATTAAGTAGATGCAATTTTTTACCGAAAAATTTCATAATAATCACCATCCCCGTGACAGCGATAGCAATCGCGATAAGGACAGAAGTCGCCATATACATCGGATTGCCGCCCGCCATAATGATACTACCAATAATTGCGAGCGAACCAATTGCCCCTGCTATACCATGCGGGAGGAAGAATTCCGCAACGACGAGAATCGCCCCAATGATGAACAGAATAACCGTTTCATAGCCTGCAAGTCCTGCCAATAAATGCCCGTAGAAAAATAACACAAGCGAGATAAGAGCCATCGTTCCCGGCACACCAAATCCTGGCGAATATAATTCTAGGACAAGGCCAAGTCCTGCGATAGATAACAGAATCGGTACAACGATCGGATGTGTAATGATGCTCGTAAGACTTTCAGCAAAGGTTTTATTTGTTGAAATGATTTCAGCATTTTCATAGCCAGTTATTTGCAGCAACTCTTTAAATGAAGCTACTGTACCTTCACTATAGTTAACTGCCTCTGCCTCCGAAGCGGTCAGCGTCAATAATTTACCTTCACCCGCCCGGTATTCTGGGATATCAATCGAGCTATCCGCCATAGCTTGCGCGAATTTGGGCTCGCGATCATGGTCTGAAGACTTAGCAGCACTCACCATATCTGCCACCCATGAAGATTGCGCCTTTTTTGCCGCTGCATTACCTGCTGAGTCAACTGCTTCTGCAGCACCCATCGTGGCAGTCTTCGACATATAAATGTCATCTGCATGGAGAGCGATGAACGCACCAGCTGAAAGCGCTTTTGGATTGACATAAGCGATTATCCGCAGTTCTGTCTCATCCATCAACTTGCCTATCTTCCAAGCCGCATCTACAAAACCGCCCGGTGTATCAATCTCCAGGATAATCGCATCCGCTCCTGCTTCCTCAGCTTCCGAAAACGAGCGTTTCAAAAATGCATATAATCCTTTTTCAACTTCATTTTTAATCGGGACTTTATATACTATTTGACTAGCCGCCTCAGGTGCTGCAAACGGAAAAGAAAACGTGGAGACGAATAAAATGAACAGGAGCACGCTTCCTATCATTTTACGCATTGTAGTTTCACCTCTTTCTACAATTTATTATATCTCTATATACGGGTGAAAAGCTCGGAAGTTTCATTTTTTCTAGAAAAATTCATTTCCAAAACAAATAAACCGGAAAATCCCAAAGGATTTTCCGGTTTACCAAATTTTAGATTCATTACAAGATTGAATTCATGGCAACAGGAAATTAGAATTTACGTTTCCTTGCAGCTTCAGATTTCTTTTTACGTTTTACGCTTGGTTTCTCATAGAACTCGCGCTTTCTTACCTCTTGTATTGTTCCACTTTTGGATACAGTACGTTTGAAGCGGCGAAGAGCATCTTCAAGCGATTCGTTTTTACGAACAACAGTTTTCGACATATCTCTTGTCCCTCCCTCCAAACACACTTCGAACATAGCCAAGTGCCATGTACTCAAGAATTATACCGCATATTTAGAATTTGGTCAATATAAAACTTTTAAATTTAATTGTTAAACTAAAGATTTCTATGAAATTCGCTTGGCGCTTGGGGATGCCTCCCGCGATAAGCCTGCTAGAAGATCACTATCAGTCTTATCGCTTCGGCTACCCCAGTAAGGCGCTTTCGCTGGAGAATAAATTAATTCAACTAATATAGATTAGTAATCCGTTTCAGATGCTAATCCTTGCATAATTTGAACGCCTGAGCTAGCACCAATTCGTGTTGCGCCTGCGTCAATCATTTTTTTCATATCTTCAAAGCTGCGGACGCCGCCTGATGCTTTGACTCCAGTTTCAGGTCCTACTACTGCACGCATTAGTTTAATGTCTTCCTCCGTTGCACCGCCTGTTGAAAAGCCTGTTGACGTTTTTACAAAATCAGCACCTGCAAGGATAGACAGCTCACATGCTTTTCTTTTTTCTTGTTCCGTTAGCAAAGCTGTTTCGATGATGACTTTAACGATTGCTTTCCCTTTCGCTGCTTGAACGACAGCTTCGATATCTTGTTTGACAAGCTCATCGTCACCGCCACGAAGTGCGCCGACATTAATGACCATGTCGATTTCACCAGCACCGTTTTCAATCGCGTCAGTTGTTTCAAACGCTTTCACAGCTGACGTCGATGCGCCAAGAGGGAAGCCAATAACTGTACAGACTTTAACAGGTGAACCTTCAAGTGCTGTAGCCGCTGTTTTCACCCATGCTGGATTCACACAAACAGATGCGAAACTGTACTGGCGTGCTTCCTGGCAAAGTACCATAATTTCATCCTTTTTTGCGTCAGCTTTTAATAATGTATGATCGATATAAGTTGCAAACTTCGTATTCAAATGAATACCTCCTTCAAGTTGTCCGTACTTCTTACATCATACCAACAAACCTTTGAATCTGCACGAAAAAAGTCATTTCAACTCAACAAGGCTGAAATGACTTTTTCAATTGTTCACTTAGGCATGTACTTCCTCGTCTTCCATGACACGAACAAACTGACCTTCGTTATATGGATAGCCCGATTTTGTAATTTTGACACGGACAATTTTACCGACCATCGACTCATCAGCCGGGAAGACTACTTTCAAATAATTATCTGTATAGCCTTCATACAAACCGCTTTCCGGCTCCAATTTGTAAGTCGTTTCCGGGATTACTTCAAGTACTTCATCCTCAAAAGTTGATGCATATTCCTTCGCCAATTGATCATTCAACTCGATCAAGCGATGTACACGTTCATTTTTCACGTCTTCTTCAACTTGATCTTCCATTCTTGCGGCAGGTGTACCCGTCCGCTTTGAATAAGGGAAAACATGTAGCTCGGAAAAACGATGATCTCGGATGAAGTTATACGTGTCCATAAACTCCTCTTCCGTTTCGCCAGGAAAACCGACGATAACATCTGAAGTAATCGCAAGCTGTGGTAGTGCCTCGCGCAATCTGTCTAGACGTTCCGCAAAAAATTCCATTGTATACTTTCTGCGCATTCGTTTTAAGACAGTATCTGACCCCGACTGAATCGGAATATGAAGATGGCGAACGACAACTTTTGATTCTCTTAATACGTCAATCACTTCATCAGTTATTTGACTTGCTTCAATCGAACTAATACGTAAACGCTTCAGTCCTATTACTTGCGACTCCAAATCCCTCAGTAAACGTGCTAGATTATAGTCCTTCAAATCTTCTCCGTAACCACCTGTATGGATACCCGTAAGCACAAGCTCCAAATACCCGGCGTCCACTAGCTGTTGTGCTTGACGAATCACTTCCTGCGGATCACGTGAGCGCATCAATCCACGCGCCCAAGGAATGATACAAAATGTACAGAAGTTATTACAGCCTTCTTGGATTTTCAGCGATGCACGCGTGCGATCCGTAAATGCTGGTACATCCAGCTCTTCATAGATACGGTTTTTCATAATATTACGAACAGCATTGATTGGCTGTCGTTCGATTCGGTATTCCGCAATCAAACCGAGTAACTTATGACGGTCCTGTGTACCGACAACAATATCTACCCCAGGAATTGCCATAATTTCTGCAGGTGAAGTCTGTGCGTAACAACCCGTCACACAAATAACTGCATCCGGGTTTTTTCGAATCGCTCTGCGGATCACCTGCCTACTTTTTTTGTCACCCGTATTGGTAACAGTACATGTATTGATGACATAAACGTCAGAGTTTTTTTCAAAATCTTCGCGATTATAGCCGGCATCCTTGAAAAGTTGCCAAATCGCCTCAGTTTCATAATGATTCACTTTGCAGCCCAACGTATGAAATGCAACCGAAGACATCAACTGCTCACCTCTTTCATTCAAATTCGTAAGATATTGCGGACAATAAGTATAATGGAGCCGTTTCTGTTCTCAATATACGTGGACCTAATGCAATCGGCGAGAAGCCAGCTGAACGCAATGCTTCTGCTTCGTTTCTCGATAGACCGCCTTCTGGTCCAAAAACAGTGAGAACAGTTTGCTCGGGATAGACGTTTTTGAGACGTTCAGCCATCCGATTAGGATTACCGCTTTTCGCGTCTTCCTCATCGGCAAAAAGAAGGACGTCATAGCTTTCCGATTGCGCGATTAATTGTTTAAAGGATGCTGGGGGTGCCACATTAGGTATAACTGTTCTGTGGCATTGCTCTGCAGCTTCTTTTGCAATTTTACGCAACCGTTCTACTTTTTTGTCACCTTTTTTAGCATCCCATTTGACAATAGAACGTTCCGCTTCAAACGGCACAATTCCTGCCATGCCTAGTTCAGTTCCTTTTTGTACGATTAAATCCAGTTTATCGCCTTTTGGCAAGCCACAAGCAATCGTTACATGGACAGGCATTTCGCTCGTTTTTAACGAGCCTTCTCGGCGTTGAATCACGACTCCATCTTCAAGAAGTTCGATAATAGTAGAAATATAGGCTTCTCCACCTGACACGGCAATCACTTGATCCCCCACAGTCATTCGCATGACACGGACAATATGCTTGCCATCCTCGCCTGTAATGGTTGCCTGCTGTTGGTCGTTAAATTCAGATTGTAAAAAATAGCGTTGCAAAGCGTCACACGCTCCTTTTTTGAGCAACGATAGCGACCCAATCTTCCATTAAAACAGACTCGACGATGTCAAACCCTTTTTCGATAAGATCATCTTTCACAAGATCACGCTTCTGGCCAATAATCCCCGATACGATGAACAGTCCATCTTGCGGTAAAATGGCATAAGCGTCTTGTGAAAAGGTTAGAATCACTTCTGCAAGGATATTCGCAATAATAATATCAGCCGGTTCTTTGACAGAATCCAGTAGATTACCGTGCGTCACTGTGATTTTTTCATCTACTTTATTCAATAAAATATTTTCTTTCGCAGCAACAACCGCCACATCATCTAAGTCCAATGCGTGAATATGGGATGCTCCTAGCAATGCCGCACCAATGGCTAGTACGCCTGATCCCGTTCCGACATCCACTACGGTATGACCGCGCTGTACGTACTTTTCAAGCGCCTGTAAACACATAACTGTTGTCGGGTGCGTTCCCGTACCAAACGCCATCCCAGGATCCAATTCAATAATTAATTCATCAGATTCAACGGGCTCATATTGCTCCCATGTTGGTACAATCGTAAAACGACCAGAAATTTTGACTGGGTGGTAGTATTGTTTCCAGGCAGTTGCCCAATCTTCTTCATCAATTTCATTCGTTTGAATGGCATTTTTTCCAATATCCAACCCAAATTCCGCTAAACCTTCGATAGATTGGCTAATGTCCTTTACCGTTTCGATCAAGAAACTATTGACGGGTAAATAAGCTTTCACAATCACGCCGTCGGCAGGGAAGTCATTTTTGTCAAGTGCATAAATTTCCCCGAAACGGTCTTCGTGGATCCGGTCTGGTTCTACTGAGTCTTCAATAACAACGCCACTGGCACCTGCCTCATGTAAAATATTCGCTACTGCCTCAGTTGCTTCATGCGTTGTATGGATGGCAATTTCTGACCACTTCAAATGACTTCATCCTTTCAGTCGCCTTTGATTGTACGCTTAATTTTATCAAACAAAGAACTTGAATACTCTTCTGGAGTATTGCCACTAATTGCCGCAAATTCACGCATCAATTCTTTTTGTTTTTCTGTCATTTTTTTAGGTGTTACGACTTTTACGACAACATGCTGGTCACCAATGCCTCGACCATGAACGTTTTTAACACCTTTGCCTTTCAAACGGAAACGCGTCCCTGTTTGTGTGCCTGCCGGAATTTTCAAGTTGACACTGCCTTGTACAGTTGGCACTTCAATCTCATCACCCAGTGCGGCTTGCGGATAAGATAGGCTTAACTCTAAGTAAATATCATCATCTTCACGGATGAATTTTTCATGTGACTTCACACGGAATACGATGTACAAATCACCTGCAGGACCACCTTTATGACCTGGTTCTCCCTGCCCCGTTACACGAAGCTGCTGACCATCATCGACACCTTCAGGAATCGTTACTTTAATTTTCTTCCTTTTTGTTACCTTACCCGCTCCATGACATGTTGTACATTTCTCAGGAATAATTTTCCCTGTTCCTTGACAATGTGGACATGATCTACGATTGACCATTTGACCGAGTGGTGTGTTTTGCGTAACACTAATTTGTCCAGAACCACCACAATGGGTACATGTTTTAGGTGAAGTTCCTTTTTTAGCACCTGATCCATCACAGGTATCACAATTTTCTTCTTTCGGTATTTCAATTTCCGTTTCTTTTCCAAAAACAGCTTCCATAAAATCAATCGTCATTGAATACTGTAAATCGTCACCTTTTCTTGGTGCATTTGGATCACGTCGGCGCGAATTTCCACCAAAAAATGTACTGAATATATCTTCAAATCCAAAACCATCTCCACCACCGCCGCCGAAACCGCCGAAACCTTGGTTTGGATCTGTATGGCCGAATTGATCATAATTTGCTTTCTTCGCGTCATCACTTAACACTTCATAAGCTTCTGTTGCTTCTTTAAATTTCTCTTCCGCATCAGCCGCTTTGTTTAAGTCGGGGTGATACTTTTTAGAAAGTCCTCTGTATGCTTTTCTAATTTCGTCTTTAGATGCCGATTTTGATAAACCCAGCACGTCATAATAATCCCGTTTACTCATTTTCCACACTCCCGAAATACTTTTGCCTATCCTCTACTATACCACTACACACGGACAATAAAAACGAAAAAGCCAAAGCCGGAATATCGGACTTTGACTTTTCCCGTCAATTACAATCGTTTATTTATTTTTTCTCTTCATCGATAATTTCTTCGAAATCAGCATCGACTACACCATCATCCTGTGGTCCACCTGCTTGTTCAGCACCTTCAGCATTTTCTGCTGCAGCTTGCTCATAAAGTTTCATCGTCATTTGTTGAACGATTTCTTCTAATTTTTCTTTTTTCGCGCGGATATCATCGAAATCACCAGCTTCAAGGGCAGTTTTCAACTCTTCCTTCGCTTCTTCAACGCTTGTTACTTCTTCTTCAGAAACTTTACCTTCAAGGTCTTTCAATGTCTTTTCAGCCATGAAGACAAGTTGGTCTGCTTCGTTTTTCAAGTCTGCTTCTTCTTTACGCTTTTGGTCAGCTTCAGCATTTGCTTCTGCATCTTTCACCATGCGTTCGATTTCATCGTCAGATAGACCAGAGCTTGCTTGGATTGTAATATCTTGCTCTTTTTGTGTACCAAGGTCTTTCGCTTTAACCGTTACAATACCATTTTTATCGATATCAAATGTTACTTCGATTTGCGGTACGCCACGTGGTGCTGGTGGAATGTCCGTCAATTGGAAACGACCAAGTGTTTTATTGTCAGCTGACATTGGACGCTCCCCTTGCAGTACGTGGATATCTACTGCTGGTTGGTTATCTGCTGCTGTTGAGAACACTTGTGATTTACTTGTTGGAATCGTTGTATTACGTTCGATCAATTTCGTAAACACGTTACCCATTGTTTCAATACCAAGTGACAATGGTGTTACGTCAAGAAGAACAACGTCTGTAACATCTCCGCTCAAGATTGAACCTTGAACAGCCGCACCCATTGCGACAACTTCATCCGGGTTTACGCCTTTATATGGCTCTTTGCCTGTTTCTTTTTGAATCGCTTCTTGTACAGCTGGAATACGCGTTGATCCACCGACAAGAATAACGCGATCGATTTGTGATGCAGATAGCTCAGCATCTTTCATCGCTTGACGTGTTGGTACCATTGAACGCTCAACAAGATGTGCAGTCAATTCGTCAAATTTCGCACGAGACAATGTCACTTCAAGGTGAAGTGGACCTGCTTCTCCAGCTGTGATGAATGGTAATGAGATTTGTGCAGATGTAACACCTGACAAGTCTTTTTTCGCTTTTTCAGCGCCGTCTTTCAAACGTTGCATCGCCATTTTATCTTTAGATAGATCAACGCCATTTTCTTTGCGGAATTCCTGTACGAGGAAGTCAATGATTACGTCGTCGAAATCATCTCCACCTAGTTTGTTATCACCCGCAGTTGAAAGAACTTGGAATACGCCGTCGCCTAGCTCAAGGATTGACACGTCAAACGTACCACCACCAAGGTCATAGACAAGAATTGTTTGGTCTTCATCTGTTTTATCAAGACCGTAAGCAAGTGCTGCTGCAGTCGGCTCGTTAATGATACGCTCTACTTCAAGACCAGCAATTTTACCCGCATCTTGTGTTGCTTGACGCTGTGCGTCGCTGAAGTAAGCAGGAACTGTGATAACTGCTTTTGTAACAGGTTCGCCAAGATACTCTTCTGCGTAGCCTTTCATATATTGAAGAATCATAGCTGAAACTTCTTGTGGTGTATATTCTTTATCGTCTACTTTTACTTTGTAATCTGAACCCATATGACGTTTCACAGACATAATTGTGTTCGGGTTTGTAATGGATTGACGCTTCGCTACTTCCCCAACTTGTCTTTCGCCGTTTTTGAACGCGACAACAGATGGTGTTGTACGGTTCCCTTCTGGATTTGGAATTACTTTCGGTTCTCCACCTTCATACACGGACACTACTGAGTTTGTTGTTCCTAAGTCAATACCAATAATTTTGCTCATAATCAAATTCCTCCTAGAGATAATACTACCTTTTTTATTCGTTTACTTTAACCATTGAAGGTCGAAGAACACGATCTTTCAATAAATACCCTTTTTGCATTTCTTCAAGAATAACACCAGAAGGCTTTGTATCATCTGCCCCTGTCATAATCGCTTGATGGAAATTAGGATCAAACTCCTGATCCACTGTATCAATTTCGACAAGTCCTTCTGTTTCAAGCGCTGTGAGAAGTGTACGATAAATCATATCCATACCCGTCATAATCGACTGTACTTCCTCAGTTTTTGCTTCAACAGAAAGTGCACGTGCAAAGTTATCAAGCACAGGAAGAAGATTCGTCACAACGTTCTGCGCACGATATTTCTGCATCGCTTCCTGGTCAAGTGACACTCTTCTTTTAAAATTATCGTAATCAGCAAGCAGTCGAAGTCGCTTGTTCTCTTCTTCTTGTAGTTGTGCCTGCAATGCTTCAATGGCACTTTCCTCGCTGTTGTCAACTTCGTTCATTTCTTCAATTACAACGTCTTCAACTATACCTTCTTCTTCGTCTACTGTCTTATTTTCTTCTACAAATTCATCTTTAACTTCAGTCAATGTTCGTTCCCTCCTGCTGTTCCGCCACCAATTGTCAGCCTTGCTAGTTCCTTAGACAAATCATTGCTCATCAGATCGAGTAATGTGATGACCCGCGCATAATCCATTCGTTTAGGTCCAATGATGGCAATCGAGCCCGCCATATTGTCCCCAGCTGAATAGGTTGCCGTAATAACACTGTAATCTTCCATCGCATTATGATTATTTTCCGAGCCAATACGCACATGAATCCCGGCAAGCCCTTCTTGGAAAAACCGCATAGCCGGCGTACCTTTGTCTATCATTTCGAAAAATGTCTTCATTTTACCGATGTCATTAAATTCGGGCTGCTTCATCATATTCATTTTACCGCCAAAATAGAGGCGCTCTTCCGGCTCAATTGCAATTGCCCGTTGAAACGAGGAATATAATTCCCCAGTATGATGAATATGACGCTCCAACACTGTTTTCGTTTCCTGGACTAACATCCTTTGGAGATGCGCAAGCGGCGTACCGACAAGTCGCTCATTTAGGATATTGACCATTTTTTCGATATCAGATGCCGTAAAACCTTCTGGTACATTGAATAATCTGTTCTCCACACGCCCATTATCCATGACGATAATAGCCACAGCCGTCTTATCATCTAAAGGAACGATGGAAAAACGTTTCACGGTATGCAACGACGTGTCTGGTCCAAGGAGTATGGATGTATAATTCGTCAAATCAGAAAGAATCGTGGCAGATTTGCGGATTAACTCCTCTGTTTCCACAACCTTATCTCGAAAAATGGAACGCAATTGAATACTGTCTTCGGTTTTCAGCTTTTCTCGGGTTAATAAATGATCTACATAAAATCGGTATCCTTTTTCGGATGGTATTCTACCGGACGAAGTGTGGGTCTTTTCAAGATATCCCATCTCCTCCAAGTCAGCCATTTCATTACGTATAGTTGCTGGACTAAACGGGGCTTCTGGCTTTTTGGATAACTGCCTTGATCCGACAGGTTGTGCGGACTCGATGAAATCGTCAACCGTCAGTTGCAATATAAGCAATTGTCTGTTCGTCAACATCATCATCACTCCTGTTAGCACTCTATAACTCTGAGTGCTAATGCTACTGATAATTTATCAAATCTAAACCAAGGTGTCAACGAATTGACTCTTTATTATTTAAGAAATTGTTGGAACACGTCGTTTCCTCTATAAACCCCACGGTGTGTTAGCTTAACTACGTCATCCAATCGCTCAACAAGTCCATCTGCCATAAGTGATTGTAAGGTTTCTCCGTAAACCTCCTCAAGCGACTTGCCAAACTTCTCTTGGAATAAAGAAATAGATACGCCATTGGATTTACGAAGCCCAAGGAACATTTCCTCTTCCATCGCTTCTACTGCCGTTACGGCATGCGTTTGTTGGACGGGTCTTTCTCCTACAGCTATTTTATCCATATATTTTGTAAGTGGCCCAATATTCGAATAACGCATACCCTCTATATAACCATGCGCACCTGCTCCTACACCCGCATAACCGTCATTTTCCCAATAGATTAGATTATGGATAGATTCACGACCCGGAACTGCGAAATTACTAATTTCATAGCGCATTCGACCTTGTTTCTCCATCTGTTCAATCAACATTGTGAACATTTCCGTTTCTATATCCTCACCAGGTAGCGGCAATTTACCTTTATTCATTAAATTATAAAAGACCGTTTTGGGCTCAACGATAAGCGAGTACCCCGAGTAATGAGGTAATTCGAGTGCAGCCGCCTGATTGAGCGTATCCTGCCATTGCTTAATCGTCTGTTCCGGCAGGCCGTAAATCAAATCGATACTAATATTATCAAAGCCTGCCTTGCGCGCTTCCTCTACAACACGAGCCGCATCGCCAGGACCGTGCGTTCTCCCAATTCGTGTCAACAAGTCAGCGTCAAAGGATTGGACACCTATACTCAGTCTGTCCACACCACCATTTTTCAGCACTGTCAACTTGCCATACGTCAATTCATCTGGATTTGCTTCTGTCGAAAATTCTTTTAGCATACTGACATCAACATAATCATAAATAATCGCTAGCAATCGATCCAGTTGCTGTTCAGATAACGATGTCGGAGTTCCCCCACCTAAAAAAACTGTCTCCAGCTCTTTAAATGAAATTCCTTGTTGGCGCATAATTGAAAGTTCCTGTCCAATAGACTCAATATACGCATCTACAGGCTGATTTTTGAAAAAGACTTTATTAAAATCACAGTAGTGACAAATCTGGTGGCAAAACGGGATATGGATATACATACCTCTCATTAATAATATCTCCTTCTCTTAACGGCAAAAAGAGGGCTTGAATGCCCTCTTTTAATTTAATCGTTTACTCTTTCTATGTTCAGAACCATATAGAGTATCATACAGTATTATGGTATTACGTACAAACTTTGAGGTTCTATTATCGGTTCATGCGTTTCATTGTTATCAAGCTATTACATGGAGTATTCGCGTCTAGGGATGGCAGTGTTACCATCCTTAATTGCTATGCTGATTTTCACAACTGGTGTTTATCTTCCCCTCTTTTTCACACAGGACCCAGATTAGCAGTTCTCGTTTACGAAGAAGTAATACAATCACCTTTCACTACTAGCTAGAAGGAAGTAATTATTTTCCTGTTTAAAATGTAAAGTTTAAGTAAAAAATAGGGGTTCAAATAAAAAGGAGTGTTTTCATGGATATGAAGGATAAAGTGCAAAAAGAATTATCTCAAATCAGTGTTGAGAAGAAAGACGAAATTCTGGAGAATTTCAACCGATTCAAACAGTTTCTTGCCGAGAAAGTTGAGTTGGGGGAAAATATGGGGTTGAGTGAAGAAAAGCTTGCCAAAACTACAGAATTAGTTGCAAATTACCTCGCCAAGCACGAGGATCCCCGCAACCGGGAAGAAAAAATATTAATGGAACTTTGGAGTTCCGGATCTAAAGATGAGCAACACACACTGGCACATATGCTACTGGAAATGGTACGGAAAGCTTAATAAAAACCTGTAGTACCTGTATCTAGTAAATAGATGACTGCAATTAAAGAAAGCGGCCTATCACACTTTGTGTGGAAAGGTCGCTTTCACTTTTAATTTACTAATAATGATATATGCAGGTTCTCATAATCATAATTTTTTGCTTTTCCCCATATACTAGGTCGACTTTGAAGAAAGGTGGGAAAAGCTTGAATGGACAACAATCGCAAGTCGAAATGGTAAGTGCATTTGACCCTTACTTCTATCAAACCTTACTAAGTTTCAAGTCAAAACATATCGTTATTCACACGTCAAAAAATCCGTTACAAGGTTTGCTAGTCACGGTCATGCCTGATCATGTTGTAGTTGAAGTGAGCGGCACACCATTTTATGTTCGAATCCAAGAAATCGTATGGGTTACACTTGCATGATTTCAACAAATCAAAATGAAGGGAGTGAATCAATTGATTAAACGCGTAAATAAATTACCAATCGATCTTCCAATTCCAGAATACGGGGATGCTAACGCAGCTGCTGCGGTTCAGGAGCTACTGGGTGGAAAGTTTGGAGAAATGTCGACGTTGAATAATTATATGTACCAATCATTTAATTTTAGGCAGAAAGGCAAGCTCAAGCCTTTTTATGATTTAGTTGCAAGTATTACGGCAGAGGAGTTCGGCCATGTTGAACTCGTTTCTAACACGATAAATATAGTAAACAAAGGTACGTCATTTACGGCGGACCCTGACTTAACACCTTTACAAGACGCTACAAACAAACGGAATACGTATGCCTTCATCGCCACTGCCCAAACTTCCATGCCCGGAGACTCCATGGGAAATCCATGGCGCGGTGACTATGTGTTTTCCAGCGGAAATCTAGTACTCGACCTCTTGCATAACTTCTTTCTTGAATGCGGAGCAAGAACGCATAAAATGCGAGTGTATGGAATGACAGACCATCCAACGGCAAGAGAAATGATTGGTTATTTGCTCGTTCGGGGAGGTACGCATATACTCGCCTATGCAAAAGCGATAGAAATGGCAACAGGCACTGATTTAACAAAAATGCTACCAATCCCTAATTTAGATAATCGTGCCTTTGATACTGCAAGAAAATATGAAGATCTAGGGTACGGTAATGTATTGTTTACCTGGAATGACGATGGAGAATACAAAGATATACGCCAGATTTGGAAAGGCACCAATCCTAGTAGTGGTGAACAGCTTGTTGTGAAGGAAGGCATGCCACAGGGCTATACCATCCCTGATTTTGAGGATATTCCTGAAGAATTCGCACCTGGTATCGGCAGAGATGAATATGAGCAAATTGCTCGACGGTTGTTGTCGAATATGTAATCGACTATGCCTCATTTTATTTCAGCTAAAAACTTTTTCACATGAACGTTTAACTTAACTCAGCAAATGTTTTTGTTTAAAAATACTGTGGCTGGACAAATGCCGTTACGGAGATCAATCAGCAGGAATTCCAAACTCCCTGCTGATTAAGGGGGACTCAGACTAAATGTGCCGCTTCCCGTGCCAATGTCTGAGTTATCCCTCCTTGTTGATCCAAGCCTCCAGTTGCAATAAGTCCAATAGTTTCTACTTCTTTTCGGTAAAATAGATTTTGGTCTAATAAACTCCTTAATTCTGTTATACGCTTCACAATATGAAAAGCACCCATTTTCATGAGTGCTTCTGCATTGTACTGCTAACTACTAGATCAACCGCCTACATCATTCTGCCCATCATCCTCTAACAACGGATCTTCCACTTCAAAATCATCCGCGTCATTCTTTTCACCACAAGCACTTAATAGTAATACTGCCGCCAATGGCAGTGCTAAATATTTTCCCTTCATTATGCTACCTCCCTCCTATTCCACTAGTTATTTCCCGCATTTTCTAATCTAAACCTATATGGCAATCACTTAGTGCGAGAGCGTTTCAGAAATTCATACGAGAACATTCATCTATTCTATTTTAGTTTGTCATCCATTCGTCATCACACTCCTCTTTCTCTCGATTTTTCGGTAAATAAAAAGAACGCCCGGATAGACGTTCCTCTGTTAATCGCTGAATGCATGTCATTATTTATTTTTTATATAGTCCATACCTTGCGCTGTTATTGCTAAAACTAGATTGGCTGACTCTTGCCCGCTATCTACGGCATAGTTTTGTTCGATAAGGTACTCAATAGCTAGTTTGCTATTTACGTCAGCATTTACCATTGCTTTCGGTAATGTATAACTTCCACCATTATTAGCAAAATGAAACTCATACAGGCTTTGTAACAGTCTTTCCGATAGTTGGTTTATTTCTTTGTTAGTCATGATTTATCCTCTCCTTAGTAATTAATATACAACAAATGATGAAGAAATTCTTTATTTTCACTTACGACGTCTAATAATTCGATAGTGCTAAAAAAAGGGTAATTATACAAAATGTGTTCACGTTGACTATTCAGCTAAAGCACCTGTGCGTTCAGCCTTATGGTATTTTACTCGTATCCATATATAACACGTTCCAACGATGTCCATCCGGATCAGCAAAAAGGCAACAGTACATCCATCCATCACGTTCCTCTGGCTTATTTAATACAGTACCGCCAGCACCTTCGACTTTCGATGCAATCCCTTCTACTTCATCTCGAGAATTCGCTCCCAAAGAAAATAACACTTCCGTACTCTGTTGCGAATCCGGAATAGCATTTTTCGTAAAACTGTGGAACGTGGATTCGGGAAAAAGCATCAAAACAATCTGATTGTCGCCGACGAAAAAACTGCATGAGCCATCTTGGCTGAAATACTGCTCATTCAATCGAAAACCTAACTGAAGATAAAATTCCTTCGACCGTTCCGGTTCTCGTACCGGCAGGTTCAACCATAGATCTCTCGCCATATCAAACAACCTCCTTATTTTAAAGATGTCATAAACAATTATTTCAACAGTTGTTAGGATCTTTCCTGCTTGTTTGAAATAATAAGATTTTCAATTTACTGCCGTATTATAAATAATAATTATTCAAAAAAACACCGCATTCGGCTTATGAAAAATAAGCTGAAATGCGGTGTATGTTCTACAAAATTAAATTACACTTACATGATATAGAAACACAAGCTGTCTACTTTACAACACTCAATCCTCATCCATCCGCAATACAGCCATAAACGCCTCTTGAGGTACTTCAACAGATCCAACTTGCTTCATACGTTTTTTACCTTCTTTTTGTTTATCAAGGAGTTTACGTTTACGCGAGATATCTCCGCCGTAACATTTGGCAAGAACGTTTTTACCCATAGACTTGATGGTTGAACGCGCGACAATTTTTTGGCCAATTGCTGCCTGAACAGGCACTTCGAATTGTTGTCTTGGGATTAGTTTTCTTAGTTTTTCAACGATGACTTTGCCTCGCTCATACGAGAAGTCTTTGTGAACGATGAAGCTAAATGCATCGACGTGCTCGCCATTTAACAGGATGTCCATTTTGACAAGTTTCGATCGTTTGTAGCCAATCAATTCATAGTCAAGTGAAGCATATCCTTTTGTGCCTGACTTCAATTGGTCAAAGAAATCATAGACGATTTCTGCGAGTGGAAGTTCGTAAATGATATTGACACGTGTTGAATCGAGATAATCCATCGTTAAAAAGTTACCACGTTTTTGTTGGCATAGTTCCATAACAGAACCTACGTAATCATTCGGCACCATAACAGATGCTTTGACATACGGTTCTTCAACATAATCAATTTTTTGTGCATCTGGCATCATCGCAGGGTTGTCCACCTTCAGCTCAGAGCCGTCAGTTAGCACAACGTTGTAAATAACACTTGGTGCAGTTGTAATCAGGTCGATATTGAATTCGCGTTCAATCCGTTCCTGGATAATTTCCATATGCAATAAACCTAAGAAACCACAACGATAACCAAAACCGAGTGCTTGTGAAGTCTCTGCTTCATATTCAAGAGCAGAGTCATTCAATTCTAATTTTTCAAGCGCATCGCGTAGGTCATTGTATTTCGATGTATCGATTGGATACAGTCCGCAGAATACCATTGGATTCATGCGGCGGTAACCAGCCAGTGGTTCGCTTGCCGGGTTTTTCACACTAGTAATCGTGTCCCCTACGCGTGTATCGCCAACATTCTTAATCGATGCAGATAGATACCCTACATCGCCGACAGTCAATTCATCGCGCGGCGAAATTTTCGGTGTAAAGACACCTGTTTCAAGCACTTCAAATTTTTTTCCAGTCGCCATCATATGAATCATATCGCCAGGTTTAACCGAGCCTTGCATAATGCGAATATTAACAATAACCCCTTTGTATGGGTCGTAGTGCGAGTCAAAAATTAGCGCTTGAAGTGGAGCATCTGGATCTCCTTGTGGCGCAGGCACTTTTTCAACAATTTGTTCTAAAATATCTTCAATCCCGATACCCGCTTTAGCAGAAGCTAGAACTGCTTCTGAAGCGTCGAGTCCGATGACATCTTCAATTTCCTGCTTGACACGTTCTGGATCAGCCGCTGGTAAATCGATTTTATTGATAACAGGTAAGATTTCAAGGTCGTTATCAAGTGCCAAGTAGACGTTTGCCAGTGTTTGTGCTTCAATTCCCTGTGCCGCATCGACGACAAGGATTGCACCTTCACAAGCAGCTAGACTGCGTGACACTTCATATGTAAAGTCGACGTGTCCTGGTGTATCGATCAGGTGAAATGTATATTCTTCCCCGTCTTTTGCCGTATACGTCAACTGCACAGCATTCAATTTAATGGTAATACCACGTTCACGTTCTAAGTCCATTGAGTCCAATGTTTGGGTTTTCATTTCCCGCGCTGTTAGTGTTTGTGTTTTTTCCAAAATGCGATCGGCCAACGTCGATTTACCGTGGTCGATATGGGCAATAATGGAGAAGTTCCGTATGTTTTTCTGACGTGCCAATTTCTGTTCATAATTCATCGTATTGTTCACTCCTATTTTAGCTATATGAATTATAGCAGTGAACGGCCCAGACTTCAATATTCAGCGCGTGCAGAATTTTCTATAACCGTTGCCGCCGCCTTGGCGATGACAGCAACGGAGCGATTGAGTTCCTCTTCCGTGTTTTCAATGCCTCCAAGTTCAATAACAAGCAGTGAGGGGTCAAGGTCCTGATTATACTTACCGTCAACCCCGGGTCCATGCTTCATGATAAGATCTCGTGTAATACCCGGTACGAGCAGCTCCATCTCTTTTTTCAACAATAATGCTTTCGCACGATTACGTTCAAAATTCGGATGCTCCATACCGATAACAAAGGCTACTTTTGCATATTCCTCTTCATTATGGACAATAGTCGTTCGATCCTTTTTTAGATCATCCCTATGAAGATCGATGATAAGATCATAGTTTTTTTTCTGGAGTTGTTTTTTCACATGTGGGCGAATAGACCTGTAAGCTCCTGTATGAGGCACATTCGTAAAGATAGCATCTGTTTCCACACCATTGAATTCGAGTTGTGTCTTTAACTTTTCACCAAACTTCGTAATATTTTCAGTTTGATGAGAAACGGCAATCACTCCATTTTTCGCCTGTGTAACGGGCTCATAAGCCTCATTTGAATGTGTGAAATACAGAAGTGCCTTCCCTGGATTCTTCGCTATTATATCCTCTTCAAGAATATTGGCTGCATAGACCATATACGTTGTGTCTTTTACAAGCTTTGACGTCTTAGCTGTTTGCCCACTTGGCAACAAATTGATAGCAACGGGAAACAGGAAGAGAACGAGTATTAGTGTGCCCCAAATTAGCGATGTCTTTTTCACTTGGCATCCCTCCGTCTCCAACTATATGCGTTGGAAAACGACCTCATACCTATTTTTTCAGATCAGACAACCAGGACGCTAACGAATCAGAAAGCGTATCTGCATAAATAGAAACCCATGCGTCAATCTCTTTTGGAGAAATGAACGTCCGCAACTCATGGTTCGTCAACACTTCCTCAAATAATTGAATACGATCTTCATGCGGCCATGAAGCCCAATCACCAAAAATCGGTAGCAAATTAGAACGGTCGGCATCCTTATTTTCAGTATGCAGCCATGGCGTTACGGATAGCCGTGATGAAGGACTGTCCTTTTCATTAATCTTAGAAGCAATATAACCAAACATCGTATCAATCGCATCTGCAATCAAAACAGGACCATCGACAACTGTTGGAATCCCAATTGCTATGACAGGTAATCCGAGCGTATCCTCCGATATTTCTTTTCGGCTATTCCCCACTCCTGAGCCGGGGTGAATACCTGTGTTCGTCAACTGAATAGTTCGACATAATCTTGAGCTATTACGGGCAGCTAGCGCATCAATGACGATGAGGACATCCGGTTTTATTTCCGTGGCAACCGCTTTAACAAAATCAGCTGTTTCAAGACCAGTCTGGATGGTCACACCGGGGGCATAGACAAAGACTTCACTGCCATCCTCCGAATAATAATCCGACACGATATTGCGCAGACGATCCATCGTCATCGGACCCACCGCATCGGGTGTTATATCCCGATTGCCGAGGCCAATGAAAAGAACCTTTCCTTTTTTTATTGTTGACAGATTTACAAGCATTTCTTCCAGCTTGTCAATTAGTACGCGTGATAAGTCTTTCATACCGTCATGGTCATCTGGCGTTAATGCAGGAACTGTCAACGTGATGTATGTTCCTTTTTTCTTGCCAATCCTTTTTTCTCCTTCTGCATCGACGGTTACAGACGTAACGACAACTCGTCCCAATCTCGATTCACCAAATGTCACACCATTTGCTTCTTCCAGCTTATTTTTTTCCGCCGCTGTCCTGTGTCGGACCATTTCTTCACTTTCATCTAGAAGATCTGTCCGAAAAAAATCATACTTTACCATCCAATCACCTCACATCCCAGTTTGTGCGATGTGTCAAGGAAATATTCTTTATGTTTTTTTATTGCAATCTAACTCGTGGTTTGTTAAAATAATGCTTGTTACGAAAGAGATATCCGAAACTTCGTGGAAACACTCTTGCCTTACCTGAAATTGGAGGTGAATGAATTGCCAAACATTAAATCTGCTATCAAACGCGTGAAACAAAGCGCTGCTGCAAACGAACAGAACTCACACACAAAGCACGCTATGCGTACTGCTGTCCGCAAAGCTGAAGCTGCTCTTGACGCTAAAACTGAAGATGCTACTGGTCTTCTAAAAGATGCTATCAAAAAAATGGACACTGCTGCACGTAAAGGCCTTATCCATAAAAACACTGCATCACGTCAAAAAGCACGTCTTACTAAAAAAGCACTTTAATAAAGATAAGACCTTCCTAAATTCAGGAAGGTCTTTTTTTCATGATTTACTATTTCCTCAAAGGCTCCATAAAAAACAATTCCAATAGCCGTTCCCTCTTACCACTTGTTGATTTCAATTTATAATCAATCGCCGCAAGCTTGTCCAAAATTAGCAACAGACGTCCTTCGCTCGGCAGACTACGGTTTTCCATCATTAATTTTACCCGATAAGGGTGGACACTTAACGTTTGGGCGATTTGGTTTTGTTGGTAGCCCTTTTTACGCAGTGACCCAACATGAATCATCAAGCGGATATGACTTGCCACTAACGAGGTCAACATGATTGGCTCTTCACCATTACGCAAGAGGTCATGGTAAATCGACACCGTATCCCCCACTCTTCCCGTAACATAAGCATCCGTCAATCGAAAAACATCCATCTCAGGCGTTCTTGGCACAAGTGATTCGATGACCTCTGCTGTAATATCGCCCTCTCCACTTAAATAAGTGGCCATTTTAGCAAGCTCCGCAGAAAGTGCCAGCAAACTATCCCCCGCCATTTGTACAAGCAGTTCCGCATTCTGTGGAGCGATACGCGCGCCGTACGTCCCCGCCTCCTGTTGAACCCATGTTAGCAGGTCATTACCTTGTAAACGTGACGCTTCGATGACTGTTGCATGTTCCTTCATTTTCTTCAAAATTCGTTTCCTGGCATCCAATTTCTCATAAGGTGCAACAAAGACAACGACTGCAGTCGGTGACGGATTGGCTAGCCACGCTTCAAGCAACTCCAAATTATGGGTCACTTTCTCCTTGCCTTTATCTTTTCCAGTTAAAAAAGAAGCATTACCTGCGATAATTAGTTTTTTTTCCTCAAGAAACGGTAACGTATCTGCTTCTTCAATAACCGTATCAATAGGTGTTTCCTCTAAATCAAATCGAATAACCGACGCATCATCAAGGTCAGGCAGTGCCTTCTTCAGACGTGCAATCGTCGAATCAAATATATGCTGCTCGAGTCCCGTTAGTAGATAGACCGAGTCGATTTGCCCTGCGGCTATTTTTTTCCATATTGCTGACGCCACATTCCTCACCTCTTCACCATTCATCTCTTTCGATTATACTACAACGCAAATCAACTGTATCAATTACGCCTCGGCGTAATTGTGTCCAAGTTTCGAATTGTGCTCGCAGGATGCGGGTATGCACTGAGGATGGATTGAACTACATCCTTCCTAGGTGCGACAGGACGTCGCGAACTGAGACTGCCTGCAATAAACTCCCCTTAAAATTCGTGACATCCGCTGATTAAGTTGAACAATTTGTGTCATTTGCAGTTGAACATGGACAAAAGTTTGATTGCTCTGGATTTTTTGTCCGCTATCATCTATACTATAATGGAATTAGGAGGTGTAGCAATGAACGAATTTGAACACGACGTACAGTCCAAACGTAATGATGCTATCGATTCAGGTATGGGCTTCATAGTAGCTTTTGTAGCTTTCTCAGTAATTTTTGCGGTTGCTACAATTATTGATCTCGTCGCACGTTAATAGGCTTTTAAAAAATGACCTTGCCGCTTCCACAATGGAGCAACGAGGTCATTTTTTCATGGCGCCATTGTCGAAATAAAATAATGCTCTTTTTTCACAGTTACAGTAATTGAACCTACTTCAGCCGTCGATAACATAGGTAGTCCATATGCGCGAAAAGTCTCGACAACTTCGGGATGCGGATGCCCGTAGCGATTATTTTTACCTACTGAAAAAACAGTCAATTCTGGTCTCACTGCGCCAATGAATGCTTCTGTACTAGACGTCCGACTGCCATGATGTCCGGCCTTAAGGATAAAGTTTGAAAAATCAGCTTGTCCAAACTGACGCAAAAATTGTTGTTCTCCTTCTTTCTCCATATCTCCTGTAAATAAAAATGATGGACCTATCGTCGTCATATACAAAACAAGTGAACTATCATTGCCTTTATACACATGATTTGCTGGTGCCACATAATGAAAAGAAGCCTGGCCCTCCTTCCACGAAACTCCCTTCTTCATCTGAAAAATTGGAATCTGCTGCTCCATTGCGAGACGCATTACTTCATCCATAGTCGACTCCTTGTTACTCCCCGGTGCAATATGAATTTCGCGTACGCGCATATCTGCAAGCACCTCGTCCGCTCCTTCAATATGATCAGTATCAGCATGTGTCAATAGCAGTTTGTCGATTTTCGTAATTCCTCGCCCCTTTAAATAAGGCACGACAATTTTCCTTCCTACTTCAAACGGCTTTGTCGGCGTTTTCCAATTCGACTCGCCAAACGTCACCGTACCTCCTGTGTCAATGACATAAACAGCACGACGATGCGGTAATTCAATAACAATACTATCCCCTTGCCCGACATCGAGGTAGGTCACCCGCAATGCTTTATCCGTGTAAGGAATGATTTGCATGGTAACCGCCGGAACGATGACCAATGGCAATGCCCGAAAAACAGAAGTTCCTCTTTCACAATAAATAAAAAAACACAGCACACCCGCTACAGCTATGGATGCCCACAAGGCATCCGGTTTGCCTGGTGTCCATAATTGATAGGGTAACGAAGAAAGCCAGCTCGTCACATCACCTACCTTTTCTCTCATAGGAACATAGAGCAGAAAGACTATATCCGCAAGCTTCGGAAACACTGAAGTCATTGCAAGCAACAGAATATTCGCTGGTAAAATAATGATCGAATACAAAGGAACATACACAAGGTTGACGACAAAAGATGATAAGCTCAGCTCATAAAAATGGAATAATAGCACGGGGTAAAGTGCTAGCTGACTAATAGAAGTAACATAAAACGATGTTGCCAGCGCCGTTTTGGCCCTTGCTAATAATGCTGATGAGTAAACGAGGGAGCAGGCCGCCAAATAAGACAATTGAAAACCAGGCTGAAACAATACAAAGGGTTGAAAGATAATAAAAACGATAGCACTTATTGCAAGTGCATCATCCAACCTGACTCTTAGTCGCCCAGATGCTGCCAAAAGGACGAGCAACGTCACTGACACCGCACGCCAAACAGAAGGGGCTCCACCTGCCATCACCGCGTAAAAAGGCAACAGGGCGATAAGGAGCATATCTACAGTTTCCTTCCTTACAGTTAGTCTGAGTAATACCCCGCGAAACAAAAAAGTAAGCAATCCAACGTGTAGCCCCGAGATAGCAAACAAATGTGTAATCCCAAGCGTCCGGTAATTTGCAGCTAGCTCATCATCCATACCGCTCCGATCGCCTATTAGCAGCGCCTCTGCCTCCACTTGAAGGGGTTTGGGGAACGTTGCTGCAATATGATTTTTCACTTTATTTCTTTGCGCAGAAAGTCGACTGGCAATGCCGAGCCTCTTTTCAACTCGAAGCATCGAGTCCGATTCAAAGACACCTGATGCCCCATACATCTTCATATACTTGCTCATATCAAAAGAATAATCATGTGACGGAATGGGGATTTCTTGAAAGGAACCTGTCATCGTAAACACCATAGAAGAAATAGGCGCCGCAAGAAAACGCATTTTTTCTTGTTCGTTTGAAAATGAATAAATGGCGTAAACCGTTTGACCAGTAGCCGTCTTAGCAAAGCCTTTCATTTTTCCACCGTCAATTTTCACATTTTCTGACCAAGTTAAGGAAAGCGTATCTTGCCCTTCTTCTACAATGACAGGAATTGTTGTTGTGAAATAAAAATAGGAAAGAAATGCAGCCGCAACTGCGAGGATAGGAGTGAGAAAATCTTCTTTTCTACACAAGAAGATGGGGAGTAGGAGTAGGTTACATAACAATAGATACACCGGACCGTATGCAGCGAATGCTGATACGGCAACCGGTATGGCAATATACATGAACTGCACACGCGAAATGATTAGCCGAATAAGTCATCAACCCTTTGCTGGTAAGGAATAAGCTCATCATCCTCAACTCCAAGCGCTTGCATTTTGTGCAACAGTTCGTTGAATAGCTCCAGCTTACTTTCGCTAGTAAAATCAACCTGCTTGTCCTCAAACGGAATATGCTGAACAGCCACTCCTGATTGAGCAAATAGTTTAATAGCATAGTCATTATTTCGATAATCTGTCGAATAAATCACTTGCCGAATACCTGCTTGGATAATCGCTTTCGAACACTGTAAACATGGAAAATGCGTGACATACAACGTCGAACCTGCAACAGGGATTCCATATTTAGAGCATTGTAACAATGCGTTCATCTCCGCGTGAATCGTTCGAATACAATGGTTATCCACAACATAGCAGCCATGATCAATACAATGGTCACCGCCCGAAATAGAGCCGTTATAGCCACCCGCCACAATTCGATTATCTCGTACAATTGTTGCTCCAACTGCAAGCCTCGTGCATGTGCTTCTCACTGCCAAAAGATGGCATTGTGCCATGAAAAACTGATCCCATGTAATTCGCTCCATATGATTGCCTCCACTTTTTTCATTTTATCAATTTCCAATACTACTTCAGTTCACCGTCACCAAAGGCGCCAACTTCTCGAATGTTTTTTGGCCAATACCCGAGACATCCATTAACGATTCGGGCATTTTAAACAGCCCTTGCTCTTCTCGATATTGAATAATCGCTGCCGCTTTCGATGGACCAATGCCCGGTATCGTCATCAACTGCTCTGCATCCGCGGTATTTATATTGATTTTTCCGTCATCTTGCGGCGCAACCGTTCCAATTAAAGGACTTGTCGCGTGATTGAGCGGTTCCTCACCTTCGACGGGTACATAAATGACTAATTCATCGACTACTTTCATCGCATGATTCAACAACCGAGAATCAGCATTTGGTAAATAACCACCCGCTGCGCGGATTGCGTCAATTACACGATCTTCTTGCTGCATTGAATAGACACCAGGATACAAAACGGCACCTTTTACATCAACAATGATAACTACTGGAACAACGGCCTCAATTGTTTCAATTTCTTCCTCGCTAGGTTGCTCTATTAATTCAGGGAATGGGTTTTGTTCGCTCATGACAAACGAATTGTTGTCAGCCTGTCCTTTGGGGAGGAACAGTAAAGCGGAAATGACAGCGATGGCTGCAATTGGGGTTATGATTTTACGCCATTTACTAGATACAAACGAAAGAAACAGTGCGTTCACCCTTTCTTCAGAAGCATCCATATGGAGTCCACTCCAGTATATTGGAATGAACTCCATAAATCAATGCTCCACAGGCTTATTTACGCACTTGAAAAAATATTCGTTCACTTTCTTCATGCGGTGGCTCTTCTTCCCAATCTGCAAAAATGCGCTCAACTGAAAAACCAGCTTCCATAAGCATGTCCACATACTCATGTACTTCAAATGTTCGTTGGCTATGTACTTCATCAAAACGGCTATACAAACCATTCGCTTTTTGAACAAAAAAAGCGAGTTCGGAATCAACAGAGTGAGGATGGTCTCCCTCTTCCGTTTCCCATATGTATGCAATTCGACCATCATCAAACGTAAAAGGACCTTCCATGAAGATCACATCTGTTTTAAACGTAGAATGGACGTCAAATACCAATGCCCCACCTACAGAAAGAGATGCATAAATATGTTGAAACGTTGCTTGTACATCTGTTTGGCAGGCCAAATAGTTGAGTGAATCTATTGCAATAACAGCTAAATCAAATCCTTCGAAGCCACTTAACTGTTGCATCGGTTGTTGGATAAATTGAACGGGCAAGGAAAGTGCCTTTGCCCGTTCCTCTGCTACTGCAAGCATATCGGCAGAAAGGTCAATTCCTGTGACTTGGGCACCTTGCTTCGCAAGTTTCATGGATAATAATCCCGTTCCACATCCGATATCCAGCACTCGTTTACCCGCAATTCCCCCCATAGCTTCGTCAAGTAGGTCAACGTATGCATCATAGGGAATGTCCGTCATGAGCTCATCATAGACAGTGGCAAATTCAATATAGGACTGAGTCATTTTCCTTCAGCCATATCAAGCAACGGAGCATCTCCCCAAAGCTTTTCAAGGTTGTAGTAACCACGCTCATCGCGATGGAATACATGAACCACAACGTCGCCAAGATCGACGAGCACCCATCTTGCTAGGTCCATTCCTTCAATTCTTTTGACTATATAACCATTTTCTGACGCCTTATCGGCTACTTCTTTTGCTATAGCTTGGACTTGTCGTTCTGAGTTGGCATGGCAGATGATGAATTGGTCCGCAATAAGCGATACCCCTTCCATGTTTAAAACGACGATGTCTTCCCCTTTTTTATCTTCTACTGCTTGATAGGCTGTTGCTAGTAATGTAGTTGTCATTATGTCACTGTTCCCTTCTTCTTTTGTCTAGTCTCCAGCGCCTAGCTCACTGTGGAAAAGATGAAAGATCCATAAGCCAAAAGGCGGCTTTTGGTTCTTTCCCTATTTCCTTCGCGAGCTGTTCGAGGCGCTTCCGCTTTTCTTAATATGTTCGTTGTAACAGTCAATCGAGTCCGGAAAGACCGGAACTTTTTTACTCACCAGAAACTGCACGGTTTGGTAAATACAAGCCTCCATTGCTGTATCAAGACTTTCTTCAGCATGTTGTCGTAAAACTTCCACTCCCGGAAAACTACGACCTGGTTCAATCATATCGGCTACATATATCAGTTTTTCAAGCATTGACATACCCGCGCGTCCCGTCGTATGAAAACGAATGGCATTCAAAACATCCTCATCTACTACAGCAAATTCGTCGCGCGCTATCATCGCACCGACTGGCGCATGCCATAATTCGTGGTGGAATGAAAAAAGTCGAGCATCCTCATGTCCTCGCTCGAGGGCGAGGTGTAAATCAGCCTTGTCCATACATTTGGCAATGTCATGAAACAATGCTGCCTGCTCTGCTTGGTTAATCGAAATATGATACTTTTTCGCAAGTAACTTTGCCGTTTCTGCAACACGCAAAACGTGTTCATAACGCTCATTTGACAGTCGCTGTCGGAGTTCTTTTTTCAGATGATCAACAGCCATATAAGCCCTCCTCACGGATAAACGCCTCGACTATTGATGGGATTAACAATTGAACGGTTCCATTATCGGCAAAACGTTGCCGAATTAACGTCGACGACAAATCAATCTGTGGAATAGTTATTGTCATAATCGGAAAATTTGTTTCACCAATTGTGCCAGGTCGCCCAACACCAACAAATTTAACAAGTCTGACGAGCTCATCAATCCGATGCCATTCTGGCAACAGATCAATCATATCACCACCGATAATAAAGTGAAAATCGGTCTCTGGTTCAAGATCCGTCAACTGCTTCATCGTATCATACGTATAAGAAACCCCGCCCCGTTCCACTTCGAACGAAGAAACAAGCAAGCCATCTATACCTGCCACAGCAAGTTCTGCCATGTGAAGCCGTTGCTTAGCAGTAGCATCACCAGGCGCCTCCTTATGAGGTGGAGCCGCAGTCGGTATTAATCGAACCTCATCAAGACCAAGTGCATGCTTCACTTCGTTTGCAATAAGCAAATGACCAATATGAGGCGGGTTGAACGTACCTCCTAGTATGCCAACTTTTTTCATAGCGTCCTCCTTACGGCAGTTCGATACGTTTTTTCTCTTTCGATTCTTTATATAATACAATAATGCTACCAATCACTTGCACAACTTCAATGCCGACTTGTTCATCAAGCAAAGCAGCAATCTCATTTTTATCTTGCTCACAATTTTGTAAAATCGTTACTTTGATTAATTCTTTTGCTTCTAACGCCTCATCAATTTGGTCAATAACTGATTGAGTTAGACCGCTTTTACCTATATGAACGAGCGGTTGTAAATGATTTGCATTGCTCCGTAAAAATCTTTTTTGTTTACCTGTTAACATGTGTTAGCCTCCAAGAATTGTTGTTATTTTTTTAATCATTTGTTCAGTATTCGGTTGGACTCCTGTCCATGTTTCAAATGCAAGCGCACCTTGGTGAACAAACATGCCAACACCGTTCATCGTTTGAGCACCTTTTTTACGAGCCTCTGCAAGAAATTCTGTCTCAAGCGGGTTATAGATAATATCAGCAACGACAGCCCCATTTACTACATTTTTCGGATTTAGTGGCATACCTGGTTGCGCAAAATTCATGCCGACAGTTGTTGTCTGAACGATCAGTCCAAATTCAGCCAGCGAAGACTCTGCCTCTCCGATAGATAGCACAGCGGAATTCGATAAGCCCGCTGCCAATTGTTCGGCCTTTTCCACTGTTCGATTCGTAAATGAAATCGGTCCATACCCCATGCTGTGAAGCGCATAAGCGATACCGCGAGCTGCTCCGCCGGCACCAATCATCAGGACCTTCTTTCCCTTACACTGTGTACCATATGCTTCTTCCAGTGAGCGAACAAAACCAAGCCCATCTGTATTAGAGCCCACTAGCGAACCGTCAGGTAAAACTTGCACTGTATTGACGGCGTCCATCAGTTTAGCAGACGGTTCCAGCTCATTTAAAAATGGGATAATGGCACTTTTATGCGGTACAGTCGCATTCCAACCACTACAGCCGAGGCGCTTCAAGCCGACGATTACTTGTTCAAACTCTTGTGTTGTTACATGTATTGGGACATACGTAGCGTCGATATCATTGTCAGCAAACCAAGCATCGTGCATGGCGGGAGACATCGACTGAGCAACTGGGTCCCCAATAACGGCGTACCATTTCTTCATTGTATGTCCCCCTTAGATTAAGGATGGGCGCAGTACGACGTCAACACCACGTGGTGCATGGACGGCGACAACAACGCCCGGATGCTGAATAGTCACCCAGCCAAGCCCCGAAATGACCAAATCCATTTTTCCTTTTTTAACGGAAAATTCATGTCGTACTAACGGTGGTAGCTTCTCTAATGATTCACCAGATGGCGGCGATAATAGCTCACCTAAATGCTCTTTATACAACGCATCTGCATTGGCTAACTTCGTCCGATGAATGGGTAAATGATTGGACACGTGAATCGAAAAGGAAGAGCGATCTCCTGCTATAAAATCAAAACGGGCAAGTCCACCGATATATAGCGTCTGTTCCGGATTCAATTGGAATACTTTCGGTTTAATTTCTTTTTTAGGCGTGATTGCTTTCAAATCTTCCGCATCCAAATAATGGGCAATCTGATGATCATTAATAATGCCTGGCGTATCGTAAATTGCCTTTCCATCATCGAGTGGGATTTCAACTAGATCCAGTGTTGTTCCTGGGAAATGAGAAGTTGTAATAACTTCACCGATGCCCGTTGCACTCTTAATAATCCGATTAATGAACGTTGATTTCCCGACATTCGTACAGCCTACCACATAGACATCTTTGCCATGACGATGCGTATCGATTGCTGTTAGCGCCTCTTCCATCCCTTTTCCTGTGTGAGCAGAAACGAGTAAGACGTCAATCGGTTTCAAGCCAAGCTTCGCTGCCTCTGTCTTCATCCAGTTAGTCAAACGATTTGGATTCAATGACTTCGGTAAAATATCTGCTTTATTGCCGATTAATAATATATCTTTTTTACCAACAAAACGGTGCAATCCGTTGATCCAGCTACCATTAAAATCAAAGATATCAACGACTTTAACAACTAGACCATCTTTTTGGCCAATACCATTCAAGATTTTTAGAAAGTCATCACCTGACAATGTAACCGGCTGTAACTCATTATAATTACGAAGTCGGAAACATCTTTTGCAAATAACATCCTCTTTTTCCAACGATGCCGGGGGAGCATACCCTTCTAATTTCGGATTGTCGGTCTGAATCGTAATTCCGCAACCAATACATTTAATTTCTTCCAAACTTATTCCTCCCACTTTAACAAGCCTTTACGCTTCAAATTAGCCATAATTCTTCTTTCCATCATCCTGTTAAACTTTGTAAAAAAGCCGTCAGAGCTAGCAACTGGTATAACGAGGATTGTATGTAACCCTGCCCTGTTACCACCTAAAATATCAGTCATCATCTGATCACCAATGAAAACCGCCTGCTCTTTCTGAATCGCTAATGTTTCCAATGCTTTATGAAAAGACTTTCGCAATGGTTTACGAGCTTCACAGATGAATGGTATACCTAGCGGATCACAAAATGCTTTGACCCGTGCATTATTGTTATTTGAAACAATCATCACTTGAATGCCAACCTCTTTCATAGATGCCAACCACTCAATGATTTCAGCGGTCGCCCCTGGTCGGTCCCATTCGACAAGCGTATTGTCTAGATCCGTAATAATGCCTTTAACGCCCCTGGCCACTAGTTTTTCAGGTCGTATTTGAAAAACATTTTTGACATATTCATCCGGTAAAAAATTTGTATACACATGATCCACTCCGATATCGTACTGTTTCTGAAATGATTATAACATAATCGCCTGCATTACACGTATTGTCGAACAAAAGCATAGGGCATTCAGTGTCTATCCGTAAAATGCGGACATCCTGTATCGCCTGTCCGACTAAAAAATCGGTGATATGGCAGGACCCGAGCGCATATGCTGTCATACAACGACACAGGAGGTGGCCCGATGAGCGGGTTTGTCATGGCAATTGTTCAGCTGTGGCTCGAAATTCCTGCAGTGATCGGCTATATTCGGGGGCAGGCTTTTCAGCGTCCCCTTTCGAAGGAAGAAGAAGCGGCATGTCTACAGCGCCTCGCTGAAGGCGATGAAGACGCTAGAGACGAACTGATTGAACGCAATATGCGCCTCGTTGCCCACATCGTAAAAAAATTCCATCCAAAACACGAGTTACTTGATGATTATATCTCCATTGGAACCATTGGACTCATGAAAGCTGTCAACAGCTTCACACCAGACCGAAAAACAAAACTAGCTACGTATGCTGCCCGCTGTATTGAAAATGAAATACTCATGTATTTGCGCACGCAGAAAAAAGTTCAAAAGGACGTTTCCCTCTTCGATCCAATCGGCATGGATAAAGACGGTCAATCACTGCAAATTGCAGATTTGCTTCAAACAGATGATGAAACCCCAGTTGAAGCAGTAGAATACAAAGAACGGAAAGAACGTTTGTATCGCCATCTTGGAAAGCTAGATGGTCGAGAGCTCGAAATCATTCAAAGGCGCTACGGTTTGCTCGATGACCAACCGATGACACAAAAAGAAATTGCAGAACAGCTCGATATATCCAGAAGCTATGTTTCGCGCATCGAGAAACGCGCAATCGTTAAATTGTATCAGTTATTTAAGCATGAATATAATGAATAGGTAAAGAGGCGTTTCCATGCGGGGGTGATCCCAGCATAGGAAACGCCTCTTCTTTACGTCATTACGCCATAGCGCAATTAATTACTCAGTCGGCACGAACCTCGCGGCCAATAACTACCGCAATGACTGTTGACGCGATAAATACACCTACCATTAGAAATAACATGCGAAATCCCTCCTTGATTCAAAACTAAATAACTACGCTTATTCCTATCTTACCACGAAATGATCATAGTTTCGAGATAGCCTTTAAAACAATATCGGTTGAATGACGAGCAGCAATTGGCAGAAACTCATCAAAGCTAATAGATGATTCTTTTCCTGCGATATCAGATAGCGCACGAATGACAACAAACGGTGTACCAAACTGGTGACAAACCTGTGCAACAGCCGCCGCTTCCATCTCCGCAGCAATCATCGTTGGAAATTGCCCCCGCACCTTGTCAACATGCTCCGCGTTACTCATGAACGTATCACCAGAAGCAATCAATCCTGTCGCATGTGGATATTTTCCAATCTCCTCAACAGCTGCACGCGCTACCTCAATTAGTTTTTCGTCTGAACGGTACTCCGCTGGCTGCCCTGGTACTTGACCAGGTTCATAGCCGAAAGCAGTAACATCGACATCATGATGACGAACTCCATCAGATATCACGACAGTCCCCACTTCAAGCGTTTCTAGAAATCCGCCTGCTGACCCTGTATTCAATACAATATCTGGCTTAAAATTATTTAATAGCAATGTTGTAGCCATTGCCGCATTTACTTTGCCAATGCCACTTTTCACGAGAATTACCGTATGCTCGCCAATTTGACCTTCAATCAGTTCACAGCCTGCCACAGTTGTTGCCTGCCCCGCACTAATCTCTTCTCGTAATAATTCTACTTCTTCTTCCATTGCACCGATCACTGCGATTTTCAAACCATAACCTCCGATCATTTTCTTAGCCTTTAATGCTTAATAATCAAAATCCAATGTTTTCAATACATCCATCTTGACAGGTTTCCAGCCTTTACCGTCCACCCACTCTAAATAGACACGATATTTTTCGGCTTTATCCTTGGTTGACACAATCCCCACAGATTTCTGAGGTCCTCCGCCATTTTTAATCATCCAAAAAATCATGGAGTCTTGGGATAATCCAGTCGCATACGCAAGTGCCTGTTGCTTTTCTACCCAGTCAACGGACGCCTTGTCATACTGCGATGCATGCTCACCTGTCTGGATTGTACCGATAGGTTGCCAGGCTGCATTAATAATGGTCTCCTCAATAATTTCATCATCTGATGTAACGTAAGTTACGGAGCCTCCCGTGCTTGCACCGTCGTCCTTCTCATTTTCCTCAGGATCGGGCTCTGCACTTGCTTCTGGCTGTTTAGTAGTCGATTCAGACGCGCTATCCTCTTCTACCGGTTCATCCGTGACTTCGTCTTCTTCTTTAGATGTATTCTCATCCTCAGGAATTGGACTTGTCGCTTCATCAGACGGGTTGTCAACACCATCCGTTGTAATCAATTCATCGTTACTCACTTTTTCATCATCATTACCACCAATAAATATTATCGCAGCCACAATGATAATGAGTAAGACAACGACTCCAATCAATATGTTCAACATCATACTTGAACCTCTTCGATTTCTGTTACGCCCCGCTCTTGAAAAATCAGGCTCCCTTTTAGTCATGCCCCTCCATCCTCCCTATCCATGTTGTTGGCAATTACGATATAAACGATTCTAAGGTAAATTGGTAGTCCTTGCAAATGTTAAAAACCACCCTCAATTATGAAGGTGGTTATTGAGCACTCATTTTATTTTAAGAATGACAACCAACATTTCTCCACCAGGAGTTGTAATTTTCACTTCATCATCTTTACGACGGCCAATCAAAGCTTTGGCAATCGGTGAATCGTTTGAAATAAGACCTTCAATTGGATTCGCCTCAGCAGAACCAACGATAGTGTATGTTTCTTCATCGCCATTAGGTAGCTCTTTAAATGTAACCGTTTTCCCGAGTCGTACTTCATCAGTGTTCAATTCGTCTTCAGTGATAATAACTGAATTTCGTATCATTGATTCTAACGTTGAAATTTTACCCTCTAGAAAACCTTGATCTTCTTTAGCCGAATCGTATTCCGAGTTCTCCGAAAGGTCACCGTAACTACGTGCAATTTTAATACGCTCAACGATTTCCTTACGTTTAACCGTTTTCAAAAATTCAAGCTCTTCTTCTAATTTTTGCTTACCTGCTACAGTCATTGGAAACTTCTTTTCTGTAATCATTTCACAACACTCCTCATATTCCTCTTCATAAAAATACTATGCCACTCCTGTAATAGGTATGCGACATAGTGTTCATCTGTATAGAATTCTGTCATCATCATATTACAGTTTCGTTCCAGATTCAAGAATTGTTTTTATTTTTGTAACCATTAAGTCAATTGCAACTTCATTATGCCCGCCTTCCGGGATGATAATATCTGCATATCTCTTCGTTGGTTCTATGAATTGGTTATGCATTGGACGAACGACGGACAAATACTGATCGATGACCGATTCGATTGTGCGACCGCGCTCGTTAATATCTCGCATAATGCGGCGAATAATGCGTAAATCTGCATCAGTATCAACGAATAACTTAATATCCATCAACTCACGTAAACGCATATCCTCCAATACTAAAATCCCCTCAAGAATGATGACATCCTGCGGCTCGATGTGTACCGTTTCATCAGATCGTGTGTGTAAGGAATAATTATAAACTGGTTTTTCTATCGACTTCCGATTAAGTAGCACTTCTACATGACTTATTAACAAATCAGTGTCAAACGCCAGCGGGTGGTCATAATTCGTTTCAAGTCGTTCTTCAAACGCTAGGTGAGACTGGTCCTTATAATAATAATCTTGTTCGATGACTACGACAGAATGCTCTTTAAATACGTCATAGATCGAATGTGTAACGCTTGTTTTCCCGGATCCCGAACCACCGGCGATGCCGATGACGAGAGGTTTTCTGGATTTCATGCCTAACTTCCCCTTACATCAAATGTTTAGCTATTGTTCTTTTTTACTGCGATTAATAGCCCGTCTCCCACAGCCAGCAAAGAGGATTCATAATCCGGATGAGCCATAATCCATGCAGTAAATTCTTTTAGGTTCCGAATCATTGTTCGATTACGCCTCGGAATTTCGTGCTCGTCATACAATATCGCACCATGCATGAACATATTATCGCAATAAATAACGCCACCCACCGCAATTGTCGGTGCATATTTTTCAAAAAAGCGCTTGTATTGTCCTTTGGCAGCATCTATGAACAATGCGTCGAAAGTTTGCTGAAAGATAATCGGTTCTTCTGTTAGTAACGCATCTGCTTCAATAATTGTAATCCGTTCTTCTAGTCCACTGCGCGAAATATAGTCGACCGCTTTCAAATATCTTTCCTTGTCGCGTTCAACGGTCACAATTGAAGCTTCAGGCAGTGCCTCCGCGATGCGAATAGCGGAATAGCCAATGGCACTACCTAGTTCAAGAATACGTCGAGGCTTTTGCAAACGTAATAGGCTAATAAATAACGCCATACCGTCTCGATCCATAATTGGCACATGATGTGTCGCCGCATAGTGTTCCATTTCAACGACAAAAGGGCCTTGCTGCTTGTTAAAATTGGCTACATATGCCGCGTACTTCGTCATGCTATTCCTCTCAATCTCCGGATAAATATAAATCCCGGTTTTTCAAATGTTCTTCGTATGAATCAGTAAAATGATTTGTACCTTCCTTATCCGCCAGGAAAAATAAATAATCCGTTTGCGAAGGATCGATAACCGCCTCAAGTGATGACTTCCCTGCTCCTGCAATTGGTCCGGGTGGCAGGCCTTTATTAACATACGTATTGTACGGATCTTGTACTTCTAAATCTTCATAGAGCACGCGATCCTTATGCTTCCCTAATGCATACAGAACAGTTGGATCCGTCTGTAGTGGCATATCAATCTTCAAGCGATTATAAAATACGCTCGCAATCGTTTCTCGATCCGATTTTGCTGTCGCCTCTTCCTCCAATAAGGAAGCAAATGTCAGCAGCCAGTGGACTGATTTCTCTTCATTCTGTAAATAATCTAGGTAAGGAGTAATGTTTGTGGCAGTAGCCTGTATCATTGTATCAACAACCGTTGCGACAGTTGGTTTTTCTTCGTAGAAAGGATAGGTCGCTGGGAATAAATACCCCTCAAGAGGATATTTAATATTTTCCGCTTTGATATCCTCCGTTAAAATGGTCGAATATTTTCCCATCAGCATATTAATTGTCGTTTCATCATTGACGTAATCTAGAAATTCTTTCTCCGAAATCCCAGTCCGCTTTTCAACAACTGCCGCAATTTGCTGTAAAGTTAACCCTTCCGGTACCGTCATTGTAAATACAGGCTCCCGATATACTCTGCCTGTCTTTAAGCTTTCAATCAATTCATCCAACGTCATTGCCTTCGTCAAATCATACGTACCTGCTTGAAATTGTGACTCATTATTGAATTTTGCATAATACTTAAAGATTCGTGCATCCTTAATAATGCCGTTTTCAGCCAATTTAGCAGAAATCGTGTCCAAACCTGAACCAATCGGAATTTCCACCACAATAACTTCCTCAGAATCTGGATCAACCGGCTGCAATGCACCTGTTATGTATTTATAAACAGAACGTCCACCAATCAGTCCGACAATGAGTACCAAGAGTGTAATGACAAGTACAATTCGTCTAACGATTTTTACTTCTTTCTTCTTCTCACGCATTCGTTCGAGCATAACATCTTTTTTCGAACCATTATCCATACGCAATCCACCTCTTTCAATCGGAGCAACGATCATCAGCCCCTTATCAATTGACCCCATACAAAAACGGAACGGTCTGCACCGTCCCGTCCGTGCACTTATGGATTATTCTTCGTCTTCGTCCTCTTCTGCTAGGAACGTATTCAGCATTTCTTCAATCATTTCCCATTCTGCGTCATCTTCGATTGGCATCAATTCGCCATCTTCATTGTCTTCAGAAGGGATGAAAGAAGATGCATGAATTTCAACTTCTTCATCGTCATCAGTATCATCTTCTCCTAAAATATGATAAAGCACGTATGATTTACCAAACTCTTCGGAATCAAATGTGAAAATAACCTCACATACATGTTCAACTCCATTTTCGTCCACAATCGTCATTGTTTCTTGTCCGTGTTCCATTCCAATCACCTCTTCAATTTTTTGAATCAAGATACCCTTGTAGGATCATGATTGCTGCCATTTTATCAATAACAGTCTTTCTTTTTTTACGACTCACATCAGCATCTATTAATACACGCTCTGCAGCCATCGTCGTCAGTCGCTCGTCCCATAATATAGCGGGAAAACCAAAAGTTTCTGTTAGCAGACTTGCATAGTTCTCAGATGCTTCTCCTCTTGGTCCAACTGTGTTATTCATATTTTTAGGGTAGCCTACTACAAATCCAGTTACATCGTATTCTTTAACGAGCTCTTGGATTCTTTCCATGCCAAACTGGCCGGCACTTTCATCGATCTTTATCGTTTCAATGCCCTGGGCTGTCCACCCAAGAGCATCACTGATCGCAACGCCGACCGTTTTGGTCCCTACATCCAATCCCATTGTCCTCAATCCGGTTTTCCTCCGTTTTCACGGATATAAAACTTAACAAGTTCTTCTAAAATCTCGTCTCGTTCCAATTTCCGAATTAAATTACGTGCTTCCTCATGACGTGGTATATACGCTGGATCGCCCGATAGAAGATAGCCAACAATCTGGTTGATTGGATTATATCCCTTATCATCTAGTGCCTTGTGCACATGGAGCATGACCTGCTTTACTTCCTGCTCCATCGACTCTTCGGGAAAGCTGAATTTCATCGTCTTATCGTATGAATCCATGATCGACACCCCGCTTTCAGATCATCCGTTTACGAATCGGATAGTATTCAAGTTTTCATTATACCCGATTTGCTTCTCCTCATCAACGACACTGAGGACTTAAACCGATTTGACATAATCATACACGGATTGGAGCGCTTCATCAAGTTTTGATGCGTCTTTCGCTCCAGCCATCGCCATATCTGGACGACCGCCACCCTTACCATCACATTGCGTTGCAACATGATTGACGATTTGACCCGCATGATAGTTCCCTGCCTTCAAATCATCCGTCACTCCTGCCACCAGCATTACTTTCCCATCAACTGCGGCACCGAGGACGATGACTGCTTTCGATTGCTTTTGTTTCATCTCATCCATCATTTGACGCAACCCATTATTATCTTTCACATCGACACGTGCAGAGATAACCGAGACATCACCAATTTGCTGCGCTGCTGCTAATACGTCTGAAAGTTGACTGTTCCCTAGCTTCGCGGAAAGTGACTCATTGTCACGCTGTAGCTCTTTCATATCTGCAAGTACTGCACCAATTTTTGTCACCAGGTCTTTAGGATTTGATTTCACCAGACTTGCTGCACTGACAAGTACCGCTTCCTCTTCTTTAAATGAACGATACGCCTGCTGCCCTGTCAACGCTTCAATACGGCGTGTGCCCGCTCCGATTCCGCCCTCGGACACTAATTTGAACAAACCGATTACTGACGTAGATGCAACATGACAGCCCCCACATAGCTCAAGCGAATAATCGCCTACCGACACTACCCGAACGACGTCTCCGTATTTTTCTCCGAAGAGTGCCATTGCACCCATTTCTTTCGCTTCTGCAATTGGTTTTTGTGCAATATTCACCGTAATATCCTGCCAGATTTTCTCGTTGACAATCTGTTCAATTGTCTCCAATTCTTCTTTCGTCACTTGACCAAAATGTGAAAAGTCAAAACGCAGTCGATCTGGACCAACATAAGAACCTGCCTGATTGACATGCTCACCTAACACTTCTTTCAAAGCTTTATGAAGCAAATGCGTCGCCGTGTGATTGCGTATCGTCAATTTTCTTGCTTCTTGATCGACTTCGGCGTGAACAGTTGCCCCTGTTAACAATTCACCCGAACGAATCGTTGCCGTGTGCAGGTTCTGACCGTTTGGTGCTTTTTGAACATCCTTGACGTCTGCAACGAATGTATCGCCACTAATTGTTCCTTTGTCCGCTACTTGTCCACCGCTTTCTGCATAGAACGGCGTACAATCTAAGATAAACTGGATCTCATCGCCTTCAGATGCACGATCTACTAAAGCACCATTTTGTAGCAATGAAACGACTGTCGCTTGGCACTCAAGCGTGTCATAGCCGATAAATTCACTTGTCTGATGAATTTCTCCAAGTACACCTGACTGAACATGCATGGAATCGACATCTTGACGGGCTGCACGCGCACGTTTGCGCTGGTTGTCCATTTCCGCATCGAAGCCAATACGATCCACTGTAACGTTTGCTTCTTCAGCGAACTCCTCTGTTAATTCAAACGGGAAGCCATATGTGTCATAGAGACGGAAAGCATCTGCCCCTGCAATAACAGCAGTACCGGACGATTTCGCCTTGTCGATAACTCCAGTCAAAATTGCTAATCCTTCATTCAATGTTTCATGGAAACGCTCTTCCTCATTTTTAATGACTTTCATGATGAAGACCTGCTTTTCATCTACTTCTGGATAGAAGTCTTTCATCACTTCACCAACAACTGGGACAAGGTCATACATGAATGGCTTGTGAATGCCTAGTTGTTTAGCAAAACGAACGGCTCTGCGCAGTAATCTTCTTAGGACATAACCACGACCTTCATTGGATGGCAATGCTCCGTCTCCGATAGCAAAAGCAACTGTGCGAATATGGTCAGCAATCACTTTGAACGCTGTATCTTGTTCCTCGTTGTCGCCATATTTTCCGCCAGAAACTTGTTCCGTCGCCCGAATAATCGGCTGGAAAATATCAATGTCGAAATTTGTTGGAACGTTTTGGATAACGGATGCCATACGCTCGAGTCCCATGCCCGTATCAATATTCTTTTTCGGTAGTGGTGTGTATGTGTTGTCTGGATTATGGTTGAATTCAGAGAACACTAAGTTCCAAATTTCGAGATAACGTTCGTTTTCCCCGCCCGGATACAATTCAGGGTCAGAAAAATCATCACCGTATGTTGGCCCTCGGTCATAGAAAATTTCAGAGTTTGGACCACTTGGCCCCTCTCCAATATCCCAGAAGTTCCCTTCTAAACGAATAATTCGATGCTCTGAAATTCCAACTTTATCGCGCCATATCGCGTATGCCTCTTCGTCCTCCGGGTGAATCGTAATCGATAGTAATTCCGGATCAAAGCCAATCCACTTGTCATCAGTGAGAAATTCCCATGCGTGAAGAATGGCTTGTTCTTTGAAATAATCACCAATAGAAAAGTTGCCAAGCATTTCAAAGAACGTATGGTGACGCGCCGTTTTACCGACATTTTCAATATCGTTTGTACGGATTGATTTTTGCGCATTGACGATACGTGGATTTGCTGGCACAACACGTCCATCAAAATACTTTTTCAGTGTTGCGACACCACTGTTAATCCATAGCAGTGATGCGTCGTCAATCGGGACGAGGGGCGCTGATGGTTCGATGCTGTGACCTTGTTCTTTGAAGTATTCTAGGAACAGTGTACGAATTTGTGATGTTGTTAGATTTTTCATGATGATTCCTCCTTATGATTTGAAAAGATGCATGGAAGGCGGCTTAAGTGCGCGACTTCCTGTCGCAATAGCCGCACACCCGCATCCTGCGGGCGCGTAAACATAAAAAAATCCCCGCCCCTAAAACAAGGGACGAAGATGTTAGTCTCGCGGTACCACCCTAATTACCGAATGAATTGCATTCGGCATCTCTGGTTGCCTTAACGCGGCGGACGGCAGGGATGAGCTGCACTCAGGAGTAGCTTTTCGACATGCTGTTTCGAAAGCCCTTTCAGCCAAGGGGCTTCTTGCTGGACGAGTAAACATATGTACTTTCTCCGTCGACGTATTTCGTATGATGATTGGCTTGATTATAGAAAATTTTATGATGAATGTCAATCAGAAGTTTCAAGATAGTCGTAAGGTGTAACACCTTGCATCCCAATCATCGGATCGATTGTGATGAACGTCGCCATCGTCAGCTCATAGACTGTCCGTTGCTTGGCATCTGCCTCTACCTGTGATTCGGGCTGTTGTTCAGATACGACTTCACTTTCTGATACGACAACATCGCCATTCAAACGCTCTTTTAACGTTGTCTGTCTTTCTAATTCATCCGTCCGATGAATTCCAGCTTTAAATTCTTCTGGCTCTCCGCATAGGATGAGGAAGTTTTTCGCACGTGTAATACCTGTGTATAGTAAATTACGACGTAACATCTTCCGTTGGCTACGAACAACAGGCATGATGACGATTGGAAATTCGCTGCCTTGCGATTTATGAATGGAACAGCAATATGCCAGTGTAATTTGATTTAAATCATTGCGTTCGTAAGTCACTTCAATACCATCATACGACACTACAAGTAATTCTTTCTTATCAATCGTCTCTTTCGCTTTGATGATGGAGATGACCTCCCCCATATCACCGTTGAAAACGTTACTTTCAGGTTGATTGACAAGTTGAAGCACTTTATCACCGATGCGGTAAATGGCTTCGCCAAAAACGACTTCCTTGCGCTCAGGTCCCGGTGGATTGACCATTTCTTGAATCATTTTGTTCAACCCATCAATACCAGCTGGTCCTTTATACATCGGCGCAAGAACTTGTATGTCTTTAATATGATGACCTTTGGCAATGGCATTTTTCACCACTTGTTCGACGACTTCAAGAATCCGATCTGCACCTGCTTTAATGAACGATCGATCGGATGTCTTTTGCGTTATATCAGCCGACCATTCGGAGCGTTTAATCATATGTGCCATTTCAATAATTGTTGAACCCGCACTTTGGCGATAAATTTCAGTTAGTTCAACGACCGGCACTTTATTCGACTCCAGCATATCTCTTAGCACTTGCCCTGGTCCGACCGGTGGTAACTGGTCCTGATCACCTACAAATAACAATTGAACATCATCGGCAAGCGCTTTTAGCAGTTGATGGGCTAGCCAGGTGTCCACCATTGACATTTCATCAATGATAATGAGACGCCCCTTAACTTCCCGGTCTGTCTCTTCTTCCTTTTCAAGCCCATTAAAGCCAAGCAAACGGTGAATTGTCATCGCTGGTAAACCCGTCGACTCAGACATCCGCTTTGCCGCCCGTCCTGTTGGTGCTGCTAACACAATCGGAAACGGTTCTTGTTTTTTAGCGTATTCCTTTGGATCCAGCGACAAGCCATGTAGCTCGGCGTACACTTCTACGAGCCCCCGAATAACGGTCGTTTTCCCAGTTCCCGGTCCTCCCGTTAAGATCATTGCGGGGGAATGAAGTGCCGTCTCAATCGCTGCCACCTGGGTTTCTGCATAGTTCACACCGAGCCGTTCTTCCACTTCTCCAACAGCTTTTCTTATTTCTGACACAGGAAACTGATCGGTCGTATCATTCTGCATAATGCGCTCTATTTTTGCCGCAATACCGATTTCAGAAAAATAAAGGGACGGAATGTATAATCTGCGACCTTCAGCTGCTAGCTTACCTTCTTCAACTAGTTCAATTATCGACTGGGAAATTGAAGCAAACGGAATATCGATAGGCTGACTCATTTCAAGAAGACGCTTAACATCTGGTAAAATAGCTTCCGCCCCAAGAAAAACATGTCCAGCTGATTGTACTGCTTGATTCATCGCATGAAGAATAGCAGCCTTTATTCTCGCAGGGTTGTCACCCGTTATACCAAGGTTTTTTCCTAGTTCATCAGCACGTTGAAAACCGACCCCTTCTACTTCTTCAATGAGTCGATATGGATTTTCTGAAAGCTGCGTAATTGCCTCCTCACGATACGTTTGATAGATACGCATCGCAATTTGCGGACCGAATCCCCATTCATTTAACTGGATAATCGTCCGTTCGAGACCCATATTTTGCGCAAGGACTGAGACTAGCGTTTCTTTCTTGTCGTCAGATAATCTTGGAACAACATCGAGGACAGATGGGTCATCTAAAATTTTCTTAATGGCATCCTTGCCAAGTTTTTTGACAATCGTTTGAGCTGTTTTCATTCCGATACCTGGAAATAAATCCCCCGACAAATAATGAATGAGTCCCGTTTCTGTCGCTGGCATTTCCTTCGCGAATGTCTGAACATCGAATTGCGCACCATATGTCGGGTGATTGACAAGTTTTCCTGTAAATTTGTAGTCCTCGTCAGGTGTTAACTGTGGAAAGCTCCCTTTGACGATGATTTCCCTGTCCTCATAGCCGCTGTTCGTCTCCCGCACCTTCAATTTGACAATCGTAAAAAGGTTATCAGGGTTATGGAAGATGGTCACAACTGGGCGACCTATTAAAAATATCTCATTTGTTTTTGTTGCCTCATTGTGTCCTTCCACCACCGCCACCCCTTACTTTCCGTTTTCACCTTGTTGAATCATGTCGAAAATATAACGCGCTTGGACATGCTCAGGATCGATTGTAAACGCCTTTTCCAGATGCATTAGTGCATCAGTTTTCTGTTCTGTCGAAACTGCATATAAAAAGCCTAAATTATAGTGAGCATCCGCATTGTCTGCATCCTGCTCGAGAATGAAACGGAATTCGACTGCCGCCTCTGTAAATAGCTCCATATTAGCAAGCACAATGCCATACGATAAGCGAATTTCGAGATCATCGGGCGCTAATTCAGCTGCGCGTTGTAAATAAGGCAATGCTAGTTTGTCAGTGCCTGAACGTTCCAAACTTTTGCCAAGCATGAAATAAGCATCCGCCTCTTGCACGCCATGGCGGACTGCCGTTTCGTATAATTTAGCCGCTTCCTCGTAGCGCTCTTTATTGTAATAAAGATTGGCGAGACCGTAAAAAGCCGTACCCGCCTCTGCATCAAAGGTAATTGCCTTTTGGAAAAAAGGTTCTGCTTTTTCAGCGTCACCAAGTGAGGCAAAAACATTCCCTAAATTAATATAGCCAACCGCATTTTCAGGCTCTAGCTCAATCGCTTTGACAAACGATTCAACCGCTTTTTCATATGCCCCATCTTGGAGTGCAGTAATACCGATTTCGTTGTAATTCATATTCAAATTCCCCTTATCCAACATACTCAAGTTGCTTACCGTTTTTAATGACTGTGTCAATTGTTCCGCCACCAAGACACTCGTCCCCATCATAGAAAACAACCGCTTGTCCTGGTGTAATCGCACGGACTGGTTGTGCAAATGTAACGACAGCTGTGCCATCGCCAGTTAGCTCAACTGTCACGTTCGTATCAGGCTGACGGTAACGGAATTTCGCAGTACAGCTGAATGTAGTTGGTAGCTCGCGCACTGTTGAAAAACCAACGTCAATCGCCGTCAAGCTGTCTGAAAACAATGCTTCATTATGGAAGTTTTGGCCGACCAGCAGCACATTCGATGCTAAATCTTTACCGAAGACAAACCACGGGTCACCTGCTCCACCGATACCTAAACCGTGACGCTGACCGATTGTATAATACATTAACCCATCATGACGTCCGACGACTTCACCTTCCATTGTCTTCATATCGCCAGGCTGCGCTGGTAAATACTGACCGAGGAATTCCTTGAAATTGCGTTCACCAATAAAACAAATACCTGTAGAATCCTTTTTCGTCGCAGTTGTAAGCCCTGCTTCAACTGCTTTTTCACGTACCAGACTTTTATCCATATGCCCGATTGGGAACATGACTTTTTGCAGTTGCTCCTGCGATAGCTGATTGAGGAAATACGTTTGATCTTTATTTTCATCTTTCCCACGTAGCATTGACACGCCGCCTTCTACTTCAACGACTTGTGCATAGTGCCCAGTCGCCAAATAATCTGCGCCTAAGCTCATCGCATGTTCAAGAAATGCTTTAAATTTAATTTCTTTATTACACATGACATCTGGGTTTGGTGTACGGCCCGCTTTATATTCTTCTAAGAAATAAGTAAATACTTTGTCCCAATATTGTTTTTCAAAATTTACCGCGTAATACGGAATACCGATTTCATTGCACACACTGATGACATCTTCATAATCTTCTGTTGCTGTACAAACGCCAAATTCATCCGTATCATCCCAATTTTTCATGAAGATGCCGATGACGTCATAACCTTGCTCTTTTAATAATAACGCTGCAACGGATGAGTCGACACCGCCTGACATGCCGACGACGACGCGTGTATCCGCTGGTGCTTTTGCTGTTCTCATATGTTTTCATCCTTTTTTATCTTTATTCAACTGTTCACAAGTCTTTTAACAATTTCTGCTGTAATTTCTGCAGCTTTTTCCACACTTTCTTCATCCAAACCAAGACCAAAGCTGAAGCGTACTGAATTTCGTAGCTCCGGCGAGCCTGCTCCAAACATTGCTGTCAGGACATGCGATGGATCGAGTGACCCTGCCGTACATGCCGAGCCACTCGACACAGCAATGCCTGCTATATCAAGATTAACGAGTAGCGATTCGATATCTGTTCCTGGGAAGCTGATATTAAATACATGTGGCAACCTTTCTACATCGGCAGCAACATTCACCTTATAAGATACATTTTGTTCATCAAATAAGGTCGTTAAAATATTTGTGTATCCTTTATAATTGTTGGTATTTTGCTTCATTTCCTGTCCAGCAATCGACACCGCTTCTGCAAATGCAACGATTGCCGGAATATTTTCTGTACCGGCACGCCTCTTGCGTTCTTGTTCTCCACCGAATAATAGAGGTGTCGGATCGGCCCCCTTGCGCTGATACAAGAAACCAATCCCTTTAGGTCCATTCAATTTATGGGCAGAAACGGATAATAAATCGACACCAAGTTCATTCACATCCAATGCAATAAGCCCATATGCTTGGACAGCATCTGTATGAAATTTCGCTTGGTGATCTTTTAGCAATTCACCAATTTCACGGATTGGTTGAATAGTTCCTACCTCGTTATTGCCATACATAACAGAAACCAAAATCGTTCGATCTGTCAAAGCGTTTTTCACTTGCTCTACAGTAATTTGTCCATTGCGATCCACTTCTAAATATGTCACATCGTATCCAAGTATTTCTAGTTGCTTGCATGGATTTAACACGGCATGATGTTCAATTGTCGTCGTGATAATATGGTTCCCTTTGTCTTTCATCGCCAAAGCCGTACCGAAAATAGCCGTATTATCCGCCTCTGTACCGCCGGATGTAAAAATGATTTCCGTTGGTTCTGCATGAATCGACTGCGCCAGCGTTTTCCTTGCGTTATCTAACCATTTCCGTGCTTCCCTACCATAGCTATGGATACTCGAAGGATTGCCAAAAATCGTTTGTAGCAATTTATGTTGCGTTGCGCTGACAGCCGGATGGACTGGCGTCGTCGCCGCATGGTCTAAGTAAATTGTTGTCATAATAATTGAAAACCCCTTTAAATATAGAACATATAACTATCTTGATTCGATGCCTTGTCTACTTCCATTAAGTTTTGAATCGTTGTCGTATCGAGCACACCGCGTACAGCATCTCCAATACGCTGCCAAAGCGCTTGTTGTGGAATATCAGTTTCTTCAAGCCCTTCGACAACCTGGATTGGGCCTTCGAGTATACGAATCACATCTCCTGCCGTAATTTCGGTCGGTTGCTTTGCAAGCATATAACCGCCATATGCTCCACGAACACTTTTCACGATGCCGCTATTGCGAAGTGGCGGAATAAGTTGCTCCAAATAGGCCTCAGATAACTCCTGCTCCTCTGCAATTTTTCGTAGTGGCACAGGCCCCTCTCCGTACTTGCGGCCAAGTTCTACAACAATCGTCAATCCGTAGCGTCCCTTTGTCGAAATCTTCATCTATTAAACCCCGTCCTTTTCTTACGATTACTTCAAAATAGTATAGCATAAATGGTTATCTACTGGCTTGAAATGACTTCCTTTCATCTTAAGTGTATAATAGTGGAACGGATGTACGAGGAGTGATTATTTGCATAATGAACCATTGGCGTATCGTATGCGCCCTAGAAATATTGACGAAATCGCAGGGCAGAAGGATATTATTGGTGAAAAGACGGCCCTTTATCGGATGATTAAAAATGGGCATGTCCCTTCAATGCTATTATACGGTGAGCCCGGGATTGGTAAAACCTCGCTGGCACACGCCATTGCCGGAACCAGCGACCTACCTTTCATCGCTCTAAATGCAACAGTTTCCGGTAAAAAAGACATCGAAAGCGTTGTGGGAGAGGCGCGGATTACAGGGAAAGTACTGTTATTTCTTGATGAAATTCACCGGTTCAATAAATTACAGCAAGATACGCTACTGCCCCATGTTGAAAGTGGAGCGATTGTGTTGATTGGCGCAACAACTGAAAATCCCTACCACGATGTCAATCCCGCTATTCGTTCGAGATGTGGTGAAATTCGGCAGTTATCCAGGCTAGAGCCGGAGGATTTGTTGGAGGTTCTTCACAATGCTTTGGCAGATGAAGAGCGCGGACTTGGTAAGATGGCGATTGATATCACAGATGAACAGATTATGTTAATCGCAGAAGGTGTGAATGGAGATGCACGCAAAGCGTTAACCGTTCTTGAATCAGTTATTTCTGCCAGTGATGAAACCGATGGCAAAACCATCATTGAGGACTGGCTAATCGAAAATTTACTCGGTCGTATTGGTCTATTCGGTGATAAAAAAGGTTCACATTTTTATAATCTATTATCTGCATTACAAAAATCTGTGCGCGGCAGCGACGTCAACGCCGCAGTGTATTACTTGGCCAACTTGCTAGAAATCGGCGATTTAGTAGCCGTGTCTAGAAGATTACTAGTGATAGCTTACGAGGATGTCGGATTGGCCTCCCCTGAAGTTGGCTCGCATGTCCTCGCAGCGACAGAAGCCGCTGTGCGACTCGGTATGCCTGAAGCGCGTATCCCACTAGCTAACGCTGTCATTGAAATGTGTCTAGCCTCCAAATCGAATTCAGCTTACAAAGCATTCGATGCTGCCGTAAAGGCGATTAATGAAGGGAAAACTGGAGATATCCCCCTCCATTTACGTGACGCACACTATGCGGGGGCAGCAGAACTTGGACATGTTGGCTACAAATATCCGCACGACACTCCCCTCGGCTCGTTCGGTGGCTGGACCAATCAACAATACTTACCCGACAAACTCGTAGGCACCGAGTTCTACAAGCCCGTCAATGCCGGTGAAGAAAAAAAATTGGCAGCGATATATGAAAAACTAAAGGAGTTCCGTAAGAAAAAATAGGATAACAAAGAACCTCTCGTTGACGATGAGAGGTTCTTTACATAAGATTATTTAATTCATTGTGCCGCAGCGTCTACTACGTTTACCGGAAGCTTGATGGGTTCTACATGATCATATTTACTATAAACTGCAGTCATCGTTTGCTTCGTGCGCTTTGAATTACCGTTGAGTTCTGTTGTCGAATACGTTGTTGTATCCAGTACAAGCTTGAAATCAGTTGTATAGAATGTATTGATATCAATTCCAATGACAATATCAAATTTATTGATAAACGCGTATTCTCCACTGATGTCATCCAACCCAGAAACCAACTTTTGGAATTCTTCATACTGCTCCCTTGACATGGACAACCTTAAATTATAACCATAATCAATTGGCTCCAACTCGAAATCATCCGCAAATGTATCGAAAAAGGATAAGTTTAACGTTGGGTTCATCTGCTCTACCATTATGCCGAACATTTCTGAAAGTGTACCAGAAGTCAACTCATCTAACGTTTTTGTTGAGTCCTTCTCGATGAAAATACGGTCATTCATTTTATAAACATTTGCTTCCCACTTTTCTTGGTCACTCGAACTTACTAATAACCGTTGCTTGAATGTTTCCGGATGTAAAGTAGCATCGGAAATGAAATCATATTTCGTACTCATTCTAGCCATTGGTGCTGATGTCTGCCAAAAATCTTCAAAAGCAACTGTAGTATGTACGCTTTGCAATTCACTTGCAGCTACTTTTGCTTTTTCAAAAACCTCTTGAGCTGTTAAATTTCCCTTAGCCGCTGCATTGCCGCATGCGGACAATACGACTGCTAGGACTCCAGCAATTGCTATCTTCCAAACATTTTTCACATTGAGACTTCCTTTCTTCCAAACATACAATCATTTTACTGTACTATCCTCAAAATCTAAAGCAAAACATTATCTTCCTTCACTAAAACGATAACTAAGTAAAATTTGTTCCTACATTCACCAAAACAAAAAATGTCTCGCATTGGAAAAACATGTGATTTAAATCACATATATCACTTTCCATCAATGTTATTGTAATAAAAATGATTAGCACTATTCCATTTCGTGTAAATCCTTTCTGTAATCGCTTTGCATTCTTCAACGGCTTCATTTTCCAATACTTTTTCATATTGCTTAACAAGTTTTACAGCCAAAAGGAGGAAATTAGATTGATGGATATTCCGAAAATGATTATTGGGCATATGACGCCCAAAATTCCAGTTATGCAAGGAGGGATGGGTGTTAGAGTTTCACTGAGCGGACTAGCTTCTGCTGTAGCGAATGCTGGTGGGATTGGCACGATTTCAGGGACAGGTATTTCTTCCGAGTCACTACGAAGTCACATTCGGCGCGCTAGAGAACTGACGAACGGTAAAGGCTATATCGGTGTAAACGTCTTGTTTGCAATGACTGATTTTGCGGAAAACATCAAAGCGGCAATGGAGGAAAAAGTAGATTTCATCATTTCGGGTGCTGGTATTTCACGTGATATGTACAGTTGGGGGAAGGAATATAACGTGCCTGTCATCTCAATCGTATCCTCAGCAAAACTTGCAAGGCTTTCTGAGAGACTTGGCGCTTCCGCAGTTGTTGTGGAAGGTCGTGAAGCCGGTGGTCACTTAGGGACAGATAGAGCGTTATTCGATGTTCTTCCAGAGGTGACCGAATCAGTCGGTATTCCTGTCATCGCGGCAGGCGGTATTATTCATGGTGAAGATATCGCAAGAGCTGTTCAGCTAGGGGCTGCCGGCGTCCAAATGGGCACTCGCTTTGTTGCCAGCAACGAATGTGATGCACATCCCGCCTTTAAGCAAATGTATGTCGATTGCGAGGAAGGAGATACCGTTCTTGTCAAAACAACGGTCGGCTTGGAAGGTCGCGCCATTCGCAATCCATTTACCGATTTAATTTATGGTGATAAAAAAGTGAAGATTAAAAAATGTTACAACTGCTTAAAGCAATGTTCATATCGTTTTTGTACACTCGATTCGTTGAAACATTCCGTAGACGGTGACGTTGATAACGGCTTAGTCTTCGCAGGTTCGAGAGTTCACGAGATCAAAGAAATATTTTCTGTCCAAACAATTATGAATAATTTAATGAAAGAATATAGACTTGCCAAATCACCTTGCTAATGCAGGTCAACTAAAAGAAGCTCTCTACATCCTCAAATAACAATTGAGGTTGTAGAGAGCTTTTAATCAATGAAAAACTATTGTTTTATTATTTTCAACAAGAATACGATCTTCAAGATGCCACTTTACTGCCTTCGCTAGAACACGACGTTCAATTTGGCGACCGATTTTCTTTAATGCAACAACATCATCACGATGATCGACACGCTCGATATCCTGTTCGATTATCGGACCTTCATCGAGATCATTTGTGACGTAGTGAGATGTTGCGCCAATGATTTTTACCCCTCGGCTATGAGCACGCTCATACGGTTTTGCACCGATAAATGCCGGTAGGAAAGAATGATGAATATTAATGATTTGGTTCGGAAAACGCTCGACGAATTCCGGTGTCAAAATCTGCATATAACGGGCGAGAATGAGTAAATCGACATCATATTGCTCCATCAAGCGAATCTGTTCCTCTTCCACTTGTTTACGGATATCTTTATTTGCTGGTATAAAATGAAAAGGAATGCCGAACGCTTCTACCATGTCACGAGCATCCTCATGATTACTTATGATAACGACGATATCCGTTTCTAAATCACCATTTTGCCATTCCCATAAAAGCTCCATCAAACAATACGGTTCTTTTGATACGAAAATAGCTGTTCGCTTACGTTCATGTCCATAAGCAAAATGATAGTCCATCGAATGTGTGATGGCAATTTCCTCGAAATCCTTCTCCATCTGCTTCGATTTTTTTATGAGCTCCTCACTATGAAATTCAATGCGGATAAAAAACATGCCGCCTTCCGGATCATTGGAATACTGACTTGATTCAACGATATTTGATTGGTGGTCAAATAAAAACTTTGATAATACGGATACAATTCCAGGTTTATCGGGACATTTAACGAGAAGGCGCCCCCTATTTTCATGTTGCTTTGCTTTTTGTTCCACATTTTGTTTACTAAACACTTTTTGCACATCCTATTGTAAATTATTTTTATCCTTTAGTATGAAGGATATTGATTAATAGTGCAATGAATCTACTAAAATTATAAGATTTTTCATCTAGTGAAATTAAAACCGTAACCTTTTACCGAATATTCCGTCTAATATTTAGTAGAGGGGGGAAATAAGTATGTATAAAATATTTTCTATTTTACCGTTTTTCATTATTTGTATTTTATTAACAGCTTGCAGCGCTAATAGCTCCGAAGACAAAGCTGTAGGTGAAGCTGGCTCAATGTCAAATGAAGTAGCCATGATGGACCAATCAGAAGAAGAGGTCGTGTCAGAAGCCGCACAGCCAGAAGAAAGTACAACTAATCGGATGATTATTCACCAGGCGAAATTACAAGTGAAAGTGAAGAAGTTTGAAGAAGCGCAGCTAAAGATTGAAAAAAAAGTTGCTGAATACGGTGGATATCTTGTCGAATCCAATGTGTATCGGTCAGATGACAAAGCTGTTAGCGGAACGATGATTGTTCGGGTTCCAGAGAAGCATTTCCAATCTTTTTTAAAGGATACAGAAGAGGCTGCAACTATTTTAGAACGTAATATAACAGGACAGGATGTAACAGAACAATACGTAGATTTACAGTCTAGAGTAACGTCTAAACGCGCTGTTGAGGAGCGCTTGCTTGAATTTATGAGTAAAGCACAAAAGACGGAGGATTTATTGAAAATTTCTACTGATTTAGCTAAAGTCCAAGAGGAAATTGAATTGATTGTCGGTAAGATGAATTACCTTGAGAACCAAACCTCTTATTCTACAATTGAAATTTCCATGTACGAAGATCGTATTATTGTCCCTATGTTAGAGAAGGATAATTTAAATACATGGGATAAAACAAAAAAACAGCTAGCGACTAGCACCAACTTCATGTTGGCTACCGGATCGAGCTTGATTGTATTTTTCATCGGAAACTTACCTATTATTGTTCTGTTAGCGCTCGTCGGCATCGGAATATACTTTTTCATCAAAAGAAAAAAGTATACTAAGGAATAGGCTATACAAAAATCTCCCACTAGTAGATAATGGGAGATTTTTCATTGTAGCTATTACTGCTTGTCCTTCACGCGCTGAATCGGGATATCCGCGACAATGTCATTAACGACCCAACTGGCGCAAATAAGCCCTGCAACTGACGGAACAAATGCATTAGAAGCTGGAGGCATTTTAGCTTTACGAATATGCGCTTCTGGTTTACCGACTGTTCCAACGACATCTTCCCTGACAACAACTGGACTTTCATCGGAAAAGACGACGGGAACGCCTTTGTGAATACCCTCTTTTCGCAAGCGTAAGCGAATCACTTTTGCAATTGGATCGGTATGTGTTTTTGAAATATCCGCAATTTGGAATCGCGTTGGATCCATTTTATTCGCCGCTCCCATGCTTGAAATAATTTTTACATTACGGGAAAGGCATTCTTTGATAAGGTGAATTTTATAAGCAATTGTATCTGATGCATCAATGACATAATCCAAGTTGTAACTGAAAAACTCTTCAACTGTTTCCTCTGTATAAAACATATGCAGTGAAATAACTTCACAGTCTTTATTTATATCGGCAATTCGATTTTGCATAATTTCAGTTTTCGAGCGACCAATCGTCGATAAAAAAGCAACACTCTGCCGATTAATATTCGTAATGTCTACATTGTCCTTATCGACAAGTATGATACGACCAATGCCACTTCTTGCGCAAGCTTCTGCTGCGAATGAGCCAACTCCTCCAACACCAAGTATCGCGACTGTCATGTCGCGCATACGTTGTACACCTTCTGTGCCAATTGCTAATTCATTGCGTGAAAATTGATGCAACAAGTTAATTCCGCCTTCCATTAATTGAATGAATAAAATTTTCCCCAAGAAAAAACCTCTCCGCACATGCGCCAGAGAGGGTTATGAGTTAAGTAAGAACAAATCCCGAATGTGCCGTCTTTGTAGTATCGTTTTGAACCTGCAAATTCAGCAGGTGGGTGTCCTATCTGATTACTTTGACGTCCCCCGAAGAAGGCGTGTCATCCTAATCAAAACACAGGCTCCCGACGATAGAATGTTCGGTCAAAACTGATTGGCAAACAACGAACACTCCAGGATTCGTATTACCATAATGGTATCATATATTGACAGGCAATTCAATAATTTTACTAGAAGTAATTTTAACCAACTCTATTAGTTGATATAAAAGCCCCACTGAATTTACCACAGTCGCACTATAGAAGAAATGACTAACATTCTTTTATAGAAAAGCCTATACAGCCACTTCTTTTTACTTCTTCTTCGACATGACAAGGATACCAAGTTCCCCGAGTTGGCCGTCATCAACACGGTCAGGTGCTCCAGTTAACAGGTCGCTTGCACTTGCTGTTTTCGGGAATGCAATCGTATCCCGTAGGTTTGTTGAACCTGCCAGCAACATGACGATTCGGTCAAGACCGAATGCCAAACCACCGTGCGGAGGTGTTCCGTAATCAAATGCGTCAAGTAGGAAGCCAAATTGTTCCTGTGCTTGTTCTTGTGTAAAGCCAAGCGCTTTGAACATTTTTTCCTGAACGTCACGTTCATAAATACGTAGTGATCCACCACCAAGCTCATAGCCATTTAAGACAAGGTCATAGGCTTGTGCTTTGACTGTCTCAGGGCTAGTTACGAGTTCTTCCACATTTGCCGGCATAGTGAATGGATGGTGTGCCGCGGAATAACGTCCAGCTTTTTCATCATATTCGAAAAGTGGCCATTCAGTTACCCATAGGAAATTGAATTTTGATTCATCAATCAGATTATGGTCTTTACCAAACTTTAAACGAAGTGCTCCTAGCGCATCGGCTACAACACTCTTCTTATCCGCCACGAATAGCAACAAGTCGCCCGCTTCCGCATCGGCCGCTACTTTCAACGCAGTACCTTCTTCTCCTTCAAAGAATTTCGCAATAGGTCCTTTGAAGCCCTCTTCGTCCACTTTTAGCCATGCAAGACCTTTTGCACCGTAAAGTGCTGCAAACTCTGTAAGTGCGTCAATATCTTTACGTGAGTATTGATCCGCCAAGCCTTTAGCATTGATTAGCTTCACTTGTTGACCTGATGCGACTGCTCCCGCAAACACTTTAAAAGAGGATTCTTTCATAACTTCAGACACATCTATCAATTCCATAGCGAAGCGTGTATCTGGCTTATCTGAACCGAAACGCGCCATTGCTTCATCGTAAGGAAGACGGTTGAATGGAATTTCAATGTCGATGCCTTTGACATCTTTCATTACTTTTTGCATCAATTTTTCATTCAATGAAATAATTTCTTCCATCGACATAAAACTCATTTCCATATCAATTTGTGTGAACTCAGGTTGCCGGTCAGCACGAAGGTCTTCATCACGAAAACAACGTGCGATTTGGTAATAACGGTCAAAGCCTGACACCATCAACATTTGCTTAAATAATTGTGGTGATTGTGGTAAAGCGTAAAACTCACCTTCATGGACACGACTTGGTACAAGATAGTCGCGTGCCCCTTCTGGTGTAGATTTTGTTAAAATCGGCGTTTCAATTTCAAGGAATCCTTCGTTATCTAAGAAATTACGCACTGTTTTCGTAATGTCAGAACGCATTTTCAAGACGTTTGCTAATTTAGGACGGCGTAAATCTAAATATCTATACTTCAGTCTAATTTCTTCGTTAACATCTGTTTCATCTTCAATCATGAATGGTGGGTTTTTCGCTTCATTAATGATTGTAACTTCTTCGACTTGAATTTCGATGGAACCCGATTTGACTTTTGGGTTCTTTTGATCTTCTTGACGCTCAATCACTTTACCCGTAATTTCCACAACATACTCATTACGCAGCTTATCTGCAGTTGCTAGAGCTTGCGCTGAAATGTCCGGGTTAAAGACAGCTTGAACGATGCCTGAACGATCCCGAACATCGACGAAAATCACGCCGCCTAAGTCACGTCTTTTTTGCACCCACCCTTTTAATGTTACCGTTTCTCCAATTACTTGCTCTGTGACATCTCCACAATAATGCGTTCGTTGCATTGTCTTCATCCGCCTCTCTTAGCCTATCAATGTTGCACTAATTTTTGCTACAAGTTCTGTGAATGGCACTTTTTCCTGCGTGCCGTCCGCCATATTTTTCAGTTGCGCGATGCCTTCTGCTACTTCATCTTCACCGATGATAATAACTGTTTTCGCTGTAAGACGATCTGCTGATTTCAGTTGCGCCTTCATTTTCCGATCCATATAATCCAAATCTGATCGAATACCTGCCGCCCGTAGCTCACCTAGTAATTTAAATGCTGGACGACGCGCGCTGTCACCAAGTGTAACAATATAGACATCCAGTGTCGGCTCATCTGTAAATGTCTTGCCTTCCGCTTCCATAGCGAGCAACAAACGCTCGATACTCATTGCGAATCCGATACCCGGTGCAGGCGGTCCTCCAATTTCTTCGGCAAGACCATTGTATCTTCCTCCACCACATAATGTTGTGATCGCCCCAAAGCCGCTTGACGTGCTCATAATTTCAAAAGCGGTATGGTTATAATAATCAAGCCCACGGACAAGATTTGCATCGACGACATAAGGAATTTCTGCATCATCTAGATAGCTTTTTACCTGTTGAAAATAACTTGCTGACTCTTCATTTAAATAATCAGCAAGTGATGGTGCTGAAGCCATCAATGGATTACCGCTATCCACTTTACAATCAAGTATGCGCAATGGATTTTTTTCAATTCTTGATTGGCAATCCGAACAAAACTCTTCAATGTGTGGATTGAAGTGTGAGACAAGCGCATCACGGTGTTCTTTCCTTGAATCCGTATCTCCGAGGGAATTGATGACAAGCTTTAATTCTGTCAGACCTGCACGTTTGTAAACGTCCATCGCTAGACCAATAACCTCAGCGTCAATTGCTGGATCTGCACTACCGATTGCTTCTACACCGAACTGAACAAACTGGCGGTAACGCCCTGCCTGCTGACGTTCATAGCGGAACATTGGCCCCGTATAATACAGTTTGACAGGCTGGTCTGGATAGCCAAACATTTTATGTTCAACAAAGGAACGGACAACGGATGCTGTTCCTTCAGGTCGAAGCGTCAAAGAGCGATTGCCTCGATCTGTAAATGTGTACATTTCTTTTTGTACGATATCGGTCGTGTCTCCAACTGTCCGTTGAAACAACTCCGTTTGTTCAAACATCGGTGTCCGGATCTCCTTGTACCGATAAATATCACAAACTTCGTCAATGATTTTTTCAACTTTCTGCCATTTCCATGTCTCAGAAGGTAAAATATCCTGCGTTCCTCTTGGCACTTTAAAATTCATGTCCATACCCCTTTCTTTGAATCAATAAAGTCGGACAACAAAAAAAGACTCCCATCCCCTGCCTATGCAAGGGACGAGAGCCTTTATAGCTTCCGCGGTTCCACCCAAATTGACGCATCTTACTCGCGTCCACTCAAAACCCGGATAACGGCCGGTTCCGTCTGCACCTACTGAATGAATGACAATCGTTCAGCACAGAGCCTCGATGGTGTTGTTCATTATACACGTCTGTAAGGTGGATTGCAGCCACGTCCGCCTCTCTCTTGTCAGTCCGTTATACAATTACTTTCCATGTCGTCAGCAAACACATATTTTTATTTGTTGATTAAACATTATCTTAATGATTCCCTAACAGTGTGTCAACCTTTTTCGAATAATTGTAGTTTTTTGTCGGGAAAACTTTTACAATAGAGTAAAAGGGGGATGATATTTTGTCGAAAATATGCAAATGGATGATTGCAACCATGCTTCTCTTAAGTGTATTTTATGCCATACCGACTACATATGCCAATGCGAATTCCGTCATCGTGGATACTGCATCACTCCATATCCGTTCAGGTCCTGGACTAACATATAATATCACAGGCTCACTGAAAAAAGGAGCGCAGGTAAACGTCCTGTCGACGTCGGGAGACTGGTTAGAAATTCAGAACGGCAACAACACAGGGTGGATTGCCTCGTGGCTAACGACATCTACTGATTTTTCAGCCGGGACTACTACGACAATCGTCTCACGAGTCGACCAATTAAATATTAGATCGGCTCCTTCTATCGGCTCTGCCGTGCTAGGACGGATGTCCGCTGGGGATGAAGCGCTGATGACGAAACAAGACGGCGAATGGGCTGCCATCACGTATAACGGCATAATAGGTTGGGTACATACGGATTATATTACACAATTGGTCGAACAAACGATAACACCTACAACGACTAAACCCATTGAGCAACTAGCTGCCGCTGACTTATTTACCGTCTCGGTAGATGCGCTCAATGTTCGTAAGAAAGCAGATTTATCCTCCAAACGAGTTGGACTTATTTCACGCGGCGAAGCATATAGCGTGAAAAAAATCGAAGGAAACTGGGTACAAATTAGTTTTGCCAATAACAAACAAGGTTGGGTCTATTCATTCCATGGAATATTGTCTTCAAGTGAAACAAATGCCAAGGAACAATCTGATTCTGGCACTGTTACCATTTTGTCGAATGGAACGAATATCAGAGCCAAGGCAACGACTTCTTCAGAAATTATTACCCGTGCTAATGCAGGTGAAAAGTTTACCATCGTCCAAACGGATGGCGATTGGTATGAAATCGCCTTGCCAGCAGGAGAATCGGCATTTATCGCAAAATGGGTTGTATCAACGGGCGATGAGCCTGTCACCGGAGAGACGGTTACAAAAGAAAAAACAGAACGAGTCACAGGTACGTTAAAAGGGTTAACCATCGTCATTGATGCTGGACATGGCGGCAATGATCGTGGAACGACCGGCGCACGTGGAACGGACGAGAAAGACATCACCCTGCTTACTTCTGAGCTTTTAGCGGCTAAATTGTCAGCGGCTGGTGCAGAGGTTGTCATGACGCGTGAAGCCGATACCTATGTATCTTTAAGGAAGCGAGTAGCCGTTAGTAGCCAAGTGAATGCAGATGCGTTCGTCAGCATCCATTACGATGCTAACCCAGACCCAAGCGTGGCAGGCTTCACGACCTATTACACACAATCGCATCAGAAGACACTCGCCACTTCGGTAAATAACGGACTAGCTTCTTCAATCAGTCTACGTAACCGCGGTGCGCAACCAGGGGATTTTCTCGTTCTACGTGAAAATAGACAGAATGCGGTTTTAATAGAGCTTGGTTTTTTATCTAATGCAACTGAAGAACGGACGATGACAACCGATATGTTCCGCGAACAGGCAACACACGGGATCTATAAAGGGCTTCTCAATTATTTCGACGCAGTTATTGATTGAAGCGCACAAAAAACCTTCCATAAATGTGGAAGGTTTTTTCGTCAATCATTTCGATTCTATTATTATAGTGACCGGACCATCGTTGGTAAGCTCAACATCCATCATTGCACCAAAAATACCGGTTTCAACATGCAACCCCTGTAGTTCTAACTTGCGGTTGAATGCTTCCCACAGCGGTAATGCTTGCTCGGGTCTTGCCGCTTCTATAAAGCTCGGCCGCCGTCCTTTTTTGACATCACCGTACAGTGTAAACTGCGATACTGACAAAATAGCTCCGCCCACTTCAAAAATAGAATGATTCATCTTACCTTCCCCATCTTCCCACAATCGAAGACCTGCAATTTTTTGCGCAATATAGGTCGCGTCCCCTTCAGTATCATCATGCGTAATACCGACAAGCAAGACATAGCCCTTGTCAATCGTCCCTGTCACCTTACCGTCCACTCGGACAGTAGCTGGACCTGATCTTTGCAACACTACCTTCATCCGATCCATCTCCTCATTAGTTAATTACACGCTGCACGGAGTAGATATCTCGAATTTGCTTAATCCGATCGACAATTCTATGCAAATGAGCAATATCTGTAATTTTAATCGTCATATGAATACGTGCAATTTTATCGCGATCTGCCTTTCCACTCACAGCAACCATCGGCGTCTTCGTTTCTGCTACAACCATCATGACTTCATTCAATAAACCTTGTCGGTCAAATGCTGATACTTCGATGTCCACCTGAAATTCTTTCTTAAAATTAGCTGGTCCTAGCGCCCATTCAACGTCAATAATCCGATCACTTTCCTCATCATTAGTCATAATGTTCGGGCAGTCCAAACGATGTACAGAAACCCCTCGCCCTTTCGTGATAAATCCAACAATTTCATCACCAGGTACTGGATTGCAACATTTCGATAAACGGATGAGTAAGTTATCAATCCCTTTAACAATAACACCTGATTCGGTCATTTTATCAGATGGAATCGCCTTCATATCCTTAACGATTTTGTCAATTGTATCTTGTTGTTCGCGTTCTTTCCGAAGTTTCTCCGCCATGCGATTAACAACCTGTTGTGCGGTAATGCCATTAAACCCAACAGCTGCGTACATGTCCTCTTCAGATGTGAAGCTGAATTTTTCAATGACCCGTTTAATGCCTTCCGGCGTCAATGTTTCTTTTATATCGTATTCCTGCGCTTTAATTTCTTTTTCAATCATTTCGCGGCCTTTGAGAACATTTTCTTCTCGTAGCTGCTTCTTGAAATACTGTCGAATTTTATTTTTCGCCTGAGAGGTATGTGCAATTTTCAACCAGTCACGACTCGGTCCAAATGATTGCTTGGACGTCAAAATTTCAATAATATCACCTGTAAATAATTCAGCATCCAGCGGCACCATCTTGCCATTCACTTTCGCGCCGATCGTACGGTTTCCAACCTCAGAATGGACACGATAGGCAAAATCAATGGGAACAGAGCCTGCTGGTAGCTCTATTACATCGCCGTCTGGTGTAAAGACGTAGACCATGTCCGAAAATAAATCGAACTTTAAGGACTCCATAAATTCTTCGGCGTTGGATGATTCATTTTGAAATTCTAGTATTTCTCTGAACCATGTCAATTTCGAATCAATATCACTTGGATGATTAGATAATGTTTTGCCCTCTTTATACGCCCAGTGCGCTGCAACCCCGAACTCGGCAATTTTATGCATTTCTTCTGTCCGAATTTGCACTTCAAGTGGATCGCCAGCCGGACCCACAACCGTTGTATGCAAAGACTGATAAAGATTTTGTTTCGGCATCGCAATATAATCCTTAAATCTTCCTGGCATCGGCTTCCATAACGTATGAATAATGCCAAGAACTGCATAGCAATCTTTAATGCTGGACACAATAATGCGCACAGCTAATAAATCATAGATTTCATTGAACTCCTTTTTCTGGATGACCATCTTGCGATAAATCGAGTATAGATGCTTCGGTCGTCCTGAAAGATCGGCAGTGATATCCATCTCTCCGATTTCGTTCTTGATCTGCACCATGACATTGTCCAAATAATTTTCGCGTTCAACACGTTTGCGCTTCATCATATTGACAATTCGATAATATTGCTGGGGATTCAAATAACGCAACGCGATATCCTCTAATTCCCATTTGATAGCGGATATACCAAGGCGATGAGCGAGCGGAGCGAATATTTCTAATGTTTCAGCTGCCACGCGGCGTTGCTTTTCTTCTGGCACATGTTTGAGTGTGCGCATATTGTGGAGCCGGTCAGCTAATTTGATCAAAATAACACGGATATCCTGGGCCATTGCCACAAACATTTTGCGGTGGTTTTCCGCTTGTTTTTCTTCCTTCGATTTATACTTTAATTTTTCAAGTTTCGTCACGCCATCGACGAGCATAGCGACTTCTTCTCCGAACTCACGTATGATATCTTCCCTGCTAATGTCCGTGTCTTCCACAACATCATGGAGGAATCCCGCTGCAACCGTCGAAGGGTCCATTTGCAATTCGGCTAAAATACCCGCAACTTGGACAGGATGAAGAATATACGCCTCACCTGAACTCCTATACTGTCCCACATGTGCAGACTTTGCAGCCTCATATGCTTTTTTGACGAATTCAACGTGTTCTTCATTCATATAGGAGGCGACAAATGAAAATATTTCTTCTGCCGTCATGTCACGATTTTTCGCCATAATTTTTCCCCTTTCGACCATATCCGCAAAATAATTAGTATTTCTATTGTATGTATAAATGCATCCATATGTAAAGTCTTTATATAGGAAAAGTCCCTCGCTTGTCGTGCGAAGGACTTTTTTCAACTCTATTTTAGTACGTTATTAATGAGCGCATATCATAACCTTTTAGTTTTTCACGACCATCTAAATAAGAAAGTTCGATGATGAATGCGCAGCCTGCTACTACACCGCCAAGTTTTTCAACAAGCTCAACTGTCGCGCCAACCGTACCGCCCGTTGCCAACAAATCATCGACAATCAGCACACGCTGCCCTGGTTTAATAGCATCCTTGTGAATAGTCAAAGTATCTGTACCATATTCGAGATCGTATTCAACCTCAATTGTTTCTCTTGGCAATTTACCCGGTTTACGAACAGGGGCAAAGCCCACTTCTAGCGCATAAGCAACCGGACAGCCGATGATAAAGCCACGTGCTTCAGGACCGACAATAATGTCCGTCCCTACTTCTCTGGCAAACTTCACAATTTCATCTGTCGCATATTTATATGCTTGACCATTGTCCATAATTGTTGAAATATCCTTAAAACTAATACCTTCTTTCGGATAATCCGGTACAATCGTGACGTATTCTTTCAAATCCATTATTGTTCCTCCCCGTCGACAGTTCTACTCCTAATCGTATCGAACCATCGTTTCAATTCCATATATGGTGCATATAGCAATACTTTTTCAAGCTCCATCTGCCGCTCGCGTTCTTGATAGGACGGCGCTTCAGACAAATCCCGTTTACCGACGGTCTCCATTACAGAAACAAGACCATTTTCTATCTTAACAAATCCAAGCTCAGAAAACACCTTTGACATGAAATAAACTGTATCCTTTTTCCACGCCTTGTGTGTCGTCAGCTGTTCCCCGTTCTTGAACATGTCGAATTCTCCACGCTTTTTCAAAAAACTATAATACCAACCAAACTGATCACGGGGCGGCAAGCCATCAAAATACTTCGAATCAGCCGCATGGAAATGTGCATACATGCGCTGCGGATTAATCGTAACAAACAATTCTTCTAATTGCTCAGCATCATCTGGTATATCGAGCAACACTAGATGATCTGCTTTCTCTACTTGACTTTGCCCAATTAGATGAATAGCAATGCCCCGCAAGGAAGATTGGAAATAATGAATTGTTTGCTCGTGAAATGCAACAAACAATGTACTATCCACCGGAATTGTTGGGAGCCATCTTGATGGTTCACGCATCCCACGCAAGTCAAATAGCTGCCATTCATCAGACCGGATATCGTTGATTAGTAGCTGTGGCTTTTTATTGCCATTCCATTCATTGACCTGCAAATCACCGACAACCGACACTTCAATCCCAGGCGTTAGCTCATCCGCAATATGTCCAAAACTAAAGCCAATCGCATCCAAAGTGTGTTCGTCAGCAACCAACTCTAATTTCAAATGATTTTTGTCCGCACCAATTTTCCGGATAGATGATGCTGTTAATTTTTCAAGTAAGTATAGTGGTTTTTGAAAATCCATCCCAAAAGGTCGCAGTAACTCCAACGACTCTAATGCACTCACATCAATTTCGTCAATTGACAGCGGTACATCAATAATCAGCTCCGGCGATAGCATTTCATCCGTTAATACCTGCGCTCCTTGAACATTAAGATTGTCACGTAAAACGTCCACATCCGCAATCGCGAGTGACATTCCCGCTGCCATTTGATGACCACCAAAATGCGGCAAAATCTCTTTGTTTTTCGATAACTCCGCAAACATATCAAAGCCTGCAATGCTTCTAGCAGACCCTTTCGCAATCCCCTTCTCCGAATCAATCGACAGCACTATCGTTGGACGATAATACTTCTCTGTAATGCGGGAAGCAACAATGCCGATAACACCTGCATTCCAGCCTTCAGCCGCAATAACGAACACATAGGGAATCTCTTCTCCATATTTGTTGGCAATGAACTCTTCCGCTTCTCGACTAATTGCGGATACTATGGCTTGCCTTTCTTTATTGAGCGCATCTAAATCTTTCGCTAACGAAGTTGCGAGTACCATATCCTCTGTTTTCAGTAGATGAACCGCGGGGGAGGCATCCCCAAGACGCCCTGCCGCATTCAATCGAGGTCCAATCATGAAACCGATTGACTCCTCCGATAACACGGCTTGTTCAGTCCCTGCGATACGTGCTAGTGCTTGGATAGCGGGGCGCTTTGACACACGCATCTGTTTAATCCCTTCCTTAACAAAATAACGATTTTCCCCGCGTAGCGACACAAGATCCGCTACTGTTCCGATGGCCACAAGCTCCATCAGATCCTGTGGTACTTCGCCAAGTAACGCACAGGCGAGTTTAAATGCCACACCCACGCCAGCGAGATCGCCGAAGGGATAAGCACCATCCGGGTGGCGTGGGTGGATAATAACATCAGCTGGTGGCATGACACTGCCTATTTCATGGTGATCTGTTACGATGACGTCGAGTCCTAGTGTTTTGGCATAAGCAATTTCGTCAATACCTGAAATTCCGTTATCGACTGTCACAATAAGCGATACACCTTGCTCGTACAACTCAAGAAATAGCTCCTTATTCGGCCCATAGCCATGCATGAAACGATTTGGAATAGCGAACGAGACGTCTGCACCAATACGTTCAAGCGCGGTCATTAAAACCGTAACACTCGTGACTCCATCCCCATCATAATCTCCATAGATAGCAATTTTTTTATTCGATGCGATGGCTTGCTTAATGAGTTCAACCGCCTTATTCATTTCGAAGAGTAAATAGGGGTCATGCATAGATGATACATCCATATGTAAAAAAGCCTTTGCCTCAGCTGGATTTGTTATCCCTCTTGAAGTAAGAATTTTTGCTTGGACAGATGACAAACCAAGCTCTGCTGTTAGCACGCTCACAGCTTGCTCATCTGGTCTTTCCACCGTCCACCTTTTCATTGATTCGATCAACGTCTTTCACATCCTCTGGTTCATTATAGCGGATGTGAACAGCATCTGAAAGAAAAGTTATTAGGTTGGCAGTGAAAGTGTACAACATTGCGGCAACTCTCCAACGAAATTGCAAAAGTATACAACATCAACGCAGCTCTCCAACATTTTCAGCAAACTGTACAACATTCCTGCGAAAGTCTCCAACAAACTCAACTAACTATCCAACGAAATTGCAAAAGTGTACAACATCGACGCAACTCTCCAACATTTTCAGCAAACTGTACAACATTCCTGCGAAAGTCTCCAACAAACTCAACTAACTATCCAACGAAATTGCAAAAGTGTACAACATCGACGCAACTCTCCAACATTTTCAGCAAACTGTACAACATTCCTGCGAAAGTCTCCAACAAACTCAACTAACTATCCAACGAAATTGCAAAAGTGTACAACATCGACGCAACTCTCCAACATTTTCAGCAAACTGTACAACATTCCTGCGAAAGTCTCCAACAAACTCAGCTAACTCTCCACCGAAATTGCAAAAGTATACAACATCGACGCAACTCTCCAACATTTTCAGCAAACTGTACAACATTCCTGCGAAAGTCTCCAACAAACTCAGCTAACTCTCCACCGAAATTGCAAAAGTATACAACATCGACGCAGCTCTCCATTCAAAAAAGCACCTTCCCAGAAAACTTCTCCGGAAAGGTGCTCACTACATCAGTCTTTAATTGGTTCAATAACTTTTTCTAATTCACCCACTTGAGAAATAGAATGCTTTTGCAGCTCAGCAATTTCGTTTTGTTGCGCCGCAATGGTTTGTTCCTTTAGCGTGATTTCCTTCTGTAATTCTTTCACGCGATGATTCGACTGAACCGTACGGAACATCGCAACAAAACCACTTACCGCTGCCCCAAGAAGAGCTGAAAATAAGATGACGAGAACGAGTGGTAACTCAGTTGCACCAAAAATATAATTCACTTGTACAGCGTCAATGTTGAAAATAGCAAAAAGAGCGATGATAATTGCAAATAATAGTCCTAACAGTAAATTCCATTGAAATTTCATAAAAAATCCCCCTTTTCTTGCTGATTCATATTATCAATTACGTCTCGGCGTAATTGCGTCCAAAATTTGAATTGCGCTTTACGCAATTCAACATTTGTGACATCCGCCGGAGGCTTAATTTGGATCAGCAGGTACTTTTGCTGATCCAAATTAAAAATGGAACAGAATATACTGTAGAGTATACCCTGTTCCATGAAATTGTGAAACCTCTTATACAACAGGTTCGTCTGAACCCCATTGTTTTTTCTGTTCGTTCGCTTTAATCGGACCTTTTTCTTTCAATTCACGTTTCTTCAGATCAAACCAAATTTGAGCTGAGATGAAGATGGACGAATACGTTCCTGCGAGCAATCCAATAAGAAGTGCGATCGAGAATGGACGGATTGATTCCGCACCTAGCATCGTCAGTGCTGCAACAACAAAAATAACTGTCAGCACTGTGTTAACAGAGCGTCCAAGTGTTTGACGCAATGACTTGTTGACGATTTCCGCCAGTTCGTTCTCATCCTTAATATGTTTACGATGGTTCATATTTTCTCGTATCCGGTCAAATGTTACAATCGTGTCATTAATAGAATACCCGACAATCGTCAAAACCGCAGCAATAAATGTAATATCGACTTCGAGTCGAAGAATACTAAATACCGCAACCATGAAAAATGCATCATGAATCAGCCCGATAATCGAAGCGACACCCATCCGCCATTCAAAACGGAATGCGACGTAAATCACAATTCCTATCGCTGCAAATAATAATGCATACATAGCATTTTTCGCAAGTTCTTTACCGACCTTCGATGAAACTGTTGAAATATTCGGTTCAGACCCGAATTCTGCCGTAATATCTGCTTTAAATTTAGTCACTTCTTCTTGTTTAAATTCTTCTTTGTAGCGGACAACACCAATATTTTTTGTGTCACCTGAAATGACAACATCACTCGATGGATGTCCAACTTTAGCTACATAATCTGAAATTTCTTGTTGCGTTAACGCTTGATCTGCAAGTATTTCAACACGTGTACCACTTGAAAAATCAATCCCAAGATTCAATTTGAAGAGCCCAAGCACGATAACACCTGAAACAATCAAAATGGTTGAAATTACATAAAATCTTTTACGTGTCCCAACAAAGTCAAAACGGTCGAATTTCGTTGTTAACTCCAATGTTTCCACTTGTTCTTCCGCAGGATGAATATTCTTTTTCGAAATACCAAACCATGCTGTTTTACCATCCAACAAGCCACTGTTAACTAGTAAACCTAACAGTAAGCGAGATCCCCAGACAGCCGTCAAGAAACTGGCTAAAATACTGATGATCAACACGATAGCAAACCCTTTGACTGAGCTTGTCCCAAATATAAAGAGTACAACTGCCGCAATCATTGTTGTAATATTGGCATCTAAAATCGCTGTGAAAGCAGATTTCGCACCTGCTGAAAATGCTGTCTTGACCGATTTACCAACACGTAATTCCTCACGAATCCGTTCATACGTCAAGATATTGGCATCGACGGCCATCCCGACCCCAAGCATTAAAGCCGCAATACCTGGAAGTGTCAGTACACCGTTAATAAGTGTAAAGACAAGTAAAATGATGTAAATGTAAATAGACAAAGTAATGACTGCCACAAGTCCTGGTAGACGGTAGTAGGCAATCATGAAGACGAAAATAAGCGCAATACCGATAATCCCTGCGAATATTGTCTTATTCAATGCTTGCTCACCGAACTGAGCACCTACTGAAGTTGAATAGACTTCTTCGAGGTGAACAGGTAGTGCACCGGCATTCAAAATACCCGAAAGTTCTTTTGTTTCCTTCGTCGTAAATGACCCGTTAATTTCTACGTTAGAGGAAGCAATTGTTTGATCTACTGAAGGAGCTGAAACAATTTTCCGGTCTTTTTCCGGCTTTAATATTTCTGTTGCATAAGAATCTTCACCTTCAACAAAATCAAGCCAAATAACGAGTAAATTTTGACCAGTACCAATACCTCTATTTTTAATTTCTGTCGTTACTTCACCAAATTTGTTCGGATCTTTCATTTCAAGCGTAACGACAGGGTTATTATTTTTACCAAAGCCACCCTTCGCTTTACCTTCTTTCAAATCATCTCCACTCAGTAGGAGCTTATCGTCAACATCCCTAAATGTTAGGTCTGCCTGAGTCGATAATAGTTCACGGGCTGAGTCTGGGTCTTCTACGCCCGCCAGCTGTACACGAATCCGGTTATTGGATTCAATTTGGATATTCGGCTCACTAACACCAAGCACGTCCACTCGGCTTCTAAGTGCATCTGCTGTATCTGCAACAACTGACTCTGTTATTTTTGTGCCACCAGCTTTTAATTCTTGAACTTCATAAAGAACTTCAAAGCCTCCTTGTAAATCGAGACCAAGTTTGACTTTGTTCAAAATCGGACTAGTAGTCGATCCAATCGTCGAAGCAAATATGACGAGTAGTAATAGGAACGCAACGATCCGTCCTCTTCTTTTCATAATCCAGTTTCCCCCTCTTTATGTGGAGCCGTACGGCAATCCTTATGTACGTACTCCGAGCACAACGTAAAAAAACACAATATGTACATTATGAAACACGACCACCTATGTGTCAAATGGTCGGTTGTTAGTATATCATATCTCTTCCTTTGATTGAACAGGGGCTAATAACGTTCTGAACTCCTCATTATTAAGATCCGCGAACCAATTATCGGAGCCTCGTTGTTCTTCAATATGCGTAAATGTCATAAACTCAGCAGGGGTTACACGTAAGATTTCATTGACCATTTCGTGTATTTTCATTGTTTCGATTTCTTTTTTACGCCATTTTTTTTGGACACAGAATGTCCAAATGTCCTCGTTTGTTATTGTCGGATAGCCATAAAGATGAAATTCAGTCTTTTTACTTTCTATCACAGGTAGCATTTGGGTGAACAGTGGTTCATATTGTCGTGTCATTATCCCATTCCTTTCATCGACAGTCGTAAGTACGTACATTTTTGCATACGTTTAGTGTATATGAAATGTCCGGAATTAGGAAGGAGTTGTTTTGCTTGTCATCATTTATCCGCGGGACAGTCGTTCTGATGGTCGCTGTCTTCCTGTCTAAACTTTTGGGATTCGTCTTCCGGATTCAATTCATGCGAATTGCAGGTGAAGAGGCCGTCGGAATTTACATGACCGCCTATCCTGCTTTCATTTTTTTCCTATCACTTGTCCAACTTGGCGTCCCAATTGCCATCGCTAAAGTAATTGCAGAGTTAGATACTAAAGGAGAAACAGTCAAACTACCTGCTGTTATGAAAACAGCGACCTTTATTACCATCTTAACAAGTGCAGTATTTATCCCAGCCTCGATTTTATTCGTACCTTACTTATCGGAGACGCTTCTCGGTAACGCCGCCTCCTCGACCACGTTATATGTAGGTATTGCCATTGTCCCTATCGCTGCAATTGGCGGGTTAATCCGTGGGTATTTTCAAGGAATTGCACGTATTGAAGAAACAGCATGGTCACAACTCATCGAACAATTTGTACGAATTATTCTTATCACTTGGCTGTTACCATCTCTTCTTATCAGTGACAATACCGCTATGAATGCCGCCTACGCAATGGGCATCACGCTGCTGGCAGAGCTATTTTCTTTTGTCTACTTAATGTTCAAGTACCAGCAACGGAAAAAGCGTGCACCGAAAGAACAGCAAAAGACAAAACGCTATCCGATGGAGCCATTGCTTGCAATCGCGCTACCGTCTTCCGGTAGCCGGTTATTCGGAACGTTTACTTGGTTTTTAGAGCCGATTATCTTTCTTCGTGCCTTAGCCATGTCAGGAGTTACCGCCATCGCCGCCACGTCACTTTACGGCATCATCTCTGGCGTGCTCATTCCATTACTGCTGTTTCCATCCTTTATCCCTTATGCCTTGTCTGTCGTCCTTGTACCGGCAGTCAGTGGCGCAGCTGCTTCGACAAATAAAGGGAAATTACGAGAACGGATTCACTTATCTCTCCGATTATCGGCATTGACAGGAGCTTTTGCAGCGGCGGTTTTCTATGTCCACGGACAGGCACTGGCAGAAAAACTGTTTCATGTGTCGGAAGGGGCAGATTTTATGACCTTACTTGCCCCGATTTTTTTCTTTTATTATATCCAAAGCCCTCTCTACTCAATTTTACAAGCAACAGGTGATGCCAAAGCAGGGATGATGAACTCCGTCTATGGTGGCATCGCTAAGCTTGGCGTCATGTTTATCCTCGCCTCACAGCCAGGTTTACAAGTGACAGGTGCCGTCCTAGCAATCGGTTTCGGTGTACTCATCACATCTTTTCTGCATATAGCGACACTGCGCAAAAATAAAGCGACGGCAACCGGCTTCACCATGTTCGCCATGCCTTACGCATCCTTCATCATGACTGCCATCATGCGCCCAATTTTCATCCCCATCGGCAATGTTGGGCTCATCATGGAATGCATCATCACAGCATTATTTCTACTTGTCATTCTTATTTTAACGGGGCAAGTGAAAAAAAACGACTTCATGCAATTAAAAAAACTCATTAGGTAACGTTTATTGAAATTTCTCCTTCAACTGATACTTCAGCTCACCATTTTCAAATGTACAATAAAAGATCTGCTGTACATCATGAATTCCTTGGTTATTCAATTCCTGCTTAAGCCATTCTTCTGTTTGCCCTGTTAGCTCTAGATGCTTACGCTGAATAACGCCATCAGAAATAAGCGAAAGTACGGGCTGAATAGCATCATGCTTGAATACCGATAAATTCCCCGACGGCTCCAAATAGGCAAAAGAAACTTCGTGAACGGAGCCAATTTGTTGCTCTCGTAGCTGTTGAAATAAATCGTCCAAATTATAGCGCTGTTTTCGCATTTCATGTTCCACTATTTGACCATGCCGAATAATAATTGTTGGCTCGCCATCTACAGTATTCCTAAATGTTTTACTCTTTAATGAAATGAAGGAAGATAATAATTGAATGGCCAATAAAATGAGCATTGGTACAATTGACTGTAGCAGTTTTTGATCAGGGGAATCGAGTGCAAATGCTGCCACTTCAGCCATAATGACAAATACAACAACATCAATGACGCCAAGCTCTCCAACTTCCCGTTTCCCCATAATTCGTAAAATAATGACAATGAGGATATATAACAATACAGTTCTATAGCCTATAATCAATAAGTCGTGCATAACAATCCTCCCTTTTTTGAAGGATGCCCTTTATACTGCGGCTAATATACACAATCCATATAGAAAAAGAGGCGTCTGCCTAGAAGGAAATATTCCATCTAGACAATCGCCTCTTCTTTTACTTATAGACCTGCTTTAGACTCTGTTACACGTCCAACTGCTTGTCTATCGAATTGCAGTGTTGTGCCTTCAGAAACCTTAAGGAATACCGACGAGTCATCGACAGCATCGATTGTTCCGTGAATTCCACCAATTGTAATGACATGATCTCCGCGTTTCAAATCGCTTTGCATCTGCTTCGTCGCTTTCTGTCTCTTTTGCGCCGGCCTGATTAACAAAAACCACATCACTGCGAACATCGCCACGAACGGCAATAATCCAGCTAAACCTTCCATTATTTCATCCCCCTTTCAACCATGATTCATTATACAAGATTCAGAAGTTTTTTGCATTCGGTTTGTTAAATCCATAGCTTTCAAAAAATTCTTCTCGGAAATCTCCGAGCCGGTCATTACGAATCGCATCCCTGACCTGCTCCATTAAATTGAGCAAGAAATGGAGGTTATGGTGCGTCGTCAGGCGAATACCAAACGTTTCTTCCGTACGAATTAAATGATGAATATAGGCCCGACTATAATTTTTACAAGCATAGCAATCACAGTTTTTATCAAGTGGACCGAAATCATTTTTATACTTCGCATTGCGGACAACTAAGCGACCTTCACTCGTCATCAATGTACCGTTACGAGCAATACGCGTTGGTAGCACACAGTCAAACATATCGACACCGCGGATGGCACCGTCAATGAGCGAGTCAGGAGAACCAACTCCCATTAAATAACGCGGCTTGTCTGCTGGTAATAAAGGCGTCGTATACTCCAGAACACGATTCATAATATCTTTCGGCTCACCGACGGATAATCCACCAATCGCATAGCCTGGGAAATCAAGTGCAACAAGATCTTTCGCACTCTGCTTACGCAATTCCTCAAACTCTCCTCCTTGAACAATACCGAATAACGCTTGCTCATCAGGACGTGCGTGAGCCTCTAAACAACGTGCTGCCCACCTCGATGTACGTTCCACACTCGCCTTCATATACTCATACGTCGCTGGGAATGGTGGACATTCATCAAAAGCCATCATAATATCCGGCCCAAGCGCATTCTGAATTTCCATCGCTTTTTCAGGACTCAGAAACAGCTTACTACCGTTTAAATGATGTCTAAAATGAACACCTTCTTCTTCAATCTTGCGGAATTTGCTCAGTGAAAACACTTGGAAACCGCCTGAATCAGTTAAAATAGGTCTGTCCCAATTCATGAATTTATGCAAGCCGCCCGCTTCTTTAATGATTTCATGACCTGGACGGAGCCATAAATGATACGTATTACTTAAAATAATGCCCGCACCAATATCTTTTAATTCCTCTGGTGACATCGTTTTAACGGTTGCCTGTGTGCCGACTGGCATGAATGCAGGCGTCTCAAATGACCCATGTGGCGTATGGACGATACCTAGACGCGCCCCCGTCTGTTTACAAGTTTTAATATGTTCATATGTGATTGCTGCCATTACTGTAATTCCTTCCTTTGTGACGGTTTGATGAACATTGCATCTCCAAAGCTGAAGAAGCGATATTTTTCCTCAACCGCCTGTTGATATGCTGCGAGAATATGCTCCCGCGTTGCCAATGCCGAAATGAGCATAATAAGTGTCGATTTCGGTAAATGGAAATTGGTTAATAGGCCATCTACAATGCTAAACGTATAGCCCGGATAAATGAAGATTGAAGTCCAGCCACTTGTCGCAATCATTTTACCATCATTTGCCGAAGCAATGGTTTCCAACGTTCGCGATGACGTTGTTCCTACCGCGATGACGCGACCGCCTCGTTCTTTTGCCCCGTTAATAGCATCTGCCGTTTGTTGCGAAACCTGATAATACTCCGAATGCATCGTATGATCTTCAATCGTATCCGCACTCACTGGACGAAACGTTCCAAGACCTACATGTAAGGTAATAAATGCAATTTGTACGCCTTTCGCACGCATATTGTCTAAAATTTCATTCGTAAAATGTAGCCCGGCTGTTGGTGCAGCCGCCGAGCCACGCTCTTTCGCAAACACCGTCTGATAACGCGCTTGATCATCTAACGTTTCTGTAATATACGGTGGTAATGGCATTTGTCCAAGCGCATCTAGTATTTCATAGAAAATCCCGTCATAGATAAATTTGAACGTCCGTCCACCTTGCGCCTGAATCCCTGTACATTCCGCTTTTAAACGACCATCGCCAAATGTGACAATCGTTCCCAGTTTAACACGCTTTGCAGGCTTCACAAGTGTCTCCCACTCATCATCGCCTATTTCCTTTAATAAAAGCACTTCAATTGTAGCACCTGTGTCCTCTTTTACACCCATTAAACGTGCTGGCAGGACTCGCGTATCATTTAACACGACAATATCTCCTGCCTCAAGCTCGTCTAGCAAGTCAGGAAAGTGACGATGCTGCACTTGTCCCGTTACTTTATCGAGCACCATCAAGCGACTTGCCGTGCGGTCTACAAGTGGCGTTTGTGCAATCAGCTGTTCTGGTAAATCAAAATCGAATTCATTGACATCCATCGTCTATAAAATCTCCCTTTATTCTAAAATTAAAAGTTGTTTTGTTCCGGAACTATATAACCAAAATGGTCATACGCTAGGCGTGTCGCCACTCGCCCACGCGGTGTTCGTTGGATAAAACCAATCTGCAACAAATATGGCTCATAAACATCTTCAATCGTCACAGACTCTTCGCCAATACTCGCTGAAATGGTGTCAATCCCAACAGGTCCTCCGCGAAAGCGTTCAATCATGCCCGTGATTAACTTATGATCAATATGATCCAAGCCATGCGAGTCAACTTGCAGCATTTCAAGTGCTTGCTGCGCTGTTGTTTCGGTAATATTGCCGTTACCCCTCACTTGGGCATAATCACGCACACGACGCAAAAGCCGATTGGCAATGCGCGGGGTACCACGCGAACGACGCGCAATTTCAACAGCTGCTCGCTCCTCAATTTCCACCTCAAAAAGTCCTGCACTACGCACAACAATTTCTTTCAGTGGCTCCACTTCATAAAATTCAAGACGCAGAGGTACCCCAAAACGATCCCGTAAAGGCGCTGACAGAGCTCCAGCACGCGTTGTCGCTCCAATTAGCGTAAATGGTGGCAAATCCAAACGGATCGACCGTGCAGATGGACCTTTGCCTACAACAATATCGAGGCAAAAATCTTCCATTGCAGGATATAGCACTTCTTCAATCGCTCGATTTAGCCTGTGAATTTCATCTATAAATAACACATCGCCTGGTTCCAATGATGAAACGACCGCTGCAAGATCACCAGGACGTTCGATCGCTGGCCCACTTGTCATCCGAATATTGACGTTCATTTCATTGGCAATCACACTAGCAAGTGTTGTCTTACCAAGTCCCGGTGGTCCATACAACAACACATGATCCAAGCTCTCACTACGCCCTCTTGCCGCCTCGATGAAAATACCCAGATTATCCTTCACTTTTTCCTGGCCGATATACTGGTTGAGAAACTGCGGTCTTAACGACTGTTCAAAACGTTCATCAAAATTAGAAACTTCCCCTGAAATGACCCGTTCCTCCATCGTCTGCCCCCCTCTCTAGCTTAGCCGTCATTATTATGGAAGGATAAAATCAATCCTTCCTTGGGTAAGGATAAAAATCACTCCTTCCTTACTGTTTCAACAATAACTGCAATGCCAATTTCATATACCCTTCTGTATCTCGCTCTTCTTTTTCCAACTTCGGCTTCACTTTCGTTAATTCACGTTGCGAATAGCCAAGTGCCTCCAATGCCAATATAGCTTCATCAAGTGCACCATTTTCCGCCATCGTTAGCAGCGTCACATCATCATCTGGCATATCAATTTCGCTGAACAAATCATGCAACTTGCCCTTTAAATCGAGAATCATCTGACGAGCGGTTTTTTTTCCAACCCCCGGAAACTGAACTAAAAACGTTTCGTCTTCCCGTTCAATCGCTCCAATTACTTGCGATGGAATACCGCTGGCAAGAATCGCCAAAGCACCTTTCGGACCTATTCCAGAAACAGTAATCAGCTTTTTAAACAACTCGCGCTGCTCCAATGACTTAAAGCCAAGCAGTAACTGTATATCTTCACGAACATGCAAATACGTAAACACCTGTTGAATATCCTCTGTCTTATGGAACGCATACGGATTCGGTGTCATTATTAGCCAACCAATGCCACCTTGTTCCAAGGTAATATACTCCGGCGTCACACGCGTAATCTGCCCTTTTATGTAGTCGTACATCATATCTGCCCCCTATACGAATCAATCACGCCTCGGTGTGATTGCGTCGGGATTTTGAATTGTGCTTGCACAATTAACTCCCTTCAAAATCCCTGACATCCGCCGGAGGCCTGACTTGAATCAGCAAGAGATTTGAACTCTCACTGTTTGAAAAGTTTTCATCACTCATCACACCACTTTTATATGTGGGGGATTTTTGCTGAATCAAGTCAGAACTGATTATACCATACGAACGCATTTTCTACATTCCTGAATCGCAATCAAAGTCAAACCGGGATTGTAATCAGAAAAGTCGTCCCTTTCCCTACTGTACTTTCTACATCCATCTTTCCTCTTACATTACTAACCATGCTGTAAACCATCAACATACCAAGACCGGTTCCCTCTTTTTTTGTAGAATAATAAGGTTTCCCTAGCTGCGAAACTTCTTCACAGGTCATACCTACTCCATTATCTTTAATTTTTATAATAATGTTTTTCTTGTGTTCTGCTACATCAATTGACAGCGTTCCACCATTTTCTTTCATCGCTTCAATCCCGTTTTTAACCAAATTGATAAAGCACTGCTTCATTTGATTTCCATCATATTTTTTCTTCAATGAATTCGTAAAATGAACTTGTATATCCACTTGATTCATCTTAGCGTAGGGTTTCATAATATTTTCTACATACATGATTTCTTCTTTTAGAGTAGCGTAAACCATATTTGCCGATTGCGGTTTTGAGAAAGCCAAAAAATCACTGACAATTTTTTCAGCGCGCTCCAATTCTTTCAACGAAAACGCAATATAGCTCTTTTCTTCAGTTGTTATGGTTTTTGATCCTTGTAAAAGTTGTAAAAATCCGTTCGTGACCGTCAATGGATTTCTTATTTCATGAGCAATACTTGCTGACAATTCACCAATATCTTTCAATCTTTCAGACCGTAAGTAGATTTCTCGTGTTTTCACATTAGAGATGACCTTTTCGATCAAAAACATAATAAGCGCTATTACAACACTATGAATAACCAGCGAATAAACAGCTAGTCTCACAAATTCGCCCGTCAAATTCGTATAATTAAAGCTTAACGTAAAAAAGTAAGATGCCATGACAAAGAGTGCGACAACTGTCGCATAAACAATTCTACTTTCGGCCTGTTTTTTCATAAATTTCCCACTCAAAAATGGAACGATAATAAAAATAACCGTTGAAAAAATGAGTGATTGATAAATCCCTTCCCCACCGATAAAAAAACGATAGCTATTGAGTATGAGGTACAAAGGGAAAACCATTTTATAGCCACCAAATAATGCTGTGATGATAAATGGAATATATCGCAAATCAAAAATAAACCCCGTTTCTAAAGTAAACGGGAAAGCCATACAAAAAATAAGTGCAACTGAGGAAAGGGAAATAAGTATAGACTCATTACTTTTTGTTAATCTATCCTCAAAGAAAATGACAGCTATTAAAACCGGTAAAAGTAAAAATAGGACATTTAACAATAATGTTTCAATCAAGCTAAACTTCCTTCCTGTGGCGCTGATTACACAATCAACATGTATGCATATGTTAACATCCTTTAGAATTGTACACTATTTATCGCCTCGATATGTAGATTTCTCATTATTCTTCCGTCAACAGCTGTAGTATCCAACCAAAGCTCCAAACAGACGAAAGATAAATACCCATCCACCGTCAGAATGTAAGCCATTCTTATTCAGTAGATGAGTATCCATATTCATTCTATTCAACTATTACTCCGCTGCATTATGGTAGATGTCCTGGACATCATCGTCATCTTCAAGCGCTTCAAGCATCTTGTCAAACAGCTCTTCATTATCAGCCGAAAGCTCTGTATACATCGACGGAATCATCTCGATTTCCGCAGAAATGAATATAATCCCCTCTGCCTCAAGTGCTTCCTTCACCGTTAAAAAGTCAGATGGCTGTGTTACAATTTCAAAGCCTTCTTCTGTCGATTCAATGTCATCCGCACCTGCTTCAAGAGCCGCCATCATCACTGTGTCTTCATCAGTGCTATGCGTCCGTTCAATGAAAAGACGGCCTTTGCGGTCAAACATGTATCCGACTGAACCACTTTCTCCAAGACTGCCACCATTTTTATTAAATGCGACGCGCACATTTGGAGCTGTTCGGTTACGGTTTTCCGTTAGACAATAGACAAGTACGGCGACTCCACCCGGTCCATAACCTTCATAAATCACTTCTTCGTAGTTCTCATCGGAACCAGTACCTGTCGCCTTATCAATCGCCCGTTTAATAACGTCGTTTGGAACATTAACACTTTTTGCTTTTTCGATTGCTAGTCGAAGCGCAGCGTTTGATTCAACTTCTGGTCCGCCTGATTTTGCAGCAACAAAGATTTCTTTAGACATCTTTTGAAAAATTTTACCTCGTTTTGCATCTTGTGCACCTTTACGGTTTTGAATATTCTTCCACTTGGAATGGCCTGCCATACCGACTACCCCCTATATGTTTATCCGCTCTACATCATACCATAATTTTGGCCAATGCGAGAGTGCGGACTCTGTAAAAGGGATTAGCTTCTTTGCCTGCCTCTCCCTACTCGAAGGGGAAAGCGTGAAGAAGTACAACCACTCACGGAGTAATTCATTCGGAAAAAGAAGTAACGTTTTAGATGCCTGATCTAACTTTTGTAAAGATGGCTGTTCATCCAACAAAAAATCAAGGTCATAGTCGATTTGCGGTAACACACGATGAATCCACAGTGCAATTTCAGTACCGGCGGGTCCAGTGCATGCAAGATCAAAGTCTATAAATCGAATGATACCTGTCGAATCTCGCATTATATTATGATGAACAACATCCCCATGTAGGAGCGTACCATTCATTTGATCCTTATATACCCTTTTGATAATGGTAATGGCATTCAATGCATAAAATAATATTTCGTCGACCTTACCTTTGCCAATATACGCTTCACATGCGCCACTCAAATCGCGAAAACGAATGATTCTATCCTCCCACTTCGTCAGCAAAGGATAGGGATGCAAATAGGGTGAGGCGTGCCAATCATGTTGCACTTTGGTACCGTGAAGTGCGTGAAGAGCCGCAAGTGAGTCTGTTCGATCAGCCCTTTTTCTGAAATTAACGGCCTTGGCACCCTCCAACCAAGGTTGGATAAATAGCAGGCGGTCTTCCTCGTGTATAACAGGCACAGTATGCGGAAACTCTATTTCTTGAAGCACGGCATGTATATAATTGACCTTCATAGCGGTAGAGCCTGATTGATAGCGCTTTGCCGAAAAATACTGACCTCCCCGCTCCAGCTTCCATACATTTTCTTTTATTTTTTCGGATTTCCCTCCCAGTGCCATTCGTCTATCAATACGATCCGTACCAATTTGTGCCCTGGTAAGTAGGCATCATTTGGTAAGGTGTTGGTTGCATGGATGAATGACAATTACAAAGAGGACCGTAATACATCGGCATCATCATCATAGGCTGCTGTTGGTATGGTTGTTGTCCTCCGCAACCGCATCCATGGTGGAAGGATGGATATGGCATCATAGGTAAGTCTTGTTGGTAAGCTGGCGATATCGCTTGCGGAATATAGCTTTGCTCAGGTGGGCACCATGCGGCAGGCTCTAAATCCAGATTTGGCGATTCTTCAAATAGATGATCAGGTGATTCAATCAATTGCCAGCCGTCAATCATAGGAGTCGGTAACGGGAACGGAACTGGCTCTGTTGCAGGTCCGCGACTAGGGAATAGCGATGATTCCTCTTGCATTGGGAACTGTGTTGATGGCAATGGTGCTGGTTGCTCAAAAGCGGGTGGTGTCGGCTGTGGCATCGCTTGAATTTGTCCCGAATGCATAAACGGGTAACAGTCGGCATCGAAAATCGGCATCCAGCCACACGGAATCCCAATCATCGGATGCATATGCTGCACGAACGGCGGTACCGGCATTGTTTGTACAGGTGGGGCTGGTGGTACCGGTGCAGGTATAGGTGGTGGCACTGGTGCTGGTGGTTGCGCTGGTAACGACGGTGTTGGTAGCGGCAACGGTTGTGGCATTTGCACTGGTGGTGTTGGTGTCGGCTTCGGTTTTGATTGTACTGGCGGTGTTGGTTTCGGTTTTGATTGTACTGGGCGTGTTGGCGGCTTAGGAAGCGGTGGCGCCGGCGTTGGTGCTGGCTCGATTGGCTTCATCGGCACCTTTCCTTTTTCGGGATGCTTGACGTGCTCTTGCTTTCCTCCATGGACTTTTTTCGGCAAAAATATTTTCATCCCAGGTACGATGTAGTCTGCATTAGCAAGATGTGCATTGGCTCGCTTTAACTCTTCAAACGGGATACCATATTGACGCGCAATCTTCCATAGCGTATCCCCTTTTACAACAATATGGACTTCCACTTAAAAACTTCCCCCTTCCGTCAATCCATCGTATGAACGGACGCCCGTCTTTGTGACGCACATATTGAATGTGATGTCCCCTCTCGCTATATATATGCCAGCGTGGGCATTTTATTCAATAAAAAGAAAACCGTCTGCATCATTTTTCAATGATGCGACGGTAATTGGTCGTATGTAAAGTAGGAGCCAAAGGAGCGCACAGAGCAATTGAGCGCAGTAAGCTCCTCAATTGCCCCTTGCATCATCGGATGATCATCTGCTTCCAACACGTCGATGATGAAGAAATAATTGCCAAGACCCGTTTTCAATGGCCTTGATTCAATTTTGCTTAAATTAAGCCGACGCCACGCAAAAACAGATAACACTTGGTGAAGCACCCCAGATCGGTCGTCTTCTGGCAGCTTCACCATGAAAGTCGTTTTCAACTTGGCAGAATGACCTTCATTTTCCAAGCACTCTTTTCGCAACGATAAAACGACAAAGCGCGTGTGGTTAAAATGGAAATCATGAATATTTTCTTCCATGATATGTAGATCGTATTTTTTGGCAGCTAGTCGGTTACCAATCGCTGCAATTTTTTCATCTGGATTTTCAGAAATATATTTTGCTGCGGCGGCCGTTGAAGTTGTTTGAATTAATGGCACCCGCCGAAAATTATACTGCAAATACTTATGACATTGCGCAAGTGCGTGTGGGTGAGAATTGATAGACTGGATTTCATCTACAAAAGGAATTTGCTTCTGATTAATCATCAAATGTTGCTCAATCGGTATCGAAATTTCAGCATTGATGAACAGCTCACTCCCATGGAACAGATAATCTATTGTGAGCGGCACAGAGCCTTCCAAGGCGTTCTCAAGCGGCACGATGGCATATGCGACGTGACCTGCCGAAACAGCCTCTATACAATCAGGTATTGTCGGATGTGACACTAAGCCCGAAGTGCCTCCAAAAAGTGTACTTGCTGCTACATGCGTAAATGATGCTTCAGGTCCCAAGTAAGCAACTGTCGGCTTGAATTTTTCATCTGTCATACAGTCATTCTCCTTTCACAACGAACCTGAGCTGATCAAATTGACTGAATCTACAAAATCAGGTACTTTTAAACGTTGCAGAAACTCTTCCATTTTGATTTCCATTTCTGTCACATCAAGCGACAATGTAATATTAGCACGCGCTTGCACAGGTATTGTTTGGTGAATCGTTAAGACATTACATTTTGCCTCTGAAATAATTTGTAATAATGTCGCAAGCGATCCCTTTCGATCTTCAAGTTGGATGAAGATCGTTAGGATTCGTTCGCGCGCAATCGATTCAAAAGGGAAAACGGTGTCGCGGTATTTATAAAATGCACTACGGGATAGACCGACTCTTTTTGTCGCATCTTGTATCGTCGACTCTTCTCCGCTCGCCAAAAGTCTTTTTGCCTCCAGCATTTTTTGCATAGATTCTGTCAGCACATCTTCTCTAACAAGGTAAAAATGACCTGCCCCCAATTGCTTCATACAGTTAGCCCCCTGTTTCACAGTACATCCTTATTCTAATAATCCCCCGATTACTCGAGGAACTCAAATTCAAATTCAAGAATGCGAACCGTATCGCCGTCTTTAGCACCGCGCTCGCGAAGGGCATCATCGACACCCATACCACGCATTTGTCTTGCGAATTTACGAACAGACTGATCGAAGTTGAAGTCTGTCATTCTGAACAGACGCTCAATCGTGTAACCAGATAAGACGAATGCCCCATCATCATCACGAGTTACTTCAAAGTCAACTTCCGACTCATGCTTGTAAAGAACAGAATGCTCTTCCTCGTCTTTAATTTCATGCATTGGGAATTCAGGCGTCACTTCCAGTAAATCTGCAACCGCAAATAGCAACTCATCCAACCCTTTTCTTGTAATAGCAGAAATCGGGAAGATTAAAGCATCTGGATTAGCCAATTTCTCCTTGAATGCTTTGAGATTATCCTCCGCATCAGGCATGTCCATTTTATTTGCAACAATAATCTGCGGGCGCTCTGTCAAGCGTAAATTATATTGCGCTAATTCCTCATTGATTGTTACGAAATCCTCGTATGGATCGCGACCTTCCAGTCCAGACATATCAACTACATGGATAATAACCCGCGTCCGTTCAATGTGCCGTAAAAACTGATGACCTAATCCAATCCCTTCATGTGCCCCTTCAATCAAACCAGGTAAATCAGCGAGTGCAAATCCACGATGATCTTCTGTTTCAACCATTCCCAAATTCGGCACCAACGTCGTAAAATGATAATCCGCAATTTTAGGCTTTGCAGAAGAAACTACTGATAAGAGTGTCGATTTTCCAACACTCGGAAAGCCGACAAGTCCCGCATCCGCAAGTACTTTCAATTCCAGGCTAATTTCGCGATCGACACCTGGTTCCCCTTTTTCAGATAGCTCTGGGGCTGGGTTTTGTGGCGTCGCGAATCGACAGTTCCCGCGTCCTCCACGACCTCCCTTAGCAATAACAGCTGTTTGTCCGTGCTCAACAAGGTCAGCGATGATCGTACCTGTTTCAACATCTGTCACAACTGTACCGGGAGGAACTTTGACAACCATATCTGTAGCGCTTTTTCCATGCATACTTTTACTGCCGCCATGCTCACCGCGCGGCGCTTTAAAGTGACGTTGATAACGGAAATCCATCAGTGTGCGCAAGCCTTCATCCACGACGAATACGACGTCTGCTCCTTTACCGCCATCGCCACCGGCTGGCCCGCCGTATGCGATATACTTCTCGCGACGGAACGCAACCATTCCATCACCACCGTCACCGCCTTTAACATAAATTTTTACGTGATCGACAAACATGTATTTTCCTCCTATTGTCCACGGATTGTGAACGTCCATTGATGTTTTGAAATTGTTTCTTCTACGCTGAAGGGACCTGTTACTTCTGGTGCTGCAAGCATATGATCCATCACACCGTTGACAATGATTGTAATCGACCAACTCGTCGCTGAAGCATTGACCTCAATCTGCGCTTCATAATCAGATGTGGGATCCACCTTTTTTTCCGCCATCTGAAATACCTGTTCCAAATATGCCACAACTACTTCATCATCCACATTGCGAATGCCCGGTGTAATCGTCGAAGTTAAAGTTTTAGGAAACATGCTGTATAGCCAATCAAACGTCACGAGCCACGTTTCAATAGCTGGTAGTCCAAGTTTTTCTAACATAGCTGCTTGGCGCATCGCATCCGTCGTTTCCATAATTTTTTGTTTGGCCTCCGGTAGTTTACCAAGATCGATATACAGTAAAATTAACTGAAGTTCATTCAAAAAATCATGTCTTGCAAATTTCAGCGCTTCTATCAAAGTCAGCTTATCGTTTCCCATTGTCATTCACCGCCAACATTTTCATCTTTATAGTATAACATTTTTCTACCCCGCTTCGCCAATTCAGACTATCCACCATTTACTCCTTGGCGTTCGACTGTCTTTTACACATCTTTATATTCCATGCAATAAAAAAAGGACTGCACATCATATGCAGTCCTTTCTCTCATATGTTTACGCTTCCTGAACTTCAGGGTAAACGCTAACTTTCTTTTTGTCACGACCAAAACGTTCAAAACGAACGACGCCGTCAACTTTTGCGAAAAGTGTATCGTCACCACCGCGACCGACGTTTTCACCTGGGTGAATTTTCGTTCCGCGCTGACGATAAAGGATTGAGCCACCTGACACGAATTGTCCATCTGCGCGTTTTGCGCCAAGACGTTTCGAGTGAGAGTCACGACCATTCCGAGTAGAACCTACCCCTTTTTTCGATGCGAAAAACTGGAGATCCAAACGTAGCATGTATGCCACCTCCTACTTATTGAAGATAAGTTTTATATGTTGCCCATAGTCTTGTTCAATCGTCTGTAATGAGACAATCATTGCCTTTAAGATTAACTGTATATCGTAATCCTTTTCATCGTTTTCCGGAAAAATGACTTTCAAATAACCACCGTCTTCTCCTTGATGGATGTCAGGGGTTTTGCCTGTAAGTGCAATGATGGCATTGACAGCACCAAAAGATACTGCAGATGCTCCAGCACAGACAAGGTCTTTTCCATGTTCCGCGAAATCAGCATGGCCTTTCATCTCAAATGAATGGATGTGGCCGGAAGATTGTTCATTGATGATGATTTTAATCATGCCGGCTTACGCGTTAATACCGTCAATGACGATTTTCGTGTATGGCTGACGATGACCTTGTTTTCTGTGATAGTTCTTTTTCGGCTTGTATTTGTAAACAGTGATCTTTTTAGCACGACCTTGTTTAACAACTTTACCCGTTACAGTAGCACCTTCCACGAATGGAGCGCCGACTTTCACGTTTTCTCCACCTACGAATAGAACTTTGTCGAAAGTGACGACTTCGTCAGCTTCACCAGCTACTTTTTCGATGTAGATTTCCTGGCCTTGTTCAACTTTGATTTGTTTACCACCAGTTTCAATGATTGCGTACATACTTGCACCTCCTCTATAAACTCAGACTCGCCTTCCAAGGTGATCCATAATGGATACTTGTACCTTATTAGCGCGGTTGCAGTAGCACGGGTGCTACAAACAATAACATTTGAATATTACCATAAAAAAAATATTACGTCAACCGCTTTAATTTTATTTCCATATATGCTTTTTCATACTTCCTGAAACGAAAGGTAGAAATATTTTGGATTAGCAGAAATAATGCAAGCAGCATATAAGGTAGCGTTTTTGGAAAACCACAAATTAAAAGAAGGATTATAACACATATAAACAGTATAGAATGGATTAGAAAAAGTGCTCGTGTCCGATACTCAGAGCCATCTGTTTCGAGCAACGCACAAATTGCTTGTCCACCATCTAGCGGCAAAATGGGTAGCAAATTCAGAGCCAGCAATACCAGTTGAATCCGAACGACTTGGTCATCTCCAGGAAATGGGATCCACAACGCAAATCCTAGTAACAAAACCGTTGCTAACGGCCCGCCAAGTGCAACAATCAACCGATTTCTTCTAGGCTCTAATTGACGATTGCTAATTACTAATTCGCCGCCATACGGCATAATGATACATGATCGAACGCGCATCCCTGTTGCATATGCCGCAATTAGGTGACCTGCCTCATGAATGAGCAGCGATAAGAAAAGAATTGCATAGACAGATATATCTCCCGTCATGATCAGAAATAAAAATAAAGGTATAAGTACGGGATGAAGCCTAAACTTCATTCATTTACATCCACTGGAGTATCCCCCGAGAGATAAGTTGGCAGTAAAGATACATCCAACGCCACACCATCACGCTTCACAAGTAGATAAATCGCTCCTTCTTCCATTAGCGCCAGCGTGTCCCCTTTTTTTACCGCAGTATAGGGTAGTATCGGAATCGTACCCACAAAACCATAGGTCACTTCATCTCCATTGTCGTAGAGTACCGTGATCGTCTTGCCCGATTCACGAGTGAAGCCCGTAAAAACAACAAGTCCTCGTCCTTGTGCGGTAATTGATAATGGATTTGTATATGAGACGAGCACGCCATTTTTATAAGGTTGCATTGATTCATACAACGAAAAAGGGTCATCCGATTCTGCACCTGCAGTCACCGCAATTTTATCGGCCTCTGTTTCCTTCATGATCGAGGCCACCCATTTTTTCACGACCAAAAAATCCTGCCCCGATGTAATGTATTGCGTAACAGGTCGCCGGATCACCTCCGCCTCCTCTAGCTTCGCCACTCCAATCACCCCAAGCGTTAACACAATTGCCACCAACCACTTTGTCCTCCACCTCATCGGTCACACCACCCGTTTTTTTCAGTATATGACTTGTTGGGTGAATAAATGCTTGTTTACATAGGAATGCCTGAGCCTATCACAACTCCCAAAACAAGACTAACCCCCCGATGCAATAAACACATCGAGGGGGAAGATTATTTTGCAAATATCAATTTGATTTTATCGAGAAATCCGGGCTTACCAGTGTCGAGCGACATAAGCGGGACAGATTCGCCAAGGATACGGCGTGCAATGTTGCGATAACCAATGGCTGCCGGATTGGACGGGTTCATCACAATTGGCTCTCCTTTATTCGAAGAAGAGATGACATTTTCATCATCCAGCACAATACCCAGCAAATCAATCGATAAATGGGACGTAATATCATTGACATCGAGTGCCTCACCGGACGAAATCAATTGCCGTTTAATGCGATTAATAATGAGTTTAGGCGGTTCGATATCTTCCTGCTCTAACAAGCCAATGATGCGATCAGCGTCACGGACAGCTGAAATTTCCGGAGTTGTCACGACAATCGCACGGTCCGCTCCTGCGACAGCATTTTTATAGCCCTGTTCAATACCTGCAGGACAATCTATCAAAATATAATCATAATCTCGCTTTAGCTCCGTCACCAGCAATTTCATTTGCTCTGGATTCACTGCATGTTTATCAGTCGTCTGCGCAGCTGGCAATAAAAACAGGCCATCTTCAAAACGTTTATCCTTTACAAGAGCTTGCTGCACCTTACAGCGTCCTTCGACCACATCTACAAGATCGTAGATAATTCGATTCTCAAGTCCGAGAATGACATCCAGATTCCGAAGACCAATATCGGTATCTATGAGACAGACTTTCTTGCCTTGAAGGGCCAATGCAGTTCCTAGATTTGCGGATGTCGTTGTTTTTCCGACCCCACCCTTACCAGATGTTATTACAATTGCTTCTCCCACATTAGCTTCCTCCTTTGAATGACGATAGACCTGGTCGAAGTACTCTAAGCTCCTGAAGACGATTAATGGCTATGGAGCCATTTGGATGCAAATAAGCGCATTCCATTTCTGGACGCTCCGACAAGACTGTCAATTCATCTGTCATCGTTTCCGTTTTGTCGGCGATGATAAGATGAGTTGCTTCTAGCCACGAGGCGGCAATGACTGATTCTTCGTTACCATTGGCGCCCGCATGCGCAATTCCTTTAAGTCGACCGAGGATAAATATACTACCCGCTGCAACGACACGACCATTTGGATTGACATCTCCAATCACCACGAGATCCCCATCCGCCTTCACAACCTGCCCAGATCGGACGATACCGATATACGTTTCAGATTGTTTCTCCAGTACTTTCCGATTGCATTCTTCCATTGTAATGACATCACTTTGAATCTTTGAAACACGTAAATGAGGAGATTTATGAATCGTACCCATAATTTCCTTTAGTTCATCTTCATTACAATAGCGGTTACCTGTATGGACCTGAACTTCTGCCAGTCCCTCCAGGCTATTTTCCTCTACTTTCCTAGAAAGCTCCGCAATCATATCCGAATAGGCGCATTTATCGTCAAGGCGCAGGATTAGACCATCCTTCGTCCCTTTGATTGTTACATATTGCTGTTTCGTCATTTGCGTCACCCCGCGTTCTCTCTAATCAATTGCGCCTTGGCGTTGCAATCCTTTTTTATCTATAAAATTCTTAAATAACAAACCGAACATGCCGACAAAAAACGAATTGGCAATCATTGTTGGGATAAGCCTGTCGGTGACGAATTCGTCAAATCCGATTGTTGTCAATGAAACAAGACTCGCAAAAAAGTAGGACAATAGCTCAAGAACAGCTATTAGAAATAACGCTAAAAACATCACCGTCAAAATATGTCGATGAATCTGGTGAATAATTAGCGTAGCGATAAAACAAACTAACGGAAAAAGAAATGCATATAGTCCAATAATATCAATGTGGAACATATCATACAAGAGTCCAAGCACAATTCCATATATGATAGCATATCGCCGATTATAATAGACGGCTATAAAGATAAGGTACACGATAACAAAGCGCGGAACAAGCGTATAGCGCATTCCATTGATTTCTATAGGTGAAAAAAGGCTAAAGACGGGCTCTAAGAAAAATAATAAAACGGCAATGAGAGGGATGACGAATCGGATCATGATCCTTCCTCCCCCTCAGTACCATCACTATCTGTCCCAAACTCATCGATAACGGATACCCTCTTCGCTATCATTACATGATCAAGCATTTTAAAATCTGCTGCTGGGCGGATATAGACTAGCTTCGTCAATCCGTAATCATCCGTCGAAATTTCTGTCACTTCTCCAATAAGAAGCCCTTTCGGAAAAATCCCACCAAGACCAGATGACACGACCTGCTGACCAACTTCAATCGTAAAACTCGAATCGATCCGTTTCATAATAAGCTCGCTTCGCTGACGATCATACCCTTCAATCAGCCCAAATGCAGGTTCTTTTCCAGGAATAACCGAAGCGACACGGAAATTATGATTTTCAGTCGATAATAATTCAATCGTTGACGTAAATGTATTAACAAGCACAACTTTTCCAATTAAGCCGTTGGCCGTAATGACCGCCATATTCTTCTCAATGCCATGCTCTTTACCTTTGTCGATAATAATTTTTTCTTCCCACTGATCAGGATTACGAGAAATGACAGTTGCATGAATCGGGTTGTAAGCACGTAAATCATCTTCCTTCCCGATAATACCTAGTAACCGCTCATTTTCCGCCTGCATATCTGTCAGCTTCGCTTGGTTGGAGGCGTATTCACTTAGCCTCATTTTCAAACGCTTATTTTCTTCATATGTATTTAAAATCCCATCAATATTCCCAATGACACCTGTCATATAATGCGCCGGCTTCGAGAATAATGATTGTCCGAAGCCGACGACGTCTTTCACAATTTGTTCTGGGAGTGAGGCGTTCTGCCGGTCTTTGAGGGAGAATGATATTAATGCTACGAGGACAATTACGCCAACGAGCAGTAATATCAATCGTTTATTTGAAAAAAATCGCGGCATTGCCTGTATCCTCCCTCATTTATCTAGTTTGCATTTTTTTGATTAAATCAAAATTATCAAGTGCCTTACCCGTCCCGATAGCTACACAATCGAGTGGTTCTTCCGCGATAAAGACTGGCATATTCGTTTCATCAGAAATGATTTTGTCAAGATTTTGAAGCAATGCGCCCCCGCCTGTCAACACGATTCCACGTTCCATCACATCTGAAGACAGTTCAGGTGGTGTCGTTTCAAGCGTTTTCTTCACACCATCAATAATTTGTGTAATTGATTCGCGTAATGCACCCGCAATTTCATCTGAAGAAATTTCAATCGTTTTCGGTAAGCCTGTTAACAGGTCACGCCCACGAATTTCCATCTTATTATGGTCGTCCGTCACTTTTGCAGAACCGATCTCGATTTTGATGGCTTCAGCCGTCCGTTCACCGATTGTCAAATTATAGGTCTTTCGAATAAAACTAATGATCGCGTTATCCATCGTGTCACCACCGACACGAATCGACTCGCTCGTAACGATGCCCCCAAGTGAAATAACCGCAACTTCTGTCGTTCCTCCACCTATATCGACGACCATACTTCCCGTAGGTTCCCAGACTGGAAGATTCGCACCAATTGCTGCTGCAAATGGTTCTTCAATCGTAAATGCATCCTTGGCACCAGCTTGACGCGCAGCATCTGTCACCGCACGCTGTTCAACGGATGTAATGCCATAAGGAACACAAATCATCACATTCGGCTTTTTAAATGAACTACCCGCCGTTCTCATTGCTTCCTTCATATAATGCTCAATCATTGCTGTTGTAATTTCAAAATCAGCAATTACGCCATCTTTCATCGGACGAGTTGCCACGATAGAACCTGGCGTACGACCAATCATATTTTTTGCAGCACTACCAACTGCTACAATTTCACCCGAATGAATATTTTTTGCTACTACCGAGGGCTCCCGAAGGACAATCCCCTTCCCTTTAATAAAAACTAATGTATTTGCTGTGCCGAGGTCAATCCCGACATCCTTTGCTCCAAATCCAAACAAGACTGTTCTTCCTTTCTCCATAACCGCTCAATTACGGCCTTCATGAAATCATACAACCTAGTATAACGGATTGGAGAACAAATTTACAGTGTCAAACGCAATAGGAAAGCTTTAATACTATTTCCACTTCTTTCTGACTGCTTAAAAATACCCCCTCAAAAAACCTAATCCATATAGCCCTTCTGCTTCAGACTGACGAATTGGTGATCACCAATAATAATATGATCAAGCGTTTCGATACCCATAATTGCCCCCGCTTCCATTAACCTTTTCGTCACTTCAATATCCTCTGGAGACGGCGCAGGGTTGCCACTCGGATGATTATGAGCCACAACTATTGAGGCCGCTGAACGTTTAACTGCTTCACGAAAAATCTCCCTTGGATGTACGATACTTGAATTTAAACTGCCGATGAAAATCGTCTGCTTATGAAGTACTTCATTTTTGACATTAAGAAAAAGAACGACAAAATGCTCTTGGCTCAAAGACGACATGTCAGTCATTAAGTAAGCGGCCGCATCTTCCGGAGAACGGATTGTATAACGTCCATCGGAATGCTTGCGATACAATCGTTTACCAATTTCAGCAGCCGCAAGCAGCTGAACCGCTTTAGCTTTACCGACACCTTTAACAGCCATCATTTCTTCAATCGTAGCATCTTTTAAGTCTTGGATTTTGTCGAACGAAGAAAGGATACGATTTGCAAGTACCAGCACTGATTCATCCTTTGTACCTGTACGCAACAATATTGCAATGAGTTCCTGATTGGACAAGCTACTTGCCCCTTGGCTGATAAGTCTCTCTCGTGGTCTGTCCGCAATATGTACATCACGAATCATCATTTTAGGCTGAAGATCAATAGTCAATGAATGGGTCACCTTCCTTTAAATTAATTAAAGCAAGTCTACGTAAATGCTCTGTCAACCGAGCAATCGGTAAGCCCATCACATTAAAATAATCCCCTTCAATTTTTTCAACGAGCAAAGCGCCGGCTGTTTGTATACCATAGCCTCCCGCCTTGTCCATCGGATCACCAGACTCTACATAAGCATCTAGTAAAATATCATCTAACTCGCGAAAAGTAACAGCTGTTTCGACTGAAAAAACGCGTAGAGTCCCGCCAACGAAAATACCAACACCTGTAATCACCGCATGTGTTTTTCCAGAAAGCTCCCGTAAAAAAAGTTTGGCTTGTTCCTTACTTTCCGGCTTCGGGTAATGCTTTCCTTCGTGAACAACAATCGTGTCTGCTCCAATGACGATATGATCGCCATAATCCTCGGCAATTGCCATGGTCTTTTTGGAAGCCAACTCCCTTGCATAACCTGCAAAATCATCGGTGGTCATCTCAATATCCTCTGAAACATGACTCGGTTGTACTGTAAATGGTAATCCCAGTAGACTTAAAATCTCCTTACGTCGCGGCGATGCAGAAGCTAAAATAATAGGTCGAGCATTTGTGAATTTCATCATTCATTCCCCCTTTTCCCAATCATACTGGATAATAAGAAGTGTGGGAATTGTACCGGAAAAACAAATATTAAATTTGACCTGTTTTCAATCCTCAAAATGCGAATTTAACGCAACTATTCGTCGATGAATAGTGCGCTAAAAGCTGTAATCGGACTACCCTCATATCCTTCGTAAACGCCGTCATGACGGTCATATTCTTATTAAACTCAGTCTCATTTTCCAAAGTATTCACCCCATCTTGTTTTTCCGCCAAATTTTTAATTTGATCTATTTCTGTCGCTGCTAGTACATCGTTCAATTTCCCTGCCCCAACTGCTCCACAAGACGATGTATTTGCTGAGAAAGCTTTGCGATAGGTCCCTTCGTACTCACTCGTTTCAATCTCATCCGTTGTCAATCCAACTGCCGACCAAACGAAGTAATTATCCCCCGCATGAATGACGGCTGCTTTTGCCAATGAAGGATCTTCTGCAATAAATAGTGTCGCCGCTTCTGCCGTAGAAAATGCCCCGTGTTGCTTCGCAAACAATGGCAAGACTTTATCCGTTGCACTCTCTGCCTGCGCTTCAACTGGTGGCGGACCAACCGTTGGTACCTCCTCACTATTGGCACTCGGCTCCTCCTTCCCCTTTACCACGAAAAGAGCTAAACCAACGACAACGACCGCGGCTACTCCGATGGCAACACCGTGCAACATCGCCTTAAAAAAAGCCGCCTTCGAATAACGTTTTCCGAATTTCATTCCAGACCACCCCGTTTATCCAGCTTCAGCGCTTAGGGGCTCGAGGTCATAAGCCAAATTGTCTACGAGGCAAAAAACATCACTTCCCCAATTCGACTTATGCCTGTCGCCATTGACCAAGGCGCTTATGCTTTTATTTACTATTTAGCGTAGCAGACTGAACATGAAAAAGAACAAGACCTATGTCGCCTTGTTCTAAAAATTTATCGACTTAATAGAATAGATTGCTATACCATGTGACAAAATCAGCACCCCCAAAATAAGCTATGACTGCTGCCAGTGCAATAGATGGACCAAACGGAATAGGCGTCTTTCTTCCCTTCCCTGCTCGTTTCAATATAATCACACCTGCAATTGTCCCAATAACTGACGCAAGAAATAGCGTCAACAATGTATGAACTGTCCCAAGGACAAGCCCTATAACAAAAAACAGCTTAATATCACCGCCACCCATGCCACCCTTCGACACGACTGCAATGAGATACAGGATGCCAAAGCCTATTAGCGCTCCTAGTAAGCTATCCCACCACGGTTCTAAAGGAAAGAACAGCCGGACCACAAACAACATGACCCCGAAGGGCAGTAGCACTTTGTTAGGAATAAGCATATAAGCGATATCTGATACAGTAATGATGACAAGCAACGACATGAACAGCAGTGCAATGACCAGTTCACCACTGAAGCCTAGCGTGTAGAAAGACAATGCAAATAATAGCCCTGTCACAAACTCCATAAACGGATAGATTGGACTAATTTTCGAGCCGCAGCCACGACATTTTCCCTGCAAAAAGAGGTAAGAAAAGACCGGTACAAGATCAAGAACCCTAAGTTTTCGATTACAGGTTGTACAACGAGAAGGTGGTGACACGAGAGATTCTTTTTTCGGCACTCGTAAGCCAACGACATTGAAGAAAGAACCGAAAACGATACCGTAGATAAAAAATAATAATAAAAATACGACGTCCATGATAGCCTCCTCTACTACTTAATTGTAAAAATACAAGCACTTTGAATGAGAAAAAAAGGGAAACCATTACGATTTCTCCTTCAATAATCCGTTTATCCTGTTCATTTAGAAAAATTGACTCACTCACCCAAATAAAAAAATGTCGTCAGTTGAACAGTTGCACCGATACTATCCGTAGATTCAATATTAAATTCTTGCTCTTCGCCTGGGAGTGAGAATTCGACTGCATCAATGCGCACAATACGCTCCAGTCCCTCAACTTCCTTCAAAAAATGCTGAAGTGCTTCAAAATTCTTTGTTTTCACATCAATACTAAATGTCAGAAGCTTCAATTGTTCAGGTAGCGAGGTATCAGCGACAGGTGAAACAGGCATCTCTACCTGCCGGTCATCAGAATCCACGTCCGACTGCCCCTCTTCAGATTGTTCTGATGACGCCTCGTCAATGTTTTCTGAGTCGACTTCTGTGTCGGGTACAATTAAATTAGATTCGGCAACGGTTTCATCATAATTGTTAAATGTAATTGCTTCAATCTGTGAATCGCTCACAAACTCAATTTCTTGAATAGAACGAATTAATTTATCTAATTCACGATTTCCAGGTAGCTTTTTGCGCAATAAAAATAAACTTTCTTCAGATGTTTCTTCCGTTCCTTGTACCGCAATTTGCCCTTGCATAGTATCTATTTCAGAATGTAAAGAACTTATATTTACTTCTTTTCGTTGTTTTTCTTCACTTAAAGGATTGACAAGATAATAATAAACAGCTGCTAACAGTGCTACCGTAAGCAACCCAAGAAGTAACAAACCTGTTTTTTTATCAGATGTAATTGAATTCACGGATGAACACCTCCCCCACTAACATAGAGTGGGTCAATCATTAATATCAACTCGACGGAGTAACGTGGAATGGCAGAAAAATCTGTGTCTCCATCTGTTTGTGTAGGATCCAGATTGAAATTTTGCACATTCTCAATTTTTACATCCGTAAAATAGTCACTTTTCACAAGACGTTCAAGAAATATAGAAATATCAGTCATTGTTTCAAAATCAGCAATCATTTTTACATCATACTCAGAAAATTGATAGTCTTTCAAATAGGTATGCTGTAGAAGTAATGTATCTATCTCATTAATCAAAGGAGTCACTGCATATGAAACGGCTTCTACAAATGCAACAGACACAGCAAGATCTCCATTATTTTGCGTGGATACATTTTGCAAATCTACAACTAGCATCTCTTTTTCAGCAATAAGCTGCGTTTCCTGTGATGCTAAAAATGCAATATCACTCTTAAGTGAAAAATATTGAATTACCAAATATAATAATAAGAAAAAAATAATAGCAGAACTTATAATCATAACAAGAAAGGAATTCGACTTTTTCCCTTCAAATTTCGGTAACAGGTTAATTTCAGGAACCATTAATATTCCTCCTTCATCGCAAGTCCGATGAGTGTAGAATGCTTCCTTTTAAATCCTGGAAAGCGTTTTGCAACAAATGCATCATCGACCATCGTAGTAGGAGTCTGATAATTCTCCTTCAACTGTAGCGCGATATGATCAAGTACAGGGGAATCACCCATAATGATGATTTCGTCCACCTTCTTGTCGCCTTTATGAATGGAGAATCGGAAAAAATTTAAAATACGATCGATTTCAGCGATATGATCAACTAGATGCGAATGATACTCCTCCACCGCCCCATCAAAATGGTACTCAACTTCATCATTCTGACCTACTCGCGCAGACCATTTTCGATTAGGTAAATCAATGGATTGATAACGTAGAAACTCTACTTTTCCATTTGTATAAATGCTTATGGACAATTCATTAATCGACCAGTCGGCAATCAAATACGTTTTCGAATCGCTTAATAGCTCAACATTTCCTAAAAAACGAATATTCGTTAACGCACGAATATCTACAACAGCCGGATGAAGCGATACATCATCGAGAAGCCCCATAAACTTCAGTACTTCCTCCGATGGCGCCGCAAATAGCATCGCCTGCTCATCATTTGGCTCATGATCATAAACATCAATGAGCGGCTCCGAGAAAGGTAGGTGAATCGAGCGGCCAAGCTCCATTTCAACATATGATTTAAGCTTGTTGCTAGGTAAATCGCTTGGATGGTCAAATGTACGCATCATAACCGAACTGTCAGGAACAAAAAATCGAGCATTTTGTCGCTTTCCTCCCCAACTATGTAAATGCTGTTTGAACAGTTCATAGAGTGCCATCTCATCACGAATGAAACCTTCTTCGACGACTCCCGGATCCAAGGGGTACTCCATCACGCTTGCTTGTAATAAATCAGCCCCATTTGCCACAAGCACACGCAGGACATACTCATTTATTTCAAACGAAACATGCCGTTTCTTCTTAAAATTTAACATGTCTTGATACTCCCCCACATCCATTTACAGTAGTAGCTTAGTTTTTCGTTTGGACAAACGACTTTTTCATTTGCCCAAATGGAAAACTAATGGAGACTACAGCAGCCGAGGCTGCTGTAGTTATTAAGATTTTCTTTTGAGATAATAAATCATAAGCATAATAGAATCAATTTCATAATTGAATAATCAACATAAAAATCTGAACAAGGTTGATTTCCGCTTCAGGCGGACGCTTCCCTCGCTTTGCTCAGTCCAGGGTCTTCAGCTCGCGTTGTTCCCGCTGGAGTCGTCGCCTTTCGCTACAATCAACGAGAGTAGTTCGACACATTGATGAACTATGATCTGATAATTTTTAAAATTGTCCGTATTTATTTACGGAATAAATAATTATGGTATTAACTCAGCAGCCTGTAAAATTAATTATCAAACATATTCGGATTACTAATTACGGTGTTCTTTTAGTGGTTCCAACTTCATAGGTTGCCTTTATGTCACTACCTTTTTGAATGTCACCATTAATAGCATCAATATCCTTAGCTGTAAATGTTACCGTATAACTACCAACAGCATTATTTACAGTCGCGGTTAATGCTCGCGGTAAAGATGCAGAAACTGTTGCAGCGTCTGGAATTTTACCAGCCGTATCAAGATAGCTATCAGTTTTTAAAGTTGCCACAGTTACTGTTGTCGCTGATGGATTATCCGTATAATATAACTGCGCCGCATTAATAACATTTATCCCATCTGCTTTCACAGCGTTGTAACGTGAGTTTTCAATAATATTTCCAATCGATGGTACTGCAATTGCAGCAATAATTCCTAAAATAACGACGACCGCTAGAAGCTCGATTAACGTTAAACCTTTTTCATTTTTCATTTGCTTTTTAAATTTTTTAAACATGTCCATTCCTCCAATTTGTTTTTTATTATCATTATTTCCCCGAACACTTCCCAAGGGTGCCAGGCACTCACACAATTCACCTGAAGGATGCAAGTCACAGCCATCCTTGATTTATGCAAGTGCCTGACACCCGTTAACCATGTCTCAAACCTGCTCATACAAACTGAACATCGGTAACATGATTGCCAGTACGATTGTCCCAACTACAACTGCCAAGATGACAATCATTAGCGGTTCGATTAACGACTTCAACGTATCCACTGTTCGGTCTACATCATCCTCATAAAAGTCAGCAATCTTCAATAACATATAATCAAGTGAACCTGTTTGTTCGCCGATCGCTATCATTTGGGTAACGAGTGGTGGGAATAGCCAGCTTTTTTCAAGTGGGCCCGAAAGCGTACTACCTTGCTCTAAGCTAGAGCGTGCTTCTAGCACGATTTTACTTAATACCGGATTTCCTACGACCTTTTCAACAATTGTTAAAGCTTGTAAAATCGGAACAGAACTGCTAAACAATGAAGATAGTGTTCTCGTCATTCGTGCAATCGCTGTTTTTTGTAGTAATTTACCAAATACCGGTATCTTCAACAGTGCTAGATTAACCGTATAGTTAAAATCTTTATTTTGTCTATTAAGCATATTGAAACTAACAACGACAATCAGAACAATCCCGATGAACATCCACCAATACTGTTGTAACCAATCACTAATAACCATGACAAACTTCGTGATAATAGGTAGCTCTGCTCCAAAATCCATAAACATTACAGCAAAGCTAGGCACGATTATTACCATCAAAAATACGACAACGACTGCCGTTAAAAAGAGCAAAACGACTGGATAAGCCAGTGTCGATTGTACTTTTTTCTTCAAGTTATATTGTTTCTCATAATAGAATGCGAGTCTCTCTAATGACTCGTCCAAATTACCTGTCGCCTCTCCAGCACGAATCATATTGACAAACAGTGCAGGGAACACTTTTTGATTTTTGGAAGCAGCGTCAGAAAATGACACACCCGATCGAATATCTTCTTCGACGGCATGCAATGCTTTTTTTAATGGCTTACTCGACGTTTGTTCAGCCAAAATCTTCGTCGACTCGACAATGGTAATCCCTGCTCGAATGAGTGTAGCAAACTGTCGGCAATATATGACGAAATCCTGATTGTTGACCGCTCCACCTAGCGACAACTCTTTATGTAGCAAGCTTTTCGACTCTTCTATTTCCCGAGGATTAACGCCTCGCGAACGTAGTTTTGTAATGGCCGCCGGCTTCGAAGCTGCGTCTATTATGCCCTTTTTCAATTGGCCATCAGATGTTCTTCCACTATATCGAAAGACAGTCATGAGTACTCACCTACGTTCATATATGGTTTTGCATCTTCATAAGAAATTTTTCCATCTGACACAAGTTGCTGGATAGATGCTTCCAGCGTATGCATCCCAAGCGCTCGGCTCGTTTGCATAACGCTTGGAATTTGATGTACCTTTTCACTGCGAATTAAATTCGCAATGGCAGGTGCTTGGACTAGAATTTCTGTCGCAGCAATCCGCCCTTTTGTATCCTTTTGAACGAAAAGTCGTTGCGAAATAATTCCTAGAAGTACGCTAGCAAGCTGAATACGTATTTGCCCTTGCTGATGCGGTGGAAAAACGTCAATTATCCGATCAATCGTTGTCGGTGCACTACTCGTATGAAGCGTTGCAAGTACTAAATGTCCTGTCTCCGCTGCTGTAATCGCAGTGGAAATTGTCTCTAAGTCTCGCATTTCTCCGACTAGTATAATATCTGGATCTTGTCGTAACGACGCACGTAGACCATTTCCAAAGCTATTTGTATCTGTCCCAACCTCACGTTGGTTAATGACCGATTTTTTATGTTGATGCAAATACTCAATCGGATCTTCCAGCGTAATAATATGCTTCGCCTTTGTTGAATTGATATAATCTATCATCGCGGCAAGCGTGGTTGATTTCCCAGATCCGGTAGGACCTGTTACTAAAATGAGACCTTGCGGCTTGTCCGCGAGCTGATACAGTACATCAGGCATCCCCAACGCTTGAATAGAAGGGATTTCCGCTGCAATCATACGAGCTGCAATTGACACTTCGTTGCGCTGATAATAGGCATTAACACGAAAACGGCATAGATTAGGCAACGAAAAGTTAAAATCTGTTTCTCGCTTTTCTTGAAACTCCTCGGTCTTATGGTCTGGTAAAATATCATGAACCATCTTTTCTAAATCCGCGGATGTCAATACCGATTCTCCATATGATTGTAAAGCACCATCTATTCGGTAAACAGGAGCAATCCCCACCGCCACATGAAGATCGGACGCTTTTTCATGAAAAGCTCGCTCTAAAAGTTCAATAATTGAAAATGACATATCCTCACATCCTAATCAGATGTTGCAACCCGAAGCACTTCTTCGGTCGTTGTAATTCCTTCTTTGACTTTCAAAAGCCCATCTTCAAGCAAGTTGTAATAGCTTTTTTCCTTCATATACGCCCGGATTTCTGCCGGGTTTCTTCTATCCAATATGATTTCCTTCACATAGTCATCGATTGGCAATACCTCGTGGATAGCAAGCCTCCCACGATAGCCTGTAAAGTTACAAGCTGGACATCCTCTTCCTCTTCTCACCTCATGAATCGTAATTCCACGCTGGGTAAAAATTTCCCGTTCCCGCTCGGATGGTATATGCGACTCTCCACAGTCTCGACAAATACGACGCACCAAACGTTGGGCCACTACGCCGACAAGTGAAGAAGATATTAAAAATGGTTCGATACCCATGTCATTGAGTCGCGAGATGGATTCAACTGCACTATTCGTATGCAAGGTACTTAGCACAAGGTGACCCGTCAATGAAGCACGAATCGAAATTTGCGCTGTTTCCAAATCTCGAATTTCTCCTACCATGACGATATCAGGATCTTGGCGAAGGATTGATCGTAAACCGGCAGCAAATGTCAGGCCTACTTCCTCTTTCACTTGAATCTGATTAATCCCTTCTAATTGATATTCAACCGGATCTTCAACAGTAATAATATTTACTTCTTGAGAATTAAGACTATTCAAAGCAGCATATAACGTCGATGATTTCCCCGACCCTGTAGGACCTGTGATCAAGACAATGCCATTTGGTCGTTTAATCATATTTTGAAAGCGCATTGCATTTTCTGGTGTGAAGCCCAGTTTATCCAAGTCATTTAAAGCGCTACTTAAATCCAGAATACGCATAACAACCTTTTCACCATATACAGTTGGCAGCGTTGACAACCGTATATCGACGGGCCGGAAGTTAATGGTCGATTTAATCCGTCCATCCTGCGGTATACGGTTTTCTGTAATATTAAGATTCCCCATGATTTTTATTCGAGCAATAATGACACTTTGCATATGTTTAGGCAATGAACGTTCTGTTCGCATCGTGCCATCCACACGATAGCGAACTCTCAATTCTGTTTCCTGAGGGTCAAAGTGAATATCACTCGCTCTTTGCGCAACTGCATTTGCAATGATTTGATTGACTAAACGGACAATGGGAGAGTCTTCGTCCATTATTTCTGTTTCAGTACTCATATCACCAGGCGACAAATCACTTAACGCATCTTCCATAGACTCCTGCAAATCATAGTATTTCGTAATCGTTCGAAACAAGTCGTCTTTTGCTGCAATACTCGTTTCAATTTGACAACCAGTTGCCATCCGAATTTCTTCGATTGCAAAGTAATCCATTGGGTCAGCCATCGCAATGAGTAGCTTATTTCGGTCTTTTCGAATCGGCATAACATTGGTACGTTTCGCCAATTCCTTCGGCAGAAGTTGCAAAAGTTCAGGTTCAATCGAATATTGGTTTAAATGGATATGAGGAATTCCAAGCTGAAACTCAAGTACTTCAATCAACTGCTGTTCAGTTAATAAATTTTCATTAATGAGAAAGTCACCTAATTTTTCATCACGATTTTTTCTCGCCAGTGCAACATCCAATTGTTCAGCAGATATTACATTCGCCTCAACAAGCAGGTCTCCCAAGCGTCTCCGTGCATTCGTTTTCATCTCATACCCCTTTCAAATAACCAGCTACCGATTCGTGGGTTCAATTAAGTTTCCACCTTTATCATAGAAACTACCTTCGGGTAAATCGTACAAATCAGTAACTTCTCCAGAGATGGATCCCCCGTTCACATCCCCATCGTTTGCATCACCATTCCCAACCACATCTGGAAGCGTATTACCGTCCAAGTCAATTGTTAAATCGGGATTCATCCCTGTCGTTTCAGGTTGCTTCGATGACTTCAATACTATTCGATGCACAGGCGGATAAAAGTCTCTAGTTATCAATGACTCCTTTTCGTAAGGTCCTAATTTATCAGATACAGTTCGATAAACTGAAACACGTACACCTGGTACACCTTCCTGTAGTAGCTTTTCATCTCCGATTGCTAGTTCAGAAGAATAGCGGTAAATAATTCTCGGGTTAACATCCATCTCTTTAACGACCCGAAAAGTCGCCTTCGTTTCAATTGGTAACGAGTACAGCTCTACCAATAACCTATTGTCTTCCACAGATAATTTAAGAATAGCAGGAGCGTTGGAGCTATTGATAAATCGAAAATCCTCTTTCAACGTCCTTTGAATCTTTGCTTCAACTCCTGCTGATAAATATAGCGGAATGATATTTTGCGAATGTCGCTCAACGACCTCATAATCCGTTTGTAAAACAACACTAAATAGCACTGATGCAACAAAATTCATCGTTGCTTCGCTTACACTTCCTTCAATCAATTCCGTTTCATTCAAAAAAGAGTAAACTTCTCCGTTGCCAATCAACCGATCATTTAATTCGTTTACTACATTTAATAGATCGGCACTATCCCCCGCCATCTCCACAATCGAGAAAGAAATTCGTTCCGATTCATAGAGTGATAGATCATGCACAACAGCATCGATTGGCGAACTCGTCAAATACGAAACCTGTTCAGCAATTCGTTCGTAAGTTTCATCCGTTTGGAAAATCGAGAATTCGGCTATTTTTTCTTTTACTCGCGAATCCATTGTAAGGACTAAAGGAATATGAACAGAAGGTGTCTTTTTCCAAAAAGCGTACCAAGACTTAGCTGCTGAATCGAAATATTTTTCGACTGAAGCCTGAACATCGAAAGAAAAGTATTCGGCAGGAATTGAAAGCGTCATTCCACTTCCTTCGACAACCACTTCATGCTCTTGCCAATTACTAATTGACAATGAAATTTTGGATAGCATTTCGTCCTTTTTTAACCCTTCGACGACAACGCCACCAATCGACGACTCCACATTATTCTCTTTCGCTAAGGCAGTCTGGTTCAATGCACCATTAGCAAATAACCCAAAATATAGTAAGCATGCTATCAACGAAAAAAGGACAATACTTTTTCTTCTTATTTTCACGACCCAGACCTCGCTCCTTTATTTAACAAATAATTTCCTGTGAAAAGGAATATTTCAAGGTGAATCCAACTATTTTATACATTCATTCACATATTTTAGCATTATATTAGAATTTGTCCATGACTTATATCATATTAATAAATAAATTATTTTTCGACAAAATAATACATTGAAACTTTTAGCTCATATGTATAGGATAAACTATATATGAATTCCTTTAGTATCTAGTAAATTAACAAATAAATACAGTGTTCTCTATCTTATTGGAGGTATTGTTTATGAAAAACGACAAAGGCTTCTCGCTCCTTGAAGTACTTGCATCAATTGTTCTTCTTTCAATTATCCTATTATCCTTTTTTCAAATTTTTATTCAAACGAATAATACAGCAGTCTCAAATAATGAGAAACTAGTCGTCATCCATTTGGCAGATGCAGTACTAGAACGGTTAAAGCTAGATCCATTTACAAAAACTTTAGAGAGACCTGATAGCACGACTTACAATGAAACACCAACGATACTTACTCCTGATTCTGTGGTAATGAATAACAAAGAATATCAAATTACTATTAAAGCTAGTCAAAATACCGAGGAAAAAAATATCAAATTGATCAATGTTCTTGTGGAGGTCGTTGCAAAAAACGGTCGAACTAAAAGTTCTGTGGAAGGGTATGTTTCGTATGAGTAAATGGATAAAGAACGAACGGGGTTTGACACTCATTGAATTATTGGCAGCAACTATTTTAACTGCTTTAATTGCTGTATTCGCCTTTAGTCTATTAATGAAAGGCATTCAGCATTATAACAATATCGCAATGGACACTGTATTTCGTGATGAGGCCGATATTTTGATGAGTTCTTTAGTAAAGGAGCTGTATACAACTAAAGAATCGCAAATTACCAAAAAACATTTCCCTGAAGAAAATACAAAAAACTACTACTTTGAAATTAATAAAACAAACCCGAAGTCAAACACGGGCTTCATCAATAAAAAACTATATATACAAGGTGATGAGATTCTAGTAACTAATTCTGCTATAACAATCACAGGAAATTCAAAAATAGAAGCCAATGACAAAGCAGAAGACGGCGTTTACACGATAACTTTAGAACTTCATATGCCTATGAAAAATCAAACAGTCGAGTTCATCAATGAAATTCGAACGATAAACGATATAAGTGACAACAAGGAGGAGGAATGACAATGAGACCTGATAAAAAACAAGGCGGTTACACATTGTTGTTAACACTCGTTCTATTAATACTTTTCACAGCGCTAGGATTTAGTTTAGTAGCACTAACATCGAGTGGTATTGCAAAAAATGCGAAACGTCAGGACATCACCCAATCGGCTACCCTCTCTGAAATGGGAATCGATCGTATGACTAAGCAAATTAATAGTGAATTGACAGCTGCCTTAGGAGAAAGCGGACTCGGTAGGGGTGCATTTATTTCTGAACTTGAAAAATTACTAAATAAATACAAATGTTCCGGCGCGAATGTCCTAGAACAAACGAATAGTACCGGAACATTTGAAGTGTGTATCAACAATTATATCGACACTAAGGATGACAAAGGAGAAGACAACCCCCTTCGAAAACTCGTATACTTCACAAGTATTGGTGCTACGGGTAATTCCACCCGAACATTGGCAAGTGAAATCGAAATCGGTGCAGAATTGGTGCCAGAAACATTAAAGTATGCAATTGGAACAAATATATTATCGAAAACTCCAAAGAATGGGGAAGGGAATCTTTTACTGCACGGCGGGGTTGAGGTCCAAGGAGACATGAAAGTAGATGGTAATATTATAACGAGAGATAGAGGCTATGCTTTTTTAGGAGGTAAAGATCAGTGGATTGCAAGTCTATCCCCTTCTGCAAAGCCAACTATTGGTGTGAAAACAGCAAAATTGGTACTTGGTAAAAATGCTTATACATTAGATGCGAACGAATCCTATTCCACGCATATTGCGCGAACGGATTTCCCTTCTGGAAATAGAGATAATTATACTCATTTCTCTACCAGTAATATAAGCTCCTTATTCAGAACAGGACATGCACCTCAAGTTGTTCGGCGTGATCCAGTTAGAAGTCCAATTGGAATAGGCGATCAACAAGATTTGTACAAATATAGTCGTACAGCTCCCGGTGTCACTACTTTAATAACCAATTCAAATCGAGTGATTCAATCCCAAAGTAGACCGAACGGAAAGGTATTCCCTTCTTATTTGTATATGAGGAACGGAAGCTGCATTAAGCGTGATTGGAATTATAAATGTACTGAATACGAACAAATTCCAATGTATGAAGACAATGGTACTTATGAGTTAGTAGGAACCAACTCCTTTAAACAGTTCTCAACATTTGGTAACTTAACAATTAAACAAGATAACTCAAATATTACCGTTAAAGAAGGACTTTATATAGAGGGAGATTTAACAATAGGCAATACCAGCGCCAACCAGAATACAAATGTAAGCAATTACGTTGATGTTACAATCGATGGACCTATTTTTGTGAATGGTAAAGTCACCATTCGTGGTGCGAATTTAAAAAGCAATGCGCTAATTTACGTCAATTCCGATAGTGATTCCGCTGTCGATATTCAATACTCTACAATGAACGGTAAAGCACTTGACGGCGGAAAATCAGGCTCATTCATCATCTTCTCAAGAGGAAACGTCAAAATTTCAAACAACTCGGTAAATCAAGACGATCCAAGTCATATAAAGGGCTTCTTCTATTCAGAAAAAGATCTAGAAATATTCGGAGTTGGGTCAAATATAAAAATCGAAGGCGGGATTTCTGCTAGACGAATTGTACTAAACGCTATACGCGGAAAATCATCCTATTCTTATTTTACCGGATCACAAGTAGTAGCTTCTACAAACTTTTTTGAAGGTATGTCTAATCAACAAAATAAGGACTCACGTCTTCAGATTCTTTATGACCCAGAGATTATCGCGACATACTCTGACTTAAAACAACAAGAACCGATAATTTACAAAGTCGATCCGCCTCTCGAAACAAACCGTTCCTATTAACTATTCTCTACGCCTAGTAAAATAATTTAAAAATTTAATCTCAATTGCAAAACAGAAGTACCTCCAAACTAAATTGTGGAGGTACTTCTGTTTTCAACTATAAGAACGACCGATTCCCAAGCTTTCCTCAAACAGTAACAATCTCTTTTTCTGAAAATACGCCTACTCGGTTTCTTCCCGCCTGTTTACCACCGATATAAAGCGCCCTGTCTGCATTACGTAATAACAACTTAGCGTCTTCTGCATCCTCTGGTACTGTTGCAACCCCGACGCTAATCGTCATTTGAACATCTATAGGACTGCGATTCTCCGATAAATCAGGAACGATGCGAAATGTCATCTCCTCTACTTCTTTCCTAATTTTCTCAGCAAGCTCAATCGTTCTCGACTTCCCTTTATCGCGTAAGATGAAGACGAATTCTTCACCGCCATATCTTGCAAGCGTATCGTCTTGATTGACAAATGACAGTAAAACTTCTGAAAGTGCTCGGAGTAGATCATTACCGCTTTGATGGCCATATGTGTCGTTAATCACTTTAAAATAATCAATATCTAGCATAATTGCGGATAATGAATGCAGTTCACCTGTATGATAACGAATAATATCTTCGTCCAACTTTTTATCTAAATAACGGAAGTTATTCAAGTTTGTAAGTCCACATCTTTCACTTTGCTCAACTGTTTTTTCAAACAGGCGTGCCTTGACCAATGAAATCGCGAAATAACCAGTTAACATATCCACAATTTTCATCTCAAGTGCTTGGAATATATTTTTATGATGTGATGTAAGAATTAACATCCCTTCTGTCTTTTGATTACGTTTAATCGGTGCAGTCATCACGCTTTTCACCCTATCTGAAAACGTAAAGTTTTTCAATTGAACTATTTCTTTTTTTGTACCAAATATTTTTGGAATATCCAAATCTAGTCCGTCATCCCATTCAACCTTTGATTTAAAAGTGAGATGATTCACTTTTTTAGAAACGACAGCATTTTCTGAGCCCATTAACGTGACAAGGTGTTTGCCAGAACGTAAATCCAACACATAAGCAGCATCATAAGAAACAACATTTCGCAATTTAACGATGAATGTTCGAACAACATCTTCAAATCCGAGACGATCCGCGAGCTCTCGCCCAATTACATTAGCTGATGACAGCTTGTAACTAAAATTATCTGATCGGTGATACATGCTAATAATGACTAAAATAAAGAGAAAAGGGATGCCACAAATTAAAATAGATTTATTTCCAAAAAATATATGCAAATAATACAAAGACACACTAAATGGAAAAACAAGTATAGTTATTACATAGTCCCAAAGCGTCCCCCTATTCCATAGCGTTAACTTCTCATCCACAATTGCAAAAAACACCTTTAATAACAAACTGTTCGTCAACATATAAGTAATGGCATAAACAGCACCAAACAGCACAATGGATAAAAAGTTCACAGTTCCCACTTCACCACCGACTGCATAAAAAGCCAACGCACTCGTCACCGATACAACAGCAAACATCGACGAATTTATAAAAAAGCGTTGAGCTGCTGGTACAGACGTTTTCCCAGTGAAAAGCAGTAAAATCATCGCAATTTGCATGAATATTAACTCGGCAAATAGGCCGTATTGAAAAAAGACGGTAAATGTAATCCAACGCTCTAACGATATTGTTATATTGGTCAACCGAATCGGCAACATCATTGTCACCATGAGGATTGCAAAATATAAAAAAATCGTTAACCAATTAACATCTTTGACAGGCATATACTGGTAAGAAAAATAAATAGCGAGAGGAGCAATGATGGTCCAGATTGCTACTAATAAAAATCGCCTTTTCCGGGTTAACCCCATACATTCTCCCCCTTTTCTTTCAATATTTCGTACTAAAGAATCTAATAGCTATGTTTATTACTTAAGTGAATGGAGTGATAACAGAGGTTCAACATTTCTCTTCACTTTACATACATAGCAACACGGTTTCGCCCAGCTTGTTTAGCACCGATATACAACGCACGATCCGCATTACGCAATAATGTCATCGCTTCATCGGTATCCTGTGGCGCTGATGAAACCCCTATACTACAAGTTATATGAATCACTGTTGGATATTTGTCCTCGCCAAGGTCAGGGACGATTAAAAAGTTATGTCCACCGATTTTTGCACGTAAGTCTTCTGCAAAATCATAAGCCTCCGATTTCGTCATCCCCGGTAAAATGAAGACAAACTCCTCACCACCATATCGCCCAACTATTCCATCTTCCGGAAGTGCAGCCTCTAGCTTCTTTGCTAAAATGTAGAGAATGTCATTGCCACTTTGATGACCATATTCATCATTTATTTTCTTGAAATAATCAATATCAAGCATGACAACAGACAAATTCACGGAGCCGTCACTCGTCACCTGTCCCATTTGATAAGTCAATTGTTCCTCCAAATAACGATAGTTATAAAGCCCGGTTAACGCACAGCGCTCATTTTTCGTAACTGCTTCTTCCATATAGCGCGCTTTTTCCACAGATACCGTAAAATAAGAACAAAGCAAATCCATAATCTTAACTTGGTATTCCAGAAAAGCAGATTTCTTTTTAGAACCTAGCAGCAAGACCCCTTCAATTTTTTGATTTCGAGCGATTGGTATACAGATAACACTCTGTATCTCGTCAGGCATATAGTCATGAGTTTTTGCCTCCCATTCCTCCTTCGAGGAGTAAATGACCGGCTCCTCGGTTTGCAAAACCCGTCCAGCCAATCCCTGCCCCATCCCAAAACGTGCAATCGCAATCGTTTTAAATTGGCCATATTCATAGGAGCTAATCACTTCTAACCAATCCTCATTATAATCAAATAAATAAGCAAATTCGACATCAAAGAGATTCGATACTTTTCTGATGAACTGGTCGATTACTTCTTTTTCCGTCATCATACCTGAAAGCTCCTGCCCAATCTGGCTTGCCTGCTGCAAATAATTATTAATCTTCTCAGAACTATTGTAAAGTCGGGCAATAAATGTAATAAGGAAAAATGGCATTACTAATAAAAGAAATGCACCTGTTCCTACTATATAAATCATAAAGTAAAGTGTGAGCGCCATTGGGATAATGACAAGCATTATGACATAATCAGCTAAAATATCATTTGTTGTATACAATGTTTTAATTCTCTTATAGCGAGCGTAAATCCTTAATGCAAGATCATTAAAAGCTGTATGGACGACCTGATAGAAAGCAACACTGACTAATACCTGCCAAAATTCAAGTGATCCAACCTCTCCACCTACAGCATAAAAAGCAATTGCTCCAAGAATAGATAGGACTAAAAAGAGTACTGAGTTAAAGAAAAATCGCAAAAGAATTGTTAAAGAACCTGATTTATTGAATAAAGTCGCCAAAATAGCTAGTTGCATCACGATTATTTCCACAAACAAGCCGTACATTAAAAAAGCTGGAATGGTTAGCCATGTAACAAGAAACATGGGTGATTCATTTTTTTTGATGGGATAATAGACAGCTAGAAAACTGAAAATCGCAAAAATAGCTACAGTTGTCCAGTCCACTTTTACAGGCGGATAATTGACAAAAACCATATACATACCGAATGGCACAACCATTATCCACATTATAAAATACTTTATAGTAGACTTATTTCCAGCTGACATCACTTTCAAACCCCCTAGCAAACAAGTCAATGAGTCGGAATATATAGAACTAATATATAACTTATCAAACTAAAGAGTCCCTGTCACGACAAATCACTTTCATTTTAGAAATCTCGTAATTAGGTCATAAGTCCAGAAATCATGTACAAAGAACCTGTAACTATTAGCCTTCTTTTATCAACTCTATGTAGTATTATAGTATCACATTCGGCAGTTGTCACCTTTTTCCTCTCGTGATGGCAATACTCCATCAACTTTTTCGGATCTTCCGCTTGCGGATGCGGAAAGGTAACAAACGTAAATGAAGCGGCTACAGGTAACAATTCGTTTAATGTTTGCTCAATATCTTTGCCCTTTAACATACCCATTATGAAATCGACTCTCTCTCCCGGAAACTCCAATTGAATTGTTTCAACAAGCATTTTAGCTGCTGCAGGGTTATGCGCACCATCCATAAATACATTTGGAAACACTTCTTGAAAACGAAAAGATAGTTGAGTCGTCGCAATAGCTTCCGCAACCTTGTCCTTTTCTAAAACGACTCCTGCTACAAGAAGTGCTTCAATGGCCACCGCCGCATTTACACCTTGATGAGGTCCTTTCATTTTCCTCCCTTTTAGCTGAAAGACTTCGAGTCCTTTAAATACATCTTGGTTATCTATCGTAAACTGATCCCCATAAGCGAATAATTCACTTTGCAGTTCCCTAGCAGTAGATTGTACGACCACTAAAGCCTCTTCCCGCAGTGCTCCGATTACGACTGGTTTTCCAGCTTTTATAATGCCTGCCTTATGCTCAGTGACTTTTTCCAATGTTCTCCCAAGAAATGAAGTATGATCTAGTGCAATAGAAGGTATAACAGAAACAAGTGGTATGACGACATTTGTACTATCCAACTTTCCACCCATTCCTGTTTCCAACAGGACAAAATTGGGTGCGAACTGATGGCACGCTACAAATGCGGCAACTGTTAACAATTCAAAATCTGTTAGCTTACCGCTCAAGCCCGCTTCTTTCATCTTTTTAAATGCGGCATCTAAATCATCAGTCGAAATCGGTTGTCCATTAAAGCGAATTTGATCATGTATATCAATTAAGGCTGGCGATGAAAAAACAACCGTCGAAAAACCATGTTGACGTAAAATCCCTTCCATAAATGCAATCGTTGACCCTTTACCGTTCGTCCCAGCTACGTGGATAATCTGCAAATCATTTTCTGGATTCCCGACTAATGCAAGTGCATCTTGGATAGCTTCGAGTCCTGGTTTTATAGCGTCGTCACTTTCGATTGCCCATCGTTTTTTATATTCGTCCATTTTCGGAATCAAAATTATCCCTCCATATGATAGAATCTACATAGGAAAAGTATATCACGGCTGGAGGGGCACAATGTTAAGTTGCTGGATAATTTATAACGGAAGTTTAACGAGCGATAAATTTAAGGATCAGGCAGAATTAATACGGGAAGCGGCTGAACGAGCAGGTGTTCAAGCTGAACTTAAAAAGAATTACGAAGTTCTAATGTATTTGTCAAAACCACTTGAACAATATCCCAACTTCGTTGTCTTTTTGGACAAAGATATTTTACTTGCACACTATTTAAAAAATGCGGGGGTTGCTGTTTTCAACAACCCTATTGTCATAGAAACTTGTGATAACAAAGCGAAACAATATTTACAATTAGCCGCATCGGACATTCCTATGCCCGAAACAATCATTGCACCAAAAGTGTATCCTGCATTCACTATTCGAAATTCGGGGTATTACGAACGAGTGCTAGAGCGTCTCAAACTGCCAATGATTATCAAGGAAGGTCATGGCTCATTCGGCATGAAGGTGTATTTGATTGAAACAGAACAGCAGTTTTATGAAAAAATAGACGAATTGCGCGGTGTCGATTATGTATTCCAGAAATTCATCGCAACGAGTCGTGGACGTGATATCCGAGTCAATATCGTCGGCGGTGAAATTGTCGCAGCAATGTACCGGTATTCAGAAACAGATTTCCGAGCCAATATTACAAATGGTGGTGTGGCGTCAAAAGTTGAGTTAACCGATTCCCAACGGAAATTGGCGATACAGGCAGCTGAGGCAGTCGGTGCTGAATTCGCGGGTGTTGATCTATTATTCGGAAACAATGAGGAACCACTCGTCTGCGAGGTAAATGCAGCCGCGCATATCCGCAATATTTATAACGTTACGGGCGTTAATGTCGCGGATGCAATGATTGCTTATATTTTGAGGAAGCTTGCATGAAGGGCGTTGTTTACTACTCGAAAATTGAAGCTATTAGAAATCAAATGTTCATCGACGACCTGATAAATGAGGCAGGACGCATAGGCATCGAGTTGCACTTACTTACCGGAGATAAACAGCCAGATACCGATGTAGACTTTATTCTTTTTCGGGATCGTAATCCAAGCCTTGCCGGTCAATTTGAAAGCGAAGGCTTCCGTTTAGTAAACCGAGCCGAGGTTAACCGCATTGCTAACGATAAACTTAAATCATTCGAGCTTGCTACCCTTCTCGGCATTGCAGCTGTACCCACAAAGAAAGTACGGAGGGTGGATCAAATTACCGCGTACCCATGTGTCTTGAAAACGATAGACGGATATGGTGGGCAAGAAGTCGTCCTTTGCACATCACAAATACAGGCGCAAGGTTTTTTCACACAATTCCATAACCAAACTATCATTGCCCAACCATACATCGAATCCGGCGCACGCGATATCCGTGTCTTCATGTTGGGTGAAGAAGTGATTGCTGCGGTCAAACGGACTGGCAACGGCTCCTTCAAATCAAATTACACACTCGGTGGCTCGGTCGAAAAATATACACTTGATGGCTGGCAAGAAAAAGAAGCGAAGCGTATCGCTAAAGCGTTGAAAAGCGACTATATCGGGATTGATTTTATCTTGTTACCTGATGGTAGGTGGTTGTTCAATGAAATCGAAGATCCCGTCGGCGCACGATCGCTATATACGACACATGATTTCTCAGTCGCCGGGGAATTGATGGAATATATCAAGTTGAGACTTTCCTAAAAGTGATTGCCTGCATGTTCCGCAATCCAATGAGCAGAAATAAACAAAGACCCAATCGTATTTCCACGATTGGGTCTTTGTGTGTTCGTCTTAGATTTCTTTCAATTCCTGCATACGACGCTCAACCGCTGCGTACTTTTCAAGATAGTCCTTTTCTTTCGCACGTTCTTCTGCGACAACAGCTTCAGGTGCTTTGGACATGAAACGCTCGTTGGCAAGCTTACCTTGAACACGTTTGACTTCACCTTGCCATTTCGCTAACTCTTTTGTAAGGCGAGCAAGTTCTTCGTCTATATTCAATAATCCTTCGAGTGGCAAGAATAATTCTGCGCCCGTGACGACTGCTGACATCGATTTCCCTGGTGCTGCTATTGCCTTGCCAAGTGTTAATGTCTCCGGGTTACAGAAGCGCTCAATGTAGCCTCGGTTTGCTTCTAGCACAGCAACCGTTGCGTCATCTTTCGCAGCAATGTACAAAGGCACTTTTTTACTCATCGGTGTATTCACTTCAGCACGGATATTGCGCACGGCACGAATAATATCCATCAATAATTTCATATCTGTTGCACGTGATTCGTCCGTTAGCGCCGCATTGGCAACCGGCCATGCTGCTACCGTAATAGACTCCCCTTCATGCGGCAAGTTCTGCCAGATTTCTTCCGTAATGAAGGGCATGAATGGGTGTAACAAACGCATTGTATTGTCGAGAACGTAAGCGAGAACAGAGCGCGTCATTTTCTTCGCTGTTTCATCTTCCCCGTACAACGGTAGCTTCGCCATTTCAATATACCAGTCACAGAAATCATCCCAGATAAAGTTATATAATGCACGGCCCACTTCACCGAACTCATAGCGATCAGCTAATTTCGTCACTTGCTCGATGGTTTCATTCAAACGCGTTAAAATCCATGCATCCGCAGCTGATTTTTCACCTGAGAGGTCAATCTCTTCATACGTCATGCCATCCATATTCATCAGCGCGAAACGGGAAGCATTCCAGATTTTATTGGCAAAGTTCCAAATGGATTCTACCTTTTCTGTTGAGTAGCGAAGATCCTGCCCTGGTGATGAACCAGTTGATAGGAAGTAGCGCAACGCATCTGCTCCGTATTTGTCGATGACATCCATTGGGTCAATACCATTACCAAGTGACTTGGACATTTTGCGACCGTCTTCTGCACGTACCAAGCCGTGAATCAACACATCTTTAAATGGACGTTGTTCTGTAAATTCAATACCTTGGAAAATCATCCGAGACACCCAGAAGAAAATGATGTCATAGCCTGTTACAAGCGCATCTGTTGGGTAGTAGCGTTTGAATTCCTCGTTATCGCCATCCGGCCAGCCCATTGTTGAGAACGGCCATAGCGCAGAGGAGAACCATGTATCGAGTACGTCATTGTCCTGTGTCCAGTTTTCAATATCTGCTGGTGCTTCGTGACCAACATGTACTTCGCCTGTTTCATTATGATACCAAGCTGGAATGCGGTGGCCCCACCAAAGTTGGCGAGAAATACACCAGTCATGTACGTTCTCCATCCATTGTAAATACGTGTGCTCAAAACGGTCAGGTACGAAATTAACTTTGCCTTCTGTTTGTTGAAGCTTAACGGCTTCATCGGAAAGCGTCTGCATTCTGACGAACCATTGTGTCGATAAATACGGTTCAACAACAGCGCCGCTTCGCTCTGAGTGACCAACAGAGTGCAAATGATCTTCGATTTCGAATAAAACACCCATGTCTTGCAAGTCTTTAACGATTGCTTTACGGCATTCGAAGCGGTCCATTCCTTCGTATTTACCTGCTAACTTGTTCATAGAGCCGTCTTCATTCATCACCAAAACACGCTCTAAATTGTGACGGTTACCGATTTCAAAGTCATTCGGGTCATGAGCAGGTGTAATTTTCACTGCCCCACTACCGAATTCCATATCCACGTAATCGTCTGCAACAATTGGAATTTCACGGCCTACGATTGGTAAACGCACCGTTTTGCCGATTAAATGCTTGTAGCGCTCATCTTCTGGGTGTACTGCAACTGCTGTATCACCAAGCATCGTTTCTGGGCGTGTTGTTGCAATTTCAATATTACCCGTGCCATCTGTTAGTGGATAGCGCATATGATAGAAGGCACCCTGCACATCTTTATGGATTACTTCGATGTCAGATATAGCTGTTTTCGTCGCTGGGTCCCAGTTGATAATGTATTCGCCACGGTAAATGAGATCTTTTTCGTACAGTTTCACGAACACTTCCTGTACAGCTTTTGACAGACCTTCATCCAATGTGAAACGCTCGCGTGAATAGTCGAGACCTAAACCAAGTTTGCCCCATTGTGCGCGGATATGGTCGGCATATTCTTCTTTCCATTTCCATGTTTCCTCAACAAATTTCTCACGACCTAGGTCATAGCGCGTGATGCCATCTTCACGTAATTTCGCTTCAACACGTGCCTGCGTGGCAATCCCCGCATGGTCCATTCCCGGCAACCATAATGCGTCATAGCCTTGCATGCGCTTCATGCGCGTTAGGATATCTTGTAGTGTAGTATCCCAAGCGTGGCCAAGATGAAGTTTACCTGTTACGTTCGGCGGTGGAATCACGATCGTATACGGTTTTTTATCACTTTTGGGTTGTGCTTCGAAGAATTTCCCTTTTAACCACCATTCATAACGACCTGATTCAATGGACTGCGGATCATATTTTGTGGGCATCGACAAGTTTTCATTTGACATAGTAATTCCTCCTTTGTTTTTGGACACTAAGAAATGTGAAAGGCGCCGCTTAGCCCTGACAAGCGCTGGAAGACCTGAAGATAAAGGCGTTTTTCGCCTTTATCAGCAGGGAGGAGGGATGTACTTCAATCCCTCCCTATACTAAAGCGACTCGAAGGGCTGGCGCCTTAAAACTGGACAACAAAAAAACTCCTATCGCCTTAAAGGACGAAGGAGCTGTTCGCGGTACCACCTTTATTCGTGCACAACAAAGAACTCGTGCACCTCACACTTCGATAACGGCTTCAAACCGGTTTCTGCTACTAAAGATGAAATCTTCATCCTGTTCCCAGAAACTGCTCGCGGGTGACATTCGGTCAATCAATTACAGGGCCTCTCACCACCGGCACCCTCTCTGAAGTAATCAAATTTACGTACTATCCCGTTCATCGCATCTTTATATAGTTGCTTATTATTGTAGCGGAATAGTAGATCACCCGTCAAGTATATTATCAATTACGCCTCAGCGTAATTGCGTCCAGATTTTGAATCGAGCTTGCTCGATTAACTCTCTACAAAATCTGTGACATCCGCTGGAGGCTTCATCTTTGTTCAGCCGGCGTTTGAACGCCCCCTAAACAGGATATAAAACTGCAGTCATTTCTCCCCTATAGAGGTGAGAAATGACTGCAGAATAAAGATGAAAGGATTGTATGATGAGAAAAGGATATAACCCATATTTACTGCCACCTTGGCTGCGAAAGTGCCGTTTTTATTGCAAGGGAATCATCATCCCGATTTGTATTTTCCAACTCATTCGTTTGTTAATCGTGCCGACGACCGGGGATTTCCTGCTATTGTGCTTACTCTGTGGATTAGCTTTCGTTTTTTACAAAAACATCATTTGAACGGAAACTCGTTATGGAAACCCCATCTTCAAGCCCTGCAATGAATGCCAGCGCTTCGTCTGCCTCATGGAATGGAGTGCCGGCTTGAGTTGCAGTCGGTGAATCGACCACGAGGGCATCTTCGGCTTCTGTAATCCCTGACTTATCCGCTTCAATTGTTATGGACAAATCATCTGCTTCTACAACTTCTTTCAGCTCTTCTGTTGACGCAGTCATTGCCGGCTCTTCCACTTGGGCTACTGCTTTTTCGTAGGAACACTCGACATCCCAAACTACACTAAATACCCCTTGTCCGTCCGATTCATTAATCGCTGCCGTTGTCACAACTTGTAACGGACTACCTACCTCAGACGGTAAATCAATGTGAAGAGGCACTGCATATTCAAAATACCCCGCCTCTCCTTGCACATCTACATCATCAATAAGAATCGCTGAATCCGAAAAATCTTCCGCTCTTTGCCCCTCATCAAACACGACATTCGCTGCGATATGATAAACACCCGTCAAGCGCACAGCTTCTGCCGTCCGTTCCTCCGTATACCTCGGGATTACTTGCAATAACTCCACACCTGCCGGCACGCCTGTCTCTACCGGGAAAATAAAATCCTCCTGCATCGTCCACTGCTTCTTCTCCATTATTGTTCCCTCCTCTATTCCTACACAAACAATTGTATGCACGGATTGTGTTTGATAGAAGGACGGGAGTGGAATTTGGGAACTGAAGTACAAAATTCGAAACTCGACTACCTATTCCAGAAACTCGACTACCTGGCCGAAACTGGACTAGCCTCGCACCAAACTGAACTACGAAATTCGAAAACCGGACTACCTATATGAAAAACTCAATTACTCCCGATTCATTACATAAACAAAAAATCCCCCCAATCAGCAAAGCGATCAGGGGGTACTAGTTCAGCTATTTATTTTATCTGTTACCCACGCAATTTAGCAAACACTGTATGGAACGCTTCGACTGTTTTCGCAATATGCTCTTCTGTATGTGCAGTCGATAAGAACATCCCTTCAAACTGAGATGGTGGCAAGAAAATGCCCTCTTCTGCCATTAAGCGATAATACTCTGCGAACATGCCAAGATCAGATGTTTTCGCTTTATCGTAATTCGTAACTTTTTCATTTGTGAAGAAGAAGCCAATCATCGAGCCAGCACGGTTCACCGTATGCGGAATATCGTACTTCTCTGCCGCAGCACGGAAACCAGCCTCTAGCTGATCGCCCAGCTTCATGAAATAATCGTACGATGCAGGTGTTAACTTTTTCAATGTTTCAATACCCGCCGTCATGGCAAGTGGATTACCTGACAACGTCCCTGCTTGATAAACCGTTCCCGAAGGCGCGATGTTTTCCATAATTTCACGCTTACCACCGTATGCACCAACTGGCAATCCGCCGCCAATTACTTTACCAAGACACGTCAAATCTGGTGTCACACCAAAATGACCTTGTGCACAGTTATAACCTACACGGAAGCCTGTCATCACTTCATCAAAAATTAGAAGCGTGCCATTGTTCTCTGTCAGCTCACGTAGACCTTCCAGAAAACCAGGTTCAGGAGGCACAACCCCCATATTCCCCGCTACTGGCTCAACAATGACAGCGGCCAAGTCATCACCGAATTCATCAAAAACTGCTTTGACGCTCTCCAAGTCATTATAAGCAACCGTAATCGTGTTTTTGGCAACCGATTCCGGTACGCCCGGGCTATCTGGTAGACCAAGCGTTGCAACGCCAGAGCCTGCTTTAATGAGCAGTGAGTCGCCGTGTCCATGGTAGCAGCCTTCGAACTTCAAAATTTTATCACGGCCAGTAAAGCCACGTGCTAAACGCAATGCACTCATCGTCGCTTCTGTTCCAGATGACACCATGCGGACCATTTCAATCGATGGTACCCGGTCGATGACGAGTTTCGCCAGTTCATTCTCCACTACTGTTGGTGCACCAAAGCTTGTACCCGTTTCTGCGACACGCTTGATGCCCGCAACGACGTCAGGATCTGTATGACCAAGAATAAGCGGTCCCCATGATAGCACGTAGTCAATATAGTCATTACCATCAATATCCGTAATGACCGCACCTTTACCACTTGCCATGAAAATCGGGTCCATATTGACCGATTTAAACGCACGAACCGGTGAGTTCACGCCGCCTGGTAACAAATCTACAGCCTCAGCAAATGCTTGTTTCGACAACTCATAATTTCTTCCCAATTAGTTCTCCTCCAGCCAGCGCGCCGCATCTTTAGCATGGTACGTCATAATCAGATCTGCACCCGCACGCTTCATACTTGTCAATGTTTCAAGAACGACTTTCTTTTCGTCGATCCAATCATTTTGAGCAGCCGCCTTGACCATCGCATATTCACCACTCACATTATAAGCAACAATCGGTAAGACAAAATTATTTTTCACATCACGAATGATATCAAGATACGACAGTGCCGGTTTGACGATTAAGAAATCCGCACCTTCTGCCACATCGGACTCCGCTTCGCGCATTGCTTCTAGACGGTTCGCTGGGTCCATTTGATACGTTTTACGATCGCCAAACTGTGGTGCCGAACCCGCTGCTTCACGGAATGGTCCATAATAAGCGGAAGCATATTTCACAGCGTAAGACATAATCGGAATATCTAAAAATCCTGCCGCATCCAGCGCTTGACGAATCGCAACGACAAAGCCATCCATCATATTTGATGGTGCAATAATATCAGCACCCGCTTGTGCCTGGCTGACAGCCGTTCGTGCCAATAAATCCAGTGAAGGATCGTTCAATACTTTGTCACCCTCGACCACGCCACAATGTCCGTGGTCGGTATACTCACATAAGCATGTATCCGCAATAACAATCAGTTCTGGATGACGTTCTTTGACAAAACGAATACCTTGCTGAACAATTCCATGGTCATGATAAGCCCCCGTACCTGTCGCATCTTTTTCCGCTGGGACACCAAACAGAATTACCGCAGGAATTCCGAGTGCAACGACTTCATCGATTTCAACCGCTAATTGATCTAGTGAAAATTGAAAAACACCAGGCATTGAAGATACAGGATTTTTCACATTTTCCCCTTCAGTCACAAAAATCGGATAAATGAAATCCTCTTTCTGTAAAACTGTTTCTCTCACCATCGCACGTAATGTAGTCGAATTACGTAAACGCCTGTTACGTCTGAATTGTAAATTCTCCAAAGTTACCCTTCCTTTCGCCTCGCCAATTTCTCGACGAGATCCATCAATGTATATGTATCAGGCTTTACATGAACGGCGGCTCCTGCTTCAAGCAGCGCTTTTTCCGTCACATGTCCAATTGCCGCAATCGTATAACCAGTCCATCCTACTCGAGGTGCAACTTCCTCAGCAAATACACGCACCGCCGAAGGGCTTGCGAACAAAACATTTAGTTGCTTATTATGCTGCAACACATCAATGAGTGAGCCAATTGAGTCACTGACTCGTTCCGTTGTATAAACCGTCCATTCATCCACCTCAAAAGGCAATTCTTCTTTGATGGTGACTCCAGCTATTGAACCACGTAGGAATAATAGACGGCGAATATCCATTTCAGTCGGTTTAAATTCCTTAACGAATACATCTGCGCTGAACACTGTTGGGATGAAGTCAACAGTAAAACCAAGCTTTTCAAGTGCTTCTGCAGTTTTTGTACCAACTGCTGCAATTTTTGCTGGAATAGTTGCTGACGATATCTCGAAACGCTTAAGTTTAGCGCCAAATGCAGCCACTGCACTTTGACTCGTAAAAATGAGCCAATCATATGTCGGACAAGCGTTCAAACGAAGCTCATCCGTCGGTTCCACCAACTCTGCTACTCGAATCAGTGGAAATGACAGCGGTATGCCGCCATACTGCTCCACCCGTTCAAAAACATCTTGTGATTTCGGCGTCCCCGTAAAAATGACCGTCTCCCCTAATAGCGGTTGACCATTACGCATCCATTTCCGCCTTCACTTTCTCAATCACTTCAGAAGCTCCCTGTGCACGCAATATCTTGGCAACTTCTTTACCAGCTTCAACCGGATCAGCACCTACGAAAGACTGTTTGAAAATTTGCGTTGCATCAGGAGAGGCAATGTAGCCTGTCAATTCAACATTGACACCGTCATATTTCGCAAAGCCTGCAATCGGCACTTGGCATGAACCGTCCATTTCCGACAAGAATGTACGCTCCGCTTCAACTTCTTTCCATGTTTTATCATCAGAAATTTTCGCAAGTTCTGCAAGCAATTCCTGATCATCTGCACGACATTCGATGGCCAACGCACCTTGACCAACCGCCGGAATACAATCTTCAGCAGAAATCAGTTCAGTTGCGACATCATCGCTCCAGCCTAGCCGTTTCATACCCGCTGCGGCAAGTAAAATTGCATCATACTCACCGTCATGCAATTTCTTCAAACGTGTATCGATATTGCCACGTATCCATTTGATGTCTAGATCTGGGCGTAAGAGCAGCAACTGTGAGCTGCGTCGTAAACTAGATGTACCGACAACAGCGCCTACCGGTAAATCCATCAGCTTGACATGACCGTTTGAAATGAAGGCGTCACGCGCGTCTTCACGCGGCGGAATACAGCCAATGACAAGTCCCTCTGGAAGGATTGCCGGCATATCCTTCATACTATGGACAGCAAAATCAATTTCTTTATTGTAAAGCGCTTGCTCAATTTCTTTAACAAACAGACCTTTACCCCCTACTTTTGAAAGCATTACATCAAGAATCTGATCGCCTTTTGTCACAATTTCCTTCACTTCAAATTCAAATGGTACCCCAGCCGCCTTCATTTGATCAATAAACCAATTCGTTTGCGTCAATGCCAGCTTGCTTCTTCTTGAACCTACGATGATTTTCCTCATATAATTTCAATCCAACCTTTCTTTATCTTATAGACCTGTTGTATTTGGCACAATTTCATCGAACGTATGCCTGCAGTTTCAGCTCTAGTAAGTTAGAGCCAAAAATGGAATGTAGATAATTTGCTCCCTAGGAAAAAATTAATAATAACAAACAAAAACGCAAAGATATTTACCCAAGCGAAATCGTTTCCTGTCAGCTTACCACCCCGTTGCAAAAATAATACAGAGCTATAAACACCTAGAAGAATAAATGATCCTACAATCTTCATATCAAAAAGTGACCACTCGTCCAGCGCTACTTGCGCCCACTGCATCCCTAAAATTAGGCTAACAAGCAGCAAAGGAATGCCCGTATAAATCGAAGCTTTCATACCCATTGTTGTTTGATGCAACGATGGCAATCGACTAAATTGTTTTGACCACTTCTTTTTCTTCAAGATTTTATAAACTAACAAATATAAAATCGCAAAGACAAAGGACATCGAAAATGCCGTATAGGATAAAATCGCAAACGTAATATGAATGAATAATAGCTCTGAAACAAGCGCATCGCCTATCGGTGACTGCGCGATTTGCATCGGAGCGAATGTATGAATGGTCATGAAGCAAAAGCCGATGACATTCAAGAAAAAGACAACATGGTCTATTTTATAAAACAAATGCAACACGATTGACAGTGTAATGAGTAGCCACGCATAAAAATAAATCCCTTCAAACAGTGATAAAATCGGAAAACGTTTCGCTTCAAGCATAAAAAATAGAAGAAATAACGTTTGTAAAATGTAAACTACAGATAAAATCCAGAAAGCACTTCGGTGTGCAATCCTATCCTTATTCAAATAATCTATAAAATAAAAGACGAGGCTTACTGCGTACAAAACGACCATCACTTCATGCAGCCTCGCCATCGTCATATCAGCCATGATACCATCTCTACCTTTCCGCTAAAAAACGCTAAGCACGCAGGTGGAACCCTTTATTGAAGCCCGCTTTCAATTTATATCACCTTTAAAAGGAGTATTTTGAACACCTACTATACTGCTATAGATGCAAAATACTCCTTAACTTACTCAATATTGAACATCTGGCTGTGCTATCGCAGTTCTTTTCACCTTGCTCCTCAAACGATCCTTCGCCTGTCCCGCAAGTAATTCTTTTTCTTGGACAACTTCTTCGTCAATCCCAAAAATTTGCTGAAATAACTCTAGTTTTTCAGCCGCATTTTTATCCATCACTAACTCTTTTGCCTGTAATATTGGATCCTTTAATAATTGATTGACGATCGATTTTGTATGCTTACTCAATATTTTTTTCTCACGATCCGTTAAATTCGGCATTTTGTTCTCAATACTTGCCATCGTTTCTGATTGAATACGATGCGCTTTTTGACGAAGTGCTGAAAGTACAGGAACAACGCCCAAAGTCGCTACCCATTCGTTAAATACGACAATTTCCTGCTCAATCATTAGACCAATTTCTTCAGCAGCATGTTTTCTTTCAGCAAGATTTGCTTCGACAATGTCTTGCAAATCATCAATGTCGTAAAGGAATACATTTGGTAAATCACCAATACGCGGATCTAAATCACGCGGCACCGCAATATCAACCATAAAAATTGGTTTCCCTTTACGTAAACGCTCCGCATACTCCATCAGTTCATAGTCAATGACGAAACCATTTGCACCTGTTGAGCTAATGAGGACATCAGCTTCGAGAAGTGCACACTGTAATTCTTTCATCGATTTTGCTTGCCCACCGAATTTTTCAGCAAGCTCTTCTGCTTTGGACAGCGTGCGGTTAATAACCGTCACTTTTCCAACACCACTGCCATGCAGGTTTTTTGCAGCTAACTCGCCCATTTTCCCCGCACCAAGTATGGCAATATTCTTATCGTTAAGGGAACCGAATATTTTTTTACCAAGCTCTACAGCAGCATACGATACGGATACTGCATTTTCACCAATTGCCGTTTCTGTATGTGCTTTTTTCGCGAACGTCACTGCTTGTTTAAAGAGCTCATTGAAAACAGTTCCTGTCGTACCAATTTCTTGACCTCCTAAGAAACTGTCGCGTACTTGACCCAATATTTGCGTTTCACCAAGTACCATGGAATCAATACCCGCTGAGACACGTAACAGATGCTCAATCGCTCCATCATTTTCTTGGATAATTAAATGCGACGAAAAAGACTCCAATGGTAAATCAAACCATTCAGCCAAAAAGTTTTTTACATAATAACGTCCTGTATGCAATTGATCGACAACGGCATAAATTTCAGTCCGGTTACATGTCGATATAATAATATTTTCTAATATACTTTTTTGCTGTTGCAATGTTTGCATCGCTTGCGGCAGCTCAGCTTCAATAAAAGATAATTTCTCTCGTATCTCAACGGGTGCCGTCCGGTGATTAACACCAACTACGATTGTATACACCAGGTGCCCACACCTTTCACTTTCTATTCATGGCTATATTATATCATACGACAATTATTTCTCATTGATAATTTGTGAACAACGTATGACTATGAACAGTTTGAATAGATTATTTATAATGATTCTAATCTATCTTAGTAGTTGTCTCACCACAATGCAATAAATTTGCACTAAACAACGGGACTGCTTTATTAGCAGACAAAAAAAGTCCGAAGAAAATGACTCCCTTCGGACTTTTCATATACATCACATTCTACTTTCAATCTCTCGCCAAGCCTCTTCCATACCAATCCCTTTTTCAGATGAAAACATAATAAGGGAATCGAAGCTTCTCATTTGAAGTGTTTCTCGAACAATTTTCAGGTGCTTATCCCATTTCCCTTTAGGAATCTTGTCAGCTTTTGTCGCAACAACAATCGCAGGGATATTATAATTCACCAAAAAGTCGTACATGAGGCAATCATCCTTCGTCGGCGGATGACGCAAATCCACAATTTGAATGACAGCACGTAAATGCTCGCGCTCCACCATATATTGTTGAATAAATTTCCCCCATGTTTCACGGGATGACTTTGACACTTTCGCATAGCCGTATCCCGGAACATCGACGAAAAACAATTGCTCTTCGATTTTATAAAAGTTCAGTGTTTGTGTCTTCCCCGGCTTTGAAGATGTACGAGCAAGACTTTTTCTGCCAATCATCTTATTGATAAATGACGATTTCCCGACATTCGACCGGCCTGCAAGCGCAAACTCTGGGTATCCTTCAGACGGATATTGTTCTGGCCTTACGGCACTCATAATCATTTCAACGTTATGGACTTTCATTTTGAAGATTCCTCCAATGCTATTTCGAGAACTTCTTCTGCGTCCGAAACAAGTTTAAAGGTCAACTCTTTCCGAACACTTTCTGGAATATCTTCGATGTCGCGCTCATTATCACTTGGCAAGATAATCGTCGTCAAGCCAGCGCGATGAGCGCTTAATGTTTTTTCTTTCACTCCACCAATGGGTAAAACTCTACCGCGTAGTGTAATTTCGCCAGTCATCCCAACCTCACGACGCACTGGTCGCTTCGTCAATGCAGACACAAGCGCAGTCGCAATCGTCACACCTGCCGACGGACCATCCTTCGGAATCGCGCCTTCAGGAACATGGATATGAATATCATACGATTCGTGGAATTCTGGGTCAATCCCAAATTCCCCTGTTTTCGAGCGCACATACGATAACGCTGTTTGCGCAGATTCCTTCATTACGTCTCCAAGTTTCCCGGTCAAAATCAATTTCCCTTTCCCAGGGGACAAAGAAACTTCAATTTGCAGTGTATCGCCACCAACCTGCGTATAAGCAAGTCCTGTCGCTACACCAACTTGATTCACCGTTTCCGCCTGACCATAACGAACTTTCTTTTTACCAATTAACGACTCCAATGTCCTCGGGCTGACTGTCACACTTTTCTTATCGCCTGTCACAATCTGTTTCGCTGCTTTACGACAAACCCCCGCAATTTCCCGCTCTAAACCACGTACTCCGGCTTCCCGTGTATAATACCTAACAATATCTAGGATTGCCGGGTCGCTAATCCGAACTTGCGACTTCGTTAAGCCATGCTCCTTCAACTGTTTTGGAATCAAGTGATTTTTCGCAATCGAACATTTCTCGATTTCTGTATATCCAGCAATCGATATGATTTCCATACGATCTCTAAGCGGCCCCGGAATCGCACTCAAATCATTGGCAGTTGCAATGAATAACACATTCGACAAATTGTATGGCTCTTCAATATAATGATCGCTAAATGAATTGTTTTGCTCCGGATCAAGCACTTCTAGCATCGCAGATGACGGGTCTCCACGAAAATCATTTGACATCTTATCAATTTCATCCAGTAAAAATACCGGATTAATTTTACCTGCTTTTTTCATACCTTGAATAATTCGCCCTGGCATCGCACCGACATACGTCCTTCTATGCCCACGAATTTCAGACTCGTCACGCACACCACCGAGTGAAATACGTACAAATTTCCGTCCCAGTGATTCCGCAATAGATCGCGCTAAGGATGTTTTACCTACACCTGGAGGACCACCCAAACATAAGATGGGGCCACGCAAAGAATTCGTCAACTGACGAACTGCTAAATATTCAAGAATTCGTTCCTTGACTGTTTCCAAGCCGTCATGGTCACGGTCTAAAATCTCCTCAGAACGCTTAATATCAAGCTGATCTTTAGATGCATCTGACCAAGGTAAAGCCACTAGCCAATCGATATAATTTCGGATAATTCCACTTTCAGCTGCAGCGGACGGAATTTTTTCATAACGGTCAAGCTCGCGCAATGCTGTTTCCTTAACGCCTTCTGGCATATTCGCTTGTGCAATTCGTTCGGTTAACTCCGCAACTTCTAGACCTTTTCCATCCTTATCGCCAAGCTCTGTTTGGATAGCCTTCATTTGCTCACGTAAATAAAATTCCTTTTGCGTTCTCTCCATTGCTTCCTTGACACGCTCATTAATTTTACGTTCCAAATTCAGCACTTCTTGCTCATTATAAAGCCTTGTAATCAGCCATTCGAGACGCTCGTGGACATTTGTTGTTTCAAGAACTTCCTGCTTCGCCACTATCTTCAGCGGTAAATGCGAAGCGACCATATCAGCAAGTCTACCCGGCTCAACGATAGAAGCAACCGAATCATACGTTTCCTTGGTTACTTTCTTCGATACCTTCGAGTATTTCTTGAAATATGTAAGCAATGTTCGCATTAGAGCCTCTGATTCAGCATTTTTCTCCTCATCATCTGGATACCCTACAACCTCAACGACCGGATATAAATCTGCTTCCTCATAATTTGACCATTTCGCACGCTCTACCCCTTCAATGAGTACACGATATGTACCATTTGGTAGCTGTGTCAATGATTTTACTAATGCCAATGTACCGATTTCATACAGGTCCTCCGGCTCGGGGTTTTCAATACTAATATCTTTTTGCGTCGCAAGGAAAATCAAATTATCCTGTGCGATCGCGTGTTCAATTGCAAATACAGAGCGTTCTCTACCCACATCAATATGTAAAATAAGTGATGGGTAGACAAGTAGCCCACGTAACGGTAGCACTGGTATGTTTGTTCTCTTATTCGTTGTCATGTGGAAGTCACCTCCATGAGTTATGTATAACAAGACATTGTAGTATGTGGAAAAAAAAGCTGACGACCGATGAGCGCATTTACACGCGCGTCGTCGGAGTCAGCTCAACCTTCAGGCGTTACGCCGAATTTTTCTCAGGATCTAAGTCGACAGAAGTACCGTCTTCCCTTAACAGGATAGGCGTTGATTCTCCAGTGACAGAACCTTTTGTAATGATACATTCCGTTACTTCTTCCAAAGAAGGCAGTTCGTACATTACATCTAACATAATATTCTCGATAATAGAACGCAAGCCACGAGCACCAGTTTTTCGTTCAATCGCCTCTTTGGCAATTTCTAGTAATGCATCATCTTCAAAACGAAGAGCCACATCGTCAAGTTCAAACATCTTCTGATATTGTTTAACAATCGCATTTTTAGGAATCGTTAAGATTTGACGAAGCGTATCTTCACTTAGCTGCTCCAATGTTGCAATGACCGGTAAACGGCCGATGAACTCCGGTATTAAGCCAAAGCGTTGAAGATCTTCTGGGATCAATCTTGCAAGCAAGGTTTGATCTTCTTTTAACACCTTCTGCTCTGTACCGAAACCAATAACCTTTTGTCCAATACGACGTTTAATAATATCTTCAATTCCGTCGAAAGCACCTCCAACAATAAAGAGGACATTCGTCGTATCGATTTGGATAAATTCTTGATGTGGATGCTTACGTCCGCCTTGTGGTGGTACGCTCGCCACTGTTCCTTCAAGAATTTTAAGAAGTGCCTGTTGGACACCTTCACCTGATACATCGCGTGTAATTGATGCATTTTCAGATTTACGTGCAACTTTATCGATTTCGTCGATATAAATAATCCCTTTTTCGGCACGTTCAACATCATAATCAGCCGCTTGAATCAGCTTCAACAAAATGTTTTCAACATCTTCACCGACATATCCTGCCTCCGTCAATGATGTAGCATCTGCAATCGCAAATGGAACATCAAGGATTCTTGCAAGTGTCTGAGCAAGTAATGTTTTACCGCTTCCTGTAGGTCCGATTAGAACGATATTAGATTTCGACAGCTCAACATCATCAATCTTACTGTTCGAATTCACACGCTTATAATGGTTATAGACAGCGACTGCCAAAGATTTTTTTGCACGATCCTGCCCAATCAAATAATCATTGAGTATGCTTTGTATTTCTTTCGGTTTTGGAACGTCTTTCAATTCGAAACCTTCTTCGAGTCCGACTTCCTCTTCAACGATTTCCGCACAAAGTTCAACACATTCATCACAAATATAGACGCCTTGCCCAGCGACTAGTTTACGCACCTGCTCCTGGGATTTCCCGCAAAAAGAACAGTTAAAGTTATCTTTTTCATCGTTAAATTTGAACATTATGCTCACCCCTATTCAAGTGACAATCTTACAAGATTCCCCGATTATAATCAACTAATTAGAATTTGTACCACTATGTAAGAAAGTAACTTCTTTCTTTTTCTACGAAAAACAAGGTACGGTCTTCCGTACCTTGTCCTTATTCTACATTATTATTCGGTAACTTTTGCGTTTTCAACAAGAAACTCAACTGTTTTATTGAAGCGTAGATCATTTTCAAGAACTTTCGTGCCACCAAGCGTTTTCTTGATTTGCTCGATTTCCATGCCGAATTGCTCAGACATTTTTTCAAGCTCAGCGTTGATATCTTCTTCTGCAACTTCAATATTCTCCGCTTTACCAATTGCTTCAAGCACTAAAGAAACACGGACACGATTTAGTGCGTCGTCTTTCATTTGCTCACGAAGTGCTTCTTCATTTTGACCTGAGAATTGGAAGTAAAGCTCCATGTTCATACCTTGCTGTTGAAGGCGTTGTCCGAATTCGTCCATCATGCGATCAGTTTCAGACGTGATCATCACTTCAGGAATGTCGATTTCTGCGTTGCGTGCAGCTGCTTCAACAAGATCGTCGCGAAGTGCAGTTTCAGAAGCTGATTTCTTATCGTCCGCTGTTCTTTCTTTCAACTTCGTACGCAATGCTTCAAGGCTTTCGACCTCTTCGTCAATTTCTTTCGCCAATTCGTCATCTAGTGCTGGAATTTCTTTTGCTTTAATTTCATGTACTTTTACTTTGAATACTGCTGGTTGGCCTGCAAGCTCTGCCGCATGGTATTCTTCTGGGAATGTAATTTCGATGTCTTTGTCTTCACCTATTTTCATACCAACCATTTGCTCTTCAAAGCCTGGGATGAATGAGTTAGAACCGATTTCAAGTTCGTATTGCTCAGCTTTTCCACCTTCAAAAGCTTCACCATTCGCAAAGCCTTCAAAGTCAAGCTTCACTGTATCACCATTTTCAACCGCGCCATCTTCTTTAATTACCAATTCAGCGAATGCTTTTTGGCTTTCTTGAAGTTGTTCTTCGATTTCTTCATCTGTTACTGTTGTTTCTTGACGTGTCACTTCAAGACCTTTGTAGTCTCCAAGTTTCACTTCTGGCTTTAACGTAACAACTGCTTTGAAAATAAGCGCTTGACCTTTTTCCATTTGCTCAATATCAATTTCAGGGCGGTCAATTGGTTCAACGTCCGCTTCTTCAATTGCTTTTGCATAAGCTTCCGGAAGAATGAAATCTAGTGCATCATTGTAAAGTGATTCTACACCGTACATTTTTTCAAACATTGGACGTGGCATTTTACCTTTACGGAATCCAGGCGCTTGAACTTGTTTCACAACTTTTTTAAATGCTTTGTCAATACCCGCTGTTACTTCTTCAGCAGGAACCTCAACTGTAAGTGTCCCCGTATTACCTTCGTGTTTTTCCCATTTAACTGACATAATTAAATACCTCCGAATCATTTTGGCCAATATGTTTTCGTACTTATATACTCATTGACAACCCTTACAGTATATCATAGTCTTTGCATCTTTCAACAGATTTAATTTGCTTCAGCAGATGTGTTTGTACCGAAAGCGAAGCGTCAGCTACAGAAGTCCCCCACTTCTATTAAGTCGCGGGATGAACGATAAATCTGCATTCAATATCAGTTGTGTCTTAAAGCTTTGCTGAATCAAATTAAAGGAAGGCAACCTAAGTGCGCCACGTCCTGTGGCAACGGTTGCATGATCGACATCCTGTCGACCTGCGGATGTCATAGATTTTCAGTGGAGCTTTTCGAGCAAGCTCGAAAAAATCTGTACGCAATTACGCCGAGGCGTAATTGATTACTTTATAAATCATCCAGATTACTATCGACTTGCTGGATTAGTTTGTACAATTCTGTTTCTGGCAAGGATCCCCCCGAAAACAGGCTTTCTATGTAGTTGACATACGCCACGGCCACTTCATGCGCTGGGTATTCACCCCAACCGAACGGAAATGCAGTAATGGCAAACTTTTCAATTAGTCCACGTGCCATTTCCAAACGAGACGGATCTTTTAGTAACAGTTTCTCTATCTCCGCAAGCACATCACCTGTCAAATCATCGCGACCCGGAAGCGTCAACTCAGGAAGGGTAATCGTTTGCTCCCTACCAAACTTCCGCACAGTAAGCTCCTCAGCGTAGCCCGCCTGATACAGCAGCGCCAACACAAAAGAGATAATAAGCGGCGCAACATCGTTTTGCTCCGCTATTGCTACCAACTGAGGAATCATTTCCGATAAATCCTGCCCTTCAATAGAAGCAAGCGCATACTGCTGTTGCATTTTATCCATCGCATTGAATTCCTCTAATGTGAAAAAATTCACAGATTCAGTCAGATTTTCATCAGAATAGCGATTGGATAATCGACCATTCAATTCCCGTAAATAATTAAATTTTTGCAGCATTTCCTTCGGAACAATTCCTTCGCCGATTAGCGTATCAATCGTCATTTCAACTTCCTCATATTCCTGCAATTGAATACTGATCGTTAAATACAACTCCATGGCATCAATATAATCAGTTGCCCCGCTATGCAGTAGCTTTGCCGCAATTTCTTTTGCACGCTCAAACTCTTTTGTTTCATAAAGGGCAACAGCGTATGGGCCAAGAAATTCCGGATAATCAGGCTCATACAAAATAGCCTGGTCAAATACACGGACTGCTTCATCGAAATTCGACTGTTCCACAGCAACTAGCCCTTGTTCTACAAGCTTTTCATATGTACCCGGGAAGACAATTACATTTTCCGTTTTCCGAATTCTTCCGTATTTCCTACGCACCACACTCACCTTCTTTCATCATACTCACTATAGCATAGCAATTTCCATTTTGAAATTGATACAATCGAACAAAAAACGCCACTCGCTTGTGACGAGGGCGCTGATTGTACCTATTGTCAATCACGCCTTGGCGTGATTGCGTCCAGATGTTGAATTGAGCTTGCTCAATTAACTCCCTTCACAATCTGTGACATCCGCCGGAGGCTTAACTTAATTCAGCAGGGGGTTGGACCCCCTGCTGAATTAAGTTAAAAGTGAATGCGATTGGAATATCTTTCAATCATTCGCTCGTTATGTGCCGTGCTTCCATCTATATTGCTACTTTTAAAGACAGGTGGTTCCAGACCGTCGGCAATCATAATCTCCATCACACGGTTAAAGGCTGCGTGAAGAAGTAAGTTTGCCATAATGCTAGATGCCGGAGCATAGAGCAGCTCACCGGACGTCAAAAGCCCATCTCCGAGCGGCACATGCGTATTTAACTGATCATCGACGACATCTTCCAATCGCTTGCCTGATGGATGTCTAGAAGGCTGAACAGCTGCTTCATAATAAAGCGATTGGATGGAAACTGTATATGCTCCACTTTGTCTCGCCTTATTCGCCACATCAATTGGCACTGGATTACGACCCGAAGTCGAAATAACAATTACCGTATCATCTTGACGAAAATCGAGTTGGTCTTCAAATGTCTGTATAAACGTAGCATCCTTCTCATGCGCAGAAGCTTTTGTCGCTCCTTTATGCAGCATAAGAGATTCGATAAAAATTGGTTGTACAGGGACTAAGCCGCCAGCACGAAAATAAGATTCTTCTGCAATTAAATGAGAATGTCCGCAGCCAAACAGTTGAATAATACCACCACGTGCAAGGCGTTTCGCAATTTCAACCGCCACTTTTTCAATCGTCGGCTGTTCTTCATTTGAAACTTCTTGCATCAACGTATTAATCGCTTCAAAATAAGGATTCACTGACCTACCTCCATATTTCACTTACGGGACTTATAACAATTTTCTCAAAACATGAGTTACTGAAGTCAGACTAAGCTATAGGCATCTTGATCGACAATTAACGTTACATCGTCATGATTCCATAAATAAGAGGCTGGGAAATCTTGCGAAATTTCTTTGCTCAGCAATTGTTTCACAGCTTCCGCTTTGCTTGCTCCTGAAGCGATTAAAATGATTTTCTTGCTTTTTAAAATAGATTTAATGCCGGTTGTGACAGCATGTGTTGGCACATCGTCAATGGATGGGAAGAAACGCGCATTGCTTTCACGTGTAGACGCCACTAGTTCAACGACATGCGTCAAGCTTTCCGGATCTGTTCCCGGCTCGTTAAAGCCGATATGGCCATTTGTACCAATTCCAAGGATTTGTAAATCAATCGGACCTACGCGGTCAATAATTTCTTCATAACGCACACATTCCTCTTCTGGCGAAACAGCCATCCCATTCGGCACATACGTATTGTCAATCGCAATATCAATGTGGTTGAATAGGTTTTCAGCCATAAATGTATGGTAACTTTCTGAATGATCTGTTGGCAAACCAATATATTCATCAAGATTAATCGTACTCACATTTTTATAAGAAACGCCACGCGTCTTCACACCTTCGATTAGGTTTTTATACAAGCCAATTGGTGTTGAACCTGTTGCTAATCCAAGAACGGATTGAGCGTTTTCAAGAACTTGTGCCTCCACTAATTGAGCTGCCTGTGCACTTGCTTCATCATAATTATCAAATACTAAAACTTTCATCATACTTCCTCCTTCGAATATGTGAGATTCCCTCTACAAATTGTCAACTGAACATTCCAGTCCTCGTCGACGATTGTAAGATCTGCGTCCTTACCTGCCTCAATCTTCCCTTTATTGACAAGACCGAGCTGGTTTGCAGCATTGGTAGATGTCATGGCAACGAGTTCGGCCAATGTACAGTTTGTCATTGCCTTCATGTTTTTCGCCGCATTTTCCATCGTTAAGATACTACCCGCAAGCGTGCCATCTGGCAAGCGTGCGTCGTTATGCGTCACTTCAACGTCTTGCCCACCCAAGTCATACGTTCCTGGCGGCAAACCTTTCGCGCGCATCGCATCTGTTATGAGTATAATACGACTAGCCCCTTTTTGACGATACGCCAAATCTACTGCTTTTGGATGACTGTGAATTCCATCTACAATCAATTCAACCATTAACGCATCCTCTAAAAAAGCTGCTCCCACAACACCAGGTTCCCGATGGTGGAATGGGCTCATTTGATTGTACAGATGTGTAATATGATTTGCACCAGCCTTAACCGCATTATGCACAACGTCTGATGTTGCATCCGTATGACCCAAAGACGCTACGACACCACTCTTGGTCACCTCTTCAATAAATGGAAGCCCATTTTCTAATTCTGGCGCAACCGTCACAAGTTTAATACGATTGCCACTAAGTTCTTGCCACTTGTTAAAGAGATCCGAAGAAGGTGCAATCATATGCTCAACCGGCTGTGCACCTGCTCTTTTTGTCGATACGAAAGGTCCTTCCAGATGAACCCCTAGCATCTCAGCCTGCGTTTCATCCGCAGTAAAAAGACTCGCATTGTGTAACGCAGCGGAAATAGCTTCGTCTGACTGCGTCATCGTCGTCGCTAAAAAACTCGTTGTGCCTTCACGTGGTAGTGCACTTGCAAATCCGTTCAACGCCTCTGGTGTCACATCCATTGTATCAAAGCTGGACGCTCCATGAATATGCACATCTATAAACCCAGGGACCACAGTCCAATTTTTACCCGTCGCATCAATATGAGCATCTGCCACCGCCGCAATAGAAGCCGCAACCTCTTTAATTTTACCATCTTCTACGAAGACATCACCTATAAATTGTGATTTTTTTGCATCTGCAATCGTAATATTTGAAATTAATAACGATTTTCCCACTGGATTTTCCTCCTTATGACAAACTAGAAAAGTAATCAAAGTATTCCCTACTTTAATATCGGTAATCTTATAAAACTTCATTTCCACTATACACCTAGTTGGTATAGTTATCTAGACCAATCGGATGTTATGTACAATGTAAAACAACCGATTATCCATTCAATATGACGACGAATTGATTACTGAAATAGTGAGATAATTGAAACTTTTAACTCGATCATTACGTATATTAATTAACGCTATTCAATTAGGGATAGTATCATTATTTTTACTTTCGGTGTTTACGACTGACTTTTTTGGATTCTTAGGATGATAAAAAACATGGTATAAGTGGTACATACTTATCGCTGTAATCATTTATATTGAAAAGGGAGGGAATGCTATGCATTGGATTTTCTGGGGTTCTATTGTAGCTTTTCTTGTAGTCATCAACCTTGTGGATTTTTTGACTGGGCGGAAATTTAATTTTAGTGAAAAGGAAAAGTCATTAAATCAGAACAGAGCGGGAGCAGATGCTCTCCGAGAAGTAGGACGTTTTGATCACAATAATATGCCTTAAATTTAATGAGACTCTTTTGCGCTTCGACAAACGGGTTGGTTTAATAAGAATGGGACTTTGTATAAATCAATTTCATAATAATACTATTAAAAAATAAAATGTGCATGTTGATTTCGCTTCAGGCAGACGTTTCCACGGGCACGGCTTGAACCAATCGAACAGTGTTGGGTTCGATTTGCCGTATTCCTGCGTTTTTTACAGAAATTAAGGCATCTTGCTCTCAACGCTTCGCTTTTATTTGCAAAAGCCGCTCCTTGTGACGGCTTTCAATGGAGTCGCCACCTTATGCTACAATCAACGAGATTAGTCTTTCATATCGACGAACAATAAAATGATAAGATTTTATTGTTCGTCTTTACTTGTAATAGGAGCGATTATGAAATTGGCTTACATATGCAGAATGAAGAATTCGTTTGTTTTGAAGATAATTGCTGAAGAGTGATTCATGGATACTCAAATTCAGCCTGTCTCCTCATTTCACTTTGAATCTCGTTGTTTTATCCCATCCAATCATTTGACGTTTTTTCTTGGCTTTGATGTAAAGGACGAAACTGCGCACGAATAAATAGGTGAATAATTGTGCATACGTGAAGTACATAATGACGCTGACAAAAATGTTGATTGGCGAGAAGGTCTTTTGTACCGCTTGAGCAGAGAACAGTTGCGCTGTGTAGACAACATAAGCTAGATACCAGATGAACAAAAGCGGATATGTGTGCTCAATATGAAAAAAATCAAAGATTCCGAGAGCGAACCATACATAAGAAATAATCAAGAAAAGCCAAAATACGACGTAGACAAGCAACTGGTGTATTGAATGTACAAGTAGCTTCCCTTTGAAATAATCCGGTTCCGTCAACGTTTTCTCCACAATGTATAAATTCCCCTGTAACCATCTTGTCCTTTGTTTCAAATAGACCGATAATGTCTCTGGCTCTTGTTCCCATGTGACTGAATTAGGGACGATTGGTAAATAATATCCTTTTTGTGTAATCCGTAAAGTCAATTCCGCATCCTCAGCAATGGCGTACGGATCATATCCCCCCAGTTCCTCAATAACAGAACGCTTCACTAACATATTGGTTCCAGTCAGTGACCCTGTTTTAAACAGTTGCCACCTGCCTGATTGCATAAGCAATTGAAATACTTGAAATTCAATTGAAATCATCCGAGTCAACCAGGTTGCGGATTCATTGAATGTGCGGACATATCCGACAGCCCCTGCTGCTTTCGGGTTTGTTTCACTGATTGCGACAAGTTTTATAAGCGCCTGTGGGTCAGGTTGATTATCTGCATCGTAAACGCAGTAATATTTGTTTTTTGAAATACTTAACCCATAATTAAGTACCCTCGACTTACCTCGGGGATCTCCTGCCGGCACCTTTATGTGGTGGACATTACGGAACACTTCTGCGAAAGCACCAACAATTTCCCCTGTATCATCGGAGGAATTGTCATTTAGTACGTATATTTGCAGTTCACCGGGATATTCTAAAGCTATCATCGCTTCGATAGTGTTTTTAATCACGATTCCTTCATTATGTGCGGGTATTAATATATCGACGCCTGGGTAAAAATCCAACACTGGAGTTATCTTCGTTTTCAAACGATTGTAGATTCCTGCTAGTGTCAAGATAGAATAATAGGACAACAGGGTCATAAACAATGCAGTCGTGAAATATAATAGCATCTTCACATTAAAAATAGATGCACCAATAAGAGCTGCAATGAATAAAATAAAGGCCGTAATCAAAATGAACACCCTCTTGTTCATTCTAACACCTCCAGTTCGTCCAACCGCTTTTGGCCATCAATCTTATATATCGACCACTTAACTTTTTCGATGACCCCTTCCTCCAACTGGTCATACACTATTTTCAATAAGCGTCCCTTAGCTATTTCATACCCATGCTCGTCTGTATTTTGCAGTAACACAACAAGTGTTTTATCATCATACTGCCCAACCAAGTCGAAGTTTTTACGCAAGACGGAATATAATATATCAGCCAAAGTAAGAAGTAGACGCTTGCGAACAGTCCTGTTCATTTGCGAAAAATCGATGCGTATATAAAAACCTGTTTCTTCCCTCCTTGCCATTGTTGATAGGATGAATGTCGTTTGTTTTTCAAATTCTCGTTTGGTTAATATCCCTTCACGTAAAATATATTCTTCTAGTTGAAGAATTCGAGTCTTTAGTATTTGATTTTCACTCCTAAACTGGTAAACATACTTAGACAGACTATATAGTGCAAAGAGATGTAATAAAAATGCAAAGTGCAAGCCGATACCAATAGCCTGTTCAAAAGGACCCCATCCATCTTTAAATGCAAGAAAAAGAAAATAGAATACCGTCACTAGAGTAAGCGTAACATAGTAAAAAAATGCCGTTCTATCAGTAACGATGAAAAACAGTACTGAAAGTAATCCAAAACCAATGTAATAGTAGGATGATACTTTATCGAATGATACATAGAGCATTGCCCACGCAGTAACCAACCAAATGATTGATGCAACAGGCATTTTCAAAAGATTCCACTTGATAAGACCCTTCACTAAAATCACCACCCTCCTTGTTTGCATTCCCTTATCCGCAGACTTAAAAACATCATTCAGTAAAAGTTTCCAGATTCTCATTGTACTCAGAATTACTGCAATACCCAGTATTTAAAATGATTAAAAGTAAAGCTATTTGACACAGGTAGAGTCTTGTAGAAAGTTACTTCTTTAATCGACTTCAAATAATCACCTGCATCCAGGGAAATGAAGGTATGAATCATCTGTAAAATTTGTGTAATAACTTTTCAAAACCAAACCAATGCTAACTAAATTTCTCCACAAAACAAAAATACCTGAAACATCGAATTAACAATGTTTCAGGTATTTTTCAAATGAACCCTATTTTATTACTGTACGTCCCAGGAGGGATTCGAACCCCCGACCGACGGCTTAGAAGGCCGTTGCTCTATCCAGCTGAGCTACTGAGACATGCGCTTAAAGACTTTCTATCCTTAAGGACAAGCTTTAGTATAAATTCTATTGTAACAAAAGTCAACGCTATTTTTAACTATTTTTTATTTCTTTTTCATCAACCGTTTCATGCTGCATATTTTTAAATAATACTCGCACTGTTTCTTCCCATTCTACAACGGCGTACGTTGCTTTTTTACCGCCGCGTGGCTGAACAGTGCTTCCCGGATTTAAAAATAAAATCCCATCTTTCATCTCCGCGCCGTACAAATGCGAGTGACCAAACAGCACAACATCAGCCCCAAGCTCTTTCGCACTATAATAAAGCCCCATCAATGATGACCTCACATCATGCTCATGCCCGTGAACGGCTAAGATCTTTTTCCCCTGTACATCGACTAAAACGGACGGTGAAAACTGTCTATCGCGATCGCAGTTACCACGTACTCTATACATGTTATGCAAGACCGGATCGTCAAATGACAATTCACTATCTCCACAATGAAAAATAGCATCCGCAGGCAATGCAGAAACGGCTTTCACCGTTTCCCTATCACCGTGCGAATCACTCATGACAACTAGTTTCATTCGTGATCACCTACCCTCCATAAATTGCGGTAGCTTCACTTTCAACTTCGCTAGCGCAGACCCGCGATGTGAAATCAAGCTCTTCTCTTCAGGCGACAATTCAGCCATCATGCGCTCCTGCTGCGGAACATAAAAGATTGGATCGTAGCCAAAACCATTCGTTCCTTTTCGCTCCGTATGAATCAAACCTTCACAACTGCCTGAAAACGTCTCTGTTTCAATACCCGGACCTGCAACAGCAAGCACGCAACGGAATCGAGCTGTACGACCGTCTGTAGGCACCGTCTCAAGCTCGTTAAGCACTTTATCGATATTGGCATCATCACTCTTCTCCGTACCCGCATAACGCGCAGAATAAACGCCAGGAGCGCCATTCAGTGCATCAATTTCAAGTCCACTATCATCTGCGATGACGACTTTGCCAAGCAAGCGAGCAACCGTTTCTGCTTTTAAAATCGCATTTTCTTCAAATGTGACACCCGTTTCTTCAACGTCAATTGCCTCATCCAAATCATTCAACGTTAATACGTGTACACCAAATGGTCCGAACAGTGCCTCAAAGTCTTTTGCTTTCCCAGCATTATTCGTTGCAATGAGTACTTCCTTCATCATTCAGCCACCTCTTTTATCCCAATTAACGCGGCAATCGCACCAAGCGCTTCTGTTTGCACCGTAAACAACTGCTGTATCCCTTGTTCAGCAAGCGTCACTAGCCCATTCATTTCATCACGCGTGAATGTAGACTCCTCACCAGTTCCTTGCAGCTCCACAAACGCACCTGCACCAGTCATCACAACATTCATATCAACGGCAGCCGATGAATCTTCGACATAATCGAGGTCGAGTATTAGCTCGCCTTCCGTCGTCTTCCCGACACTCGTTGCCGCTAAGAAATCAGCAATTGGGAAAACAGCTAATCCTTTCACTTCATGCAATTTCGCAACTGCCATCGTCATTGCTACAAATGCACCTGTAATCGACGCTGTACGTGTTCCTCCATCCGCTTGAATTACATCACAGTCAATCCAAATCGTCCGTTCACCAAGCGCCTCTAAATTAGTCACAGCACGTAGTGCACGCCCAATAAGACGTTGAATTTCCATCGTACGCCCACCGACCTTACCTTTTGAAGACTCACGCTGTGTACGCTGTCCAGTAGCACGTGGCAGCATGGAATATTCCGCCGTCACCCAACCTTTACCACTCCCACGTAAAAAATGGGGAACGCGCTCTTCTATCGTCGCCGTACAAATTACTTTTGTATTTCCAACTGAAATTAACACAGATCCCTCAGGATGCATTAAATAATTTGTTTCAATTAGTACTGGCCTGTTCATATCAGCCACTCGCCCATCATGTCTCGTCATCAAAATCCTCCACCATTCATTTTGCGTATCCATCTTATCATAACCTATTTCATATGCGTAAAAACTCGAAATACCCGATAGCGGGCATTTCGAGCTGTTTCACAACATAATATGTCTAACATCGGGCTTTTTAATCGCTAACCAATCCTCAACAATCGACAAAAACTGCTGCGTCTGCCCAGTCGTATAAAAAATTGGAGCGACTTTGCTACTGTCATCACGCGTGATATTTTTTGACAACAAAATACGCTCAACATCAAACACTGTCTCCACTGCCGATGAAATAATTTGAACCTTGCTCGGTAAATGCGCTTGAATATGGTGCTGCACGAGCGGATAATGCGTACACCCTAGAATGGCCACATCAAAATCCTTCCCCGCAAGCCCCACAAGCCCTTTCTTCACAACGCCACTCGCATTTTCTGACTTATACAGCCCACTTTCAACAATTGGAACAAAGTCAGGACACGCAAGCGGATGAATCGTCGCATTTGGCAACAATGTACGGATTGCATCATCGTATGCATGACTATTGATCGTTCCTACTGTTCCAAGTACTGCAATTTTACCCGTTTTTGACGCCTTTACTGCACCTCGGGCACCTGGTACGATAACGCCAATAACTGGGAACGGAAAATGCTCACGAACTTCATCTAGCGCTACAGCCGTTGCAGTATTACACGCAATGATAAGCATTTTTATATCCATCTTAGACAGTGCAGTAGCCATTTCCATTGTAAACTCTTGGACCTCTTGCGTTGACCGCGGTCCATATGGACATCGCGCATCATCACCTATGTAGACAATAGGTTCATTCGGTAGTCGTTTCAACATTTCTTTGACAACGGTTAATCCGCCGACACCCGAATCAATTACACCTATGGGTGCTTCCACTCAAATCCCTCAATCCTTTTTCATCTCTTGATGTAATTTTCTAAGTAGATTAGAAAACCCCTTCACTTCTCCCTCTTCAAAATCTGCCAATACCTCGTCTAAGTAAACGCGGCGCTTATCAATCACTTCCTCAATGACACGCTCCCCTTCACTTAACAAGTGAATCCGAACTACACGGCGATCTTGTTCATCACGAACTCGCTTCACCAAATTATTTTTTTCCATTCGATCTACTAAATCAGTCGTCGTACTAAATGCCAAAAACATTTTGTTCGACAAATCACCAATGGTCATGTCGCCGTGCTCAAATAACCACTGTAATGCAATGAACTGGGGCGGCGTAATTGTATAGTTACTAAGAATTCTACGTCCCTGCTGCTTAATAATTGCTGCAATATATCTTAAATCCTTCTCCATACTCGCCACTTCACTCGAATAGTGTTTAGGCAAATCGCTTTGTTCCGTCAACTAAACCAGCTCCTTGAAAAAGATTACTTTGTCTATTGTCGCCCTTTTTCGCGTTTAAGGCAATACATTTTATCTTGAATCGGCAAATGTGTTTGTACTGAAAGTGAAGCGTCAGCTACAGAAGACTGCCATCTCTATAGGTGTTAAGATGGATATTTGTTATACATTTCATTCAGTGGATGTTCAAAGACCCACTAATTCAAGATAAAACACCCAGCCGATGTTAAGGGATTTTAAAGGAAACCACAAAAAAAACAGCTGCGAAAAGCCTGTTAATGACAGGTCACACAGCTGCTACGTGAGATTGGATTACAGTTGTAACTCGCCTAGTCGCAATAATTCGACGATGGCTTGTGCCCTGCCGGAAACGCCTAGCTTTTGAATCGTGTTCGAAATATGGTTCCGAACAGTCTTTTCGCTGATTCCGAGCCGTCCCGCGATATCTTTTGTCGTATGATCGTCAACGAGCAGATGAAAGATTTCTCGTTCCCTTGCCGTTAGCAATGAACGGTTTTTTGATTCCTCTGTCAAGACGCGCCCCTCCTATCCACTTTCACTCTAAAATATGTGAAGACAAGGTTGGCTGTGCCGGCTACTTGATCATTTAATTAACGAACAACGACTTCTCTTGATCAGTCCAATGAACACCTCTCCCTGTTTCCCTACTAATTTGAACAATCGAGCCTCGCCCAGTGATGACTATGTCATCCTTGGCATTCTTCACCATATAATGAATATCCATCGAGCTATTACCAATCGAGGCTACTTTAACATAAATCGCTAGTGCTTCATCGAAAAAGACCTGTTGTAAATAATCACATTGTAAATCTGCCACAACTGGTATCGTAGCGCCCTCAGGATTCAACCAATCATTCATCAAGCCTGCTTTCTTCAAGAACTCAATTCGCGCATACTCAAAATAAGCAAACGCCACCGTGTTATTCAAATGTCCATACATGTCTGTTTCCGAGAATCGCACGGATACCGGTACAGAAAATGTAAATTCCGATGCCCATGTTGTTGCATCTGTTATGTAAGTTGCTCTCATCAATAAAACCCCTTTTCTCATCAATTACGCCTCGGCCTATTTGTGTCCGCCGCTTCACTTACAGCATAATATGTTAAATGAATGAATGTTCATTCTTTTATTCTACCAAACATCTATATACAAATAAAGAACTGCTTGCTTTTCGTTTAAATGACAAAAAAACCCCGCCAGGCGTAATGCCAAAGCGGAGTTAAGACCAAAATCAGTCTACCATATGGTCACTTCCGAAGAAGTTTTTAAACATTTGTACAGTTGTCGCACGGTTCATAGCAGCGATGGATGTAGTCAAAGGAATGCCTTTTGGACAAGCGACTACACAGTTTTGTGAGTTACCACATTCACCAATTCCACCATCTGTCATCAATGCCGCTAGACGCTCGTCTTTATTCATAGCACCTGTTGGATGCGTGTTGAACAAACGAACTTGTGATAGCAATGCAGGACCCATGAAATTCGTGTTGTCGTTGACGTTTGGACACGCCTCTAGACAAACACCGCAAGTCATACATTTAGAAAGTTCATATGCCCATTGGCGCTTACGCTCAGGCATACGTGGACCTTCTCCAAGATCATACGTCCCATCAATTGGAACCCATGCCTTGATTTTCTTCAGAGAATCAAACATAAACTCTCTGTCGACAATCAAGTCACGAACGACTGGGAATGTCTTCATCGGTTCAAGTGTAATTGGCTGAGTCAATTTGTCAACAAGTGCTGTACACGATTGACGTGGACGGCCATTGATAACCATTGAACAAGCCCCACAAACCTCTTCCAGACAGTTCATGTCCCAGTTAATCGGAGTCGTTGCTTTACCTTCTTTATTGACCGGGTTACGACGAATTTCCATTAAAGCAGAAATAACGTTCATATTCGGTCTGTATTCCAACTCAAACTCTTCCCAATATCCAGCAGAATCAGCTGTATCCTGACGACGAACTTTAAATACTACTGTTTTCGTCGCAGTTAGTTGCTCGCTCATTTACGTCATTCTCCTTTCGTCGCGGAGTAGTCGCGTTTACGTGGCGCTACTAGGGACACATCAATCTCTTCATAGTGGAAGATTGGAGCAGATTGTCCGTCGAATTTCGCCATCGTTGTTTTCATGTATTTCTCGTCATCACGGTTCGGGAAATCTGGTTTGTAGTGAGCGCCACGGCTCTCATCACGGTTCAGTGCCCCTAGTGTAATAACACGTGCTAAGTACAACATGTTTTTCAACTGACGCGTAAATGTCGCACCCTGGTTAGACCATTGTTGCGTATCTGTCATGTTGATGTTTTCATAGCGCTCAAGAAGTTCTACGATTTTATCGTCCGTCTGTTGCAGTTTGTCGTTATAACGAACGACTGTTACGTTATCTGTCATCCATTCGCCAAGCTCTTTGTGAAGGACATAAGCGTTCTCTGTACCATTCATTTTAAGCGTGTCATCCCACTTCTGTTGCTCTTCTGCAACTGCTGCATCGAAAATAGTCGATGGAAGTTCTTCAGCAGTACGCTTCAAGCCTTTCATGTAATGAACTGCGTTTGGTCCTGCAACCATTCCGCCGTAAATTGCCGAAAGAAGCGAGTTCGCACCAAGACGGTTTGCACCGTGCTGTGAATAATCACATTCTCCAGCCGCAAACAGACCTGGAATGTTTGTCATTTGATCATAGTCAACCCATAATCCGCCCATTGAATAGTGAACAGCCGGGAAGATTTTCATCGGTAGTTTACGCGGGTCATCACCTGTGAATTTCTCATAGATTTCGATGATTCCACCAAGCTTAATATCAAGCTCTTTTGGATCCTTGTGTGAAAGGTCCAAGTACACCATGTTTTCACCATTGATACCTAGTTTTTGATTGACACAGACGTCAAAAATTTCACGTGTCGCAACGTCACGTGGTACGAGGTTTCCGTAAGCTGGATATTTTTCCTCTAGGAAGTACCAAGGCTTACCATCTTTATATGTCCAAACACGTCCACCCTCACCGCGTGCAGATTCACTCATAAGACGCAGTTTATCGTCCCCTGGGATTGCTGTTGGGTGAATTTGGATGAACTCACCGTTTGAGTAGTAAGCTCCTTGTTGATAAACGATAGAAGCCGCAGAGCCTGTATTGATAACAGAGTTTGTTGTTTTCCCGAAAATAATTCCAGGTCCACCTGTTGCCATAATAACCGCATCGCCTTTAAACGCTTTAATTTCCATCGTTTTAAGGTTTTGCGCTTTAATACCACGACAAACGCCGTCTTCATCTAGAACAACACCAAGGAATTCCCAGTGTTCATATTTCGTTACAAGACCAGCCACTTCATGGCTACGCACTTGCTCATCTAGTGCGTACAACAGCTGTTGTCCTGTTGTTGCACCCGCGAATGCAGTACGGTGGTGAAGTGTACCCCCGAAACGTCTGAAGTCCAATAATCCTTCAGGTGTACGGTTGAACATAACGCCCATCCGGTCTAATAAATGAATGATTCCTGGTGCCGCGTCCGTCATCGCCTTAACAGGTGGTTGGTTCGCGAGGAAGTCACCGCCATAGACAGTATCATCTAGATGGATATCAGGAGAGTCACCTTCCCCTTTCGTGTTTACTGCACCGTTAATGCCGCCTTGTGCACATACAGAGTGGGAACGTTTAACCGGGACAAGTGAAAACAGGTCAACCGGTGTGCCTTCCTCCGCTGCTTTAATGACTGCCATTAGGCCTGCAAGACCGCCGCCAACGACAATCAATCTGCTTTTTGCCATTATTGTTTCACTCCTCAAATTATCAGTGATCTCATTTTCAATCAATCATATTTCAAATCAATTACGCCTCGGCGTAATTGCGTCCAAATATTGAATTGCGCTTGCGCAATTAACTCCCTTCAAAATTTGTGACATCCGCCGGAGGCTTAACTTGAATTAGCAAGAACTTCTGCTAATTCAAGTTAAACAAATGCAAGTAGTGCTTGAACGCCAATTGTAGCCAACACTAGGAATACTACGATTGTAACGTATGTGACGATTGTTTGTGAACGTGGTGATTGTGCCAGCCCCCAAGTCACTAGGAATGACCAAAGACCGTTCGCCAAGTGGAACGTCGCCGCGATAACACCCGCGATGTAGAATGCCAACATGAATGGGTTGTCTAAGATGTTAGCCATCATATTGAAGTCTACCTCAGCACCCAATGCTTTCTGAATTCTTGTTTCATAGACGTGCCATGCGATAAAGATTACAAGGAATACACCCGTAACGCGTTGTAGCATGAACATCCAGTTACGGAAAGTCCCGTAGCGTTGTACGTTATTTTTTGCTGTGAAAGCTATGTACAGGCCGTAAAACGCATGGAACATAAGTGGGATGTAGATGATGAACCATTCTAAAAATAGAACGAATGGTAAGCTCCCCATGAAGTTAGATGCAGTGTTGAATGCTTCCTCGCCGCGTGTTGCAAAGTGGTTAATGACCAAGTGTTGGGCAACAAAAAGTCCAACCGGAATAATTCCGAGCAATGAATGAAGACGGCGCAAGTAAAAATCTGATTCTCTCGACAAGTCTTTTACCCTCCCTTATTACTGAGGTTACCAAATCAGTGTTGTCATCGTTTAGACACGAAGCAATCATTGACGGTTCCCCTCTTCGTGGTACAATATTAGAACATGTCCATTGTACTCCTCTGTTTTAAAGAGGTCAAGATGATGTGGTTTTTTGTTACGAACATATTACTTCTATATTAAAAGTATTTCACTTATTTTCATCCGAAAGGATTGCATAGACGATTGGAAAATAATACAAATCTTTCGCCGACTCATTTCGGCTATGACCTTTTACGCGACCATGTCTTACCTAGTATTTTAGGTACTCACCAAGGTGATATTCTTTATTGGGCAGGAAAAGAAGTCGCAAGGAAATTTCCTGTTTTTAGCGTTGAAGAGCTTCCAATGTTCTTTCAAGAGGCAGGATGGGGAATTCTTTCCCTCGAAAAAATGCAAAAAGATGAGGCCTTTTTCACAATGATTATGGGCGATGAGATAAATATCCAAGACAGATCTTTTCAACTAGAAGCAGGCTTTCTTGCAGAACAGTATCAGAAATTGAACGGACTTTTGACTGAATGCTACGGAGAAGCGCAACCCAAAAAAGGACGCGTTACATTCCAAGTGAAATGGGATACCAAAACTAAAATTGGCGTTTAAAAAGAGATGTAGCCGTGGTGGCTACATCTCTTTTTTTCATTTTCCTTTTACTGCATCTAATCCAAATTGTTCATGAAGGGCTGCTACAGCCTTCTCCATCTCAGGCTCTGGAATTACGACAGACACTTTAATTTCCGATGTACTGACCATTTTTATCGGAATGTCTACTTGGCGTAAAGTCTCAAATAGACTTGCCGCGACACCTGGGTTAGACACCATTCCACTGCCAACAATCGACACCTTCGCTAGACCTACTTCAAAATCGGCACGACTATAACCGAGTGCTTCTTTATTGGATTCTAATACATTAATCACTTCGGCAAAATCCTCTTTTTTGATAGAGAATGACACAGATGGTTGGACATCCTCTCTAATCGTCTGAACAATAATATCAACGTTGACATGGTGCTCCGCAAGAGCTGTGAATATATTGGCAAGTGAGCCATTGTATGGGACGTTGTACATCACTGTTATCCGAACGATATCTCGCTCAAAGGCGATGCCCCGCACAACTAAATTATTTTCCAAATCAATTTCCTCCTTGATAATCGTTCCTTCCCCCTCTATATGAGCCGGTCTAACACGCAAAGGCATTTGATGGTTTTTCGCAAATTCAACTGCTCGTGGATGAAGTACACCCGCCCCCAAATTCGCAATCTCCAGCATTTCATCATAGGATATTTCCTCAAGCTTTTGAGCTTGTTTAATGAGTCTTGGATCTGTCGTAAATACCCCTTCGACATCCGTGTAAATATCACAAATAGAAGCCCCCAGTGCAATAGCGATAGCAACTGCACTTGTATCGGAACCTCCGCGACCAAGCGTCGTTAATTCACCATGCATATCAGCTCCCTGGAAGCCTGTAATGACCGCGACGGTTCCCGAAGTTAGGGCAGCACTCACTCTATCTGCTTGTACCTGTTCAATGCGCGCATTGCCATGAACCGACTCCGTCAGGACACCTGCCTGCCATCCTGTATAAGAATGTGCCTCCACACCTTCTCCAGAAATCGCCATTGCAAGTAGGGATGCCGTCACTTGTTCGCCCGTTGCCAAAAGCATATCGAGCTCACGTCGACCTGCCGCCGAGTTCACTTCTTTCGCAAGCGATAGTAGCTCATCTGTCGTTTTCCCCATTGCCGAAACGATGACCGCAACTTGTTTGCCACTATTCACTTCCCTTACTACAAGCTGCGCCGCACGTGCGATTCTTTCCGGGTTCGCGACTGAAGTCCCCCCGAATTTCATTACGATTCGTTCCATTATCCATTCCTCCGTCTTTCTCCTGTATGCAAAAACGGCCCTCAATAAGTTGAGAGCCGGGTCCGATTGGAGACATCATTAAAGAGATGCTCCGTACGGATAGCTCTCCAGGTAGTCAATACCTGACAGACTCCCATTTCTTCAATGGAAATCCAGCCAAACAATCGTGACAGTCGATTTGTCCGCTTCGGCGAATACCCCTTTCAATTTCCTTCACCGAGCTGTCGCTCTCCGGAAATGTACTATTAGCATTCGCGCCTCTATCCTCACTTCATATATAATTGTAAGTGAAAAATTCAGTGCATTTACTTTATCATATTACTCTTTCTCTCGCAATGCCTCTTGACGAAAATACGCCTCAACTCCCTTAGCAACTGCCCCAGGCAAGCCCGCTTGCTGCAAAGCTTCTACAGAGGCTTCACGAATCTTTTTCACCGACTCAAAATGTTTCAACAACTGTTGCTTACGTTTCGGCCCCACACCCGGTAACCCGTCAAGCGCAGATGTTAATGAATTCGTTTCACGCCGTTGTCTGTGGAATGTAATGGCAAAACGGTGCACCTCATCTTGTATCCGCTGCAATAAATAAAAGGCTTCACTTGTTCTTTTTAACGGAATCATATCAATGGGATTGCCATACAACAATTGCGCCGTCTGGTGTTTATCATCTTTCGCCAGTCCCGCAATAGGAATGGAAAGTCCTAGCTCGTCCTCAATAATCTCTCGTGCCGCCTCCATATGCCCCTTCCCACCGTCAATGACGACTAAATCAGGTAACGGTAAGTCGTCCGTCAGCACACGGCTATAACGCCTTCTCACAACCTCTCGCATTGCACCATAATCATCATGCGCAGCAGCTGTTTTCGTTACATATTTGCGATAATCCTTGCGATTCGGTTTGCCATCGACAAATGACACCATCGCAGAAACAGGATCAGCCCCGTACGTATGGGAGTTATCAAAAGCCTCGATGCGAAGCGGTATCGTTATATTCATCGCCTCACCCAGTTCCTCGCACGCACCAATCGTTCGCTGTTCTTGCCTTTCCATCAGCTGAAACTTATCCTTCAATGACATTTCCGCATTTTTAATAGCAAGATCCACCAATGATTTCTTTTTCCCTCGTTGCGGAATAAATACATTGACGTTCAGAAGCTGACGAACCAATTCACTGTCAACCCCTTGAGATAATAAGATTTCCTTTGGTAGCAAATGCTCGGACTTCCCATAAAATTGTCCGATGAATGTCAGTAGCTCGTCTTCAGGGTCTTGGTAAAGCGGAAACAGCGACACATCCCTTTCAATCAATTTCCCCTGCCGTACAAAAAATACCTGAACACACATCCAGCCATTTTCAATTGCATAACCAAAAATATCACGATCCGTAAAATCATTCATTGTCATCGCTTGTTTTTCCATAACTGCTTCAATATTTGTAATTTGATCCCGATACTCTTTCGCACGCTCAAACTCCAAATTTTCCGCAGCGGAGGACATTTTTTCGGTCAATTCCTTCTTGACACTTTTATAGCCGCCATTTAGGAAACGACTAATGTCGTCCACCATTTCCTTATAAATCTCCTGATCAACTTCATTGACGCATGGGGCTAGACATTGACCGATATGATAGTACAAGCACACACGATCTGGCATCGTCTGACATTTTCGGTACGGATACAGTCGGTCTAATAACTTTTTCGTCTCCCCTGCTGCATAAGCATTCGGATACGGGCCAAAATATTTCCCTTTATCCTTCTTCACTTGCCGCGTAATGATTAATTTAGGATGGCGCTCGGTTGTAATTTTCAAGTAGGGATAGGTTTTATCGTCTTTCAACATAATATTGTATTTCGGGTCGTACTGTTTAATAAGATTCAATTCAAGCACAAGTGCCTCAATATTGGATGAGGTGACCATATACTCAAAATCCTCAATTTCACCTACGAGCCGCTGTGTTTTCCCATCATGACTGCCCGTGAAATAGCTACGCACCCGATTTTTTAATACTTTCGCTTTCCCAACATATATAACGGTTCCTTGCCGATCCTTCATAAAATAACAGCCCGGCAACTCGGGTAAAATCGCCAATTTCTGTTCAATCAATTCATTCATATCCGTCACCTACCTAAAAAAAACCGGGTACCAATGAAGGACCCGGTTATTCTATTGAATTAAGTTAAATTTGATTACGCGTGTTTTTCGATTAGTTCTGCAAGTGCTTCTTTCGGTTTGAAACCAACCACTTTGTCTACAATCTCGCCATCTTTAAATAGGATAAGCGTTGGGATAGACATAACACCGTAGTTACTTGCTGTTCCTTGATTGTCATCTACGTCTACTTTTACAATTTGTGCTTTGCCTTCAAAGTCGCCATCTAATTCTTCAAGAACAGGAGCGATCATTTTACAAGGTCCACACCAAGGTGCCCAAAAGTCAACAAGGACAAGTCCTTCTTTAATATTCTCCGCAAAGTTTTGATCCGTCGCATTAATAATTGCCATAATAACATTTCCTCCTTTATTAACTATGCTCGTAGTATATCATGCAGTTATTGCGCGGGCTAAATATATGCTTTGCTTGTTGCAATGTCATGAATTTTTTAATTTACTAAGTCCTGTTTTTACTTTACTGGGCAATTCGAGGAAAGGTTGAATATCTTGGACATATTCCAAAACACCTAAAAATTCCCCTTCCTCGTTACGTATTGCTTTATAAGTAAGATAAATGTATTGATTGTTCTTTTTAAACCACATACTTTCAGAAGTTCGTTTTCCTGTTTTAAGATCGCGAATTAGCGTCATGACCTTTTTTAGACTTTTAGGAGGATGACAATTTGCTACACTACGCCCAATAGAAATTGGGGTTCGCACTAACAACATTTCCGATGCTTCTGTTATTTTGTTGAAGTATTTAAATAGATCATTTTTATCAACAAATGTTATTTCCAATGGCAAATTGTTAAAAATGAGTTGGGCTTCTTCTATCGTTAAATAACCACCACCACCCAAAATTAGATTTTGAGTTGTTGATGTATTACTTACGACTTTGTCTACATCTTCAGATTTCAGCTTCCATTTTCCCTTAGGCGCTTCGATGATTGAATAGCCGAATGCATCACTTTCATTTGCAATCGCTAACCAGTCATCTTCACTAAATATAGATCGAAGAATTGGCAAAATAATTGCTTCTTCTTGAAAAATCATTTCCTTAAACTTCTTTTCGAATGCATCATATCTTTTTCGAAAGCGTGTAAAATTCTCATCGGACAGTTGAATACTTTGTTTTTTTACAGCCTGATACAAGACACGAATTTGATCATCCATCATCCACACTGTTCTTATGGGTGAATAGTGACCATATCGTTCCATTATCGGAAAGAAGAGCTTTTCCTTCCGATGATAATGGTTATGAAATTCGCCTAATCGAACTAGTTGATGCTGTAATTCATCTGTTCTATCTGTCTTCTGAATTTGATGTTTATCTACTTCGAATGACTCCAAAAGACGGTTGATTTGATTCAAAACAACTTGAAATGCAGTAATTTCTTCTTTAAAAATTTGAACTGGATGATAAATGCCTGAAGTTTCCTTTTCGTTCATTATGCCGCCACATAAATCAGGATAAATAATAGAAAACTTCTCAACATCCTCAATCGTAATACCATAGTCACCATTTATTAATTCCAATTGGATTAGCAATATGTCAACAACATTCACATTTTTAAAATATTGATTAAAATCCACTCGGATCGATTCTGATGACCCACCATGACGGAAACGAAGTAATAGTTCTTTGAAGATGTGAATTCTTTTTATATCAAATTGTATATTCAATATTTTTCACCTCATGTCTAGTTTTTGATGCGATACTGCTATATATTTTAATCGCTAAAGGAGAAAGTGCGGTTTAAGAAATCCACTTTTAAAACTTCTTATATTCTAAGTATAATTTATTATGGAAATTAATTTTGTGACCTTTATCACTATAATTAAGGAACAAGACTTTCTGTCTGAAACAAAAAAGCCTCCCTTTTGGGGAGACTTTTTCTAGATGTTCAGTTTGACTTAATCTTTTTAATTTCTTCAATCATCAATGGAATGACATCGAACAAATCGCCAACGATGCCGTAATCTGCAATTTTGAAAATATTCGCTTCTGGATCTTTGTTGATCGCAACGATTACTTTAGCATTTGACATCCCTGCAACGTGCTGGATTGCACCTGAAATACCAGCGGCGATATACAAGTCCGGAGTGACTACTTTACCCGTCTGACCGATTTGTAGGGAGTAATCACAGTAATCTGCATCACAAGCACCACGTGATGCCCCAATTGCTCCGCCTAGTAGCGTTGCAAGCTCTTGTAATGGCGCGAATCCTTCCGCGCTCTTCACACCGCGACCACCCGCAACAACTACTTTCGCTTCAGAAAGATCGACACCTTCAGTTGATTTTCGGACAACTTCTGCAATGACTGAACGTAGGCTCGTAATGTCTGCGGTTACAGATGACACGTCACCCGTACGGCTAGCATCCTGTGCCAGAGGCGCTATATTGTTTGGACGAACCGTGACAAATAAAAGCCCTTCTTTGTTTCTCACTTTTTCAAATGCTTTTCCAGAATAAATCGGGCGAATGAATACCGCAGCATCACCTTCACCTTCGATAGCTGTCACATCTGAAATCAAGCCACATGCCAACTTACTCGCAATTTTCGGTGATAAGTCTTTACCTAGCGCTGTATGACCAAATACGACAGCATTAGGTTTCTCCTGTTCATAGACTGCCATAAACGCTTGACTAAAAGCATCAGATGTATATTGTTTCAAATGTGGATGCTCCACAGTAATAACACGATCAGCACCATATTGAATCATTTCTGCTGCCAATGATTCGACTGCATCACCAAGCAACACACCAACTACTTCACCGCCACCAGAAATCTTTTTAGCGGCTGCAATGACTTCAAAAGAAACATTACGTAATGCTCCTTCTCTTGCTTCCCCAAGTACTACTACTTTGTTAGACATTTATAAAGTCCCTCCTATGACAATTCAAAGTTATGTTCTAATTGTTAGACTCTTTTTGCCGAAGCCGATTAGATTACTTTCGCTTCAGAATTCAGCAAAGTGACTAGCTCTTTCACTTGATCGGCAATTTCACCTTCAAGAACACGTCCAGCTGCCTTTTGTGGTGGTAAATATACTTCAATTGTTTCTGTTTTAGCCGCTACATCATCTTCATCAAGGTCTAAGTCATCCAACTCAAGCTCTTCAAGCGGCTTTTTCTTAGCTTTCATAATCCCCGGCAGGGATGGATAACGCGGCTCATTCAAGCCTTGCTGTGCGGTTACAAGAAGAGGTAATGCCGTCTCAATTGTTTCAGAATCCCCTTCAACATCACGTACGATTGTTACTTTTGTGCCATCGATTTCAAGATTTGTAATCGTTGTCACATAGTTAATGCCAAGAAGTTCAGCCACTCGTGGTCCAATTTGCCCCGAACCGCCGTCAATCGCGACGTTCCCCGCAAGAATTAAATCCACTTCTTTATCCTTCAAATATTCAGCGATAATTTTGGCAGCCGTAAATTCATCCATTTCATCAAGATCGTCCTCAGTATTAATAAGGACCGCCTTATCTGCCCCCATCGCTAATGCTGTGCGCAATTGTTTCTCTGCATCTTCGTCACCAATCGTAATGACTGTAACTTCACCTTCATGAGCATCACGTACTTGAATTGCCTCTTCAATTGCATATTCATCATATGGATTTATAATAAACTCTGCACCATCATCAGCAATTTTACCGTTGGTTACCGTAATTTTTTCCTCTGTATCAAATGTCCGTTTTACTAATACATAAATGTTCATTTTACAGACCTCCTCGACTTTTAATTATTTCCCCGTAAATATAGGTTGGCGTTTTTCAAGAAATGCTTGGATTCCTTCTTTTGCATCTTCTGAAACAAATACTTCTCCGAAAGAATCAGACTCTGCTTTGACACCCTCGTAATAAGAAGCTGGTTTTGCATATTGCAACATAGCCAGTGCAGCTTTTACTGAAACAGGGCTTTTCTTTGCAATTTTCTTAGCCAACTCCATCGTTTTAGGCAACAACTCTTCGTCTGAATAGGATTGATTTGCAAGACCAAGACGAACTGCTTCTGCACCACTAATCGGCTCACTTGTCAGTAGCATCTCTGCCGCTTTTGGCATACCAACATAGCGTGGCAAACGTTGTGTCCCAGCAAATCCAGGAATTAGACCTAATTGCAGTTCTGGTAAGCCCAGTTTCGCTGTTTCAGTGACAATACGCATATGACAACCCATCGCTAATTCAAGTCCACCGCCAAGTGCCGCACCATGAATAGCCGCAATGACTGGTTTAGAAAAGGATTCCAAACGTTCAAATACTGCTTGCCCACTCGCTGCCAACTTCGTAAATTCTTCTCCTGATGTGACGGATGTAAATTCTTTAATATCCGCACCTGCCGAGAAAAACTTCCCTTCTCCATGTAGAACAACGACTCGTATAGCTTCGTCATGTTCCACCTGCTCAAGAAGTGCATCTACTTCCAGTATTAGCGCACGTGAAAGCGCATTCGCGGGTGGCCTGTTAATTGTCGCAATAGCGACGCCATCCTCCACAACTACTGTTAGAAACTCCATTCCATCCCCACTCTCTGTCCTCTACGTTTTTGGCCTGACTTCAAACGAAGTCAAGCCTTCATTCCATTCATGATGAGTCTATGTACTTCAGGTGAGAGCTTCATAAGATCATACTTCTGATCGTTCATCACCCATGAAGTGATTGTTTCATCGATCGTTCCAAACACCATTTGCCTTGCAAGTCGGATATCAAGCTGGTCATTGAGTGCACCATTTTCTATCCCTTCTTTCAAGATAGCATCTAAAAGCATTAGGTATTCCTTCAACACTTCATTAATTCGAATTCGTAACTCTTTATTCGACTGCCGGAGTTCAAGCTGTGTGACGATTGCCAGTTGACGGTCTTCATGGAGTACACGGAAATGATTGTCAATCATTCTGAATAATTTTTCAGAGGTGTCAATGTCTTTTTTCAATATGACCTCAACATTATTGACGAAAATAGCCATCTTTTCCCTAAACACAGATATAAGAATATCCTCTTTATTTTTAAAATAAAGATAAATCGTCCCGTCCGCAACGCCAGCTTCCTTTGCAATCTTAGAAACTTGCGCCTGATGAAATCCATTTTCAGCGATGACAACTACAGCTGCATCCACGATTTGCTTATATTTTGGCCTATCCCGCTTCACTACTAATCACCACCAAAAAGAAAATATGAATGATGATTCATTCATATTTTCATATTAGTATTTATTTCTCCTCTTGTCAAGCAATATTATATCATGAGGTTAGTCGTTCCTGTTCAGCTTTTTTCTTCTCTTCATCAACAAGTGCACGACGTAAAATTTTTCCGACTGCTGTTTTTGGCAACTCACTTCGGAACTCATACTTGCGTGGCACTTTGAACGATGCTAAATTTTCGCGACAATACTCATCTAACTGCTCCTCCGTAACCGAAGCACCTTCCTTCAAGACAACATACGCTTTAACAGTTTCTCCCCTATAAGGATCGGGAACCCCCGCAACGACACATTCCTGGATTGCCTCATGCTCATAGAGAACTTCTTCGATTTCACGCGGATAAATATTAAAGCCACTTGCAATAATCATATCTTTTTTACGATCCACAACGTAGAAATACCCTTTGTCATCCATATAACCAAGATCCCCTGTCAAGAACCACCCATCACGGAAAGTCTGCTCAGTGTCCTCTGGTTTATTCCAATAACCCTTCATCACTTGGGGACCCTTTACCGCAATTTCACCAATTTCACCATTCGCAAGCGGCTCTGATGAATCTGGACCTAGTATACAAGAGTCAGTATCTGGCCACGGTATACCGATGGAGGCCTTCACACGTTCCGTTCCCCAAACAAGATTAGCATGTGTCACTGGCGAAGTTTCCGTTAAGCCATAGCCTTCGACTAGCTTTCCACCCGTAATCATCTCAAATTTCTCTTGTACTTCAACCGGTAATGCTGCCGAGCCACTAATACAGGCTTTTACGGATGACAAATCGTATTTTTTTAGATCCGGATGATTTAGTAGACCGATATAAATGGTCGGTGCACCTGGGAATAGCGTCGGCTTCTGTTTGTCGATTGTTTTCAAAGCAGTTTCAAAATCAAATTTCGGAATGATGACCATTTTGTTACCCAACATAACGGATAAGACTAAGACTGTTGTCATGCCATAAACGTGGAAAAAAGGCAGAATAGCCATGAGCGTTTCTTTACCTTCTTCACATTTGTAGAGCCATTCATCACACATTTTAACATTGGCGCTAAGATTCGCATGAGTTAACATGACGCCCTTCGGTGGTCCAGTTGTTCCCCCCGTGTATTGTAACAAAGCAATATCTTCATCATAATCAAAGGAGTAGCTTACAGGGCTTGGTTTTGCGATTTTCATGATTTCAGTAAAGAGATGATTCATCCCACGATGCTCAACTTTGACTGTCATGCCATATTCTTTTTTCTGGATGAATGGATAGATCAGATTTTTCGGGAACGGCAAGTAATCTTTGATTCCTGTAATAATGACATGTTCAAGTTCTGTGTCCTTAATGATTTTCGAAATCCGAGGGAATAAAATATCGAGTGAAATGATTGCCTTTGAGCCAGAATCCACCATTTGATAAGCCAATTCACGTTCTGTGTAAAGCGGATTCGTCTGTACAACAATTGCGCCAATATAGAGGATGCCATAATAGGCAATTGCCCCTTGTGGACAGTTTGGCAACATAATTGCCACGCGATCTCCTTTTTCAATCCCCAGTGATTTTAAATAGTTAGCAAATTTTAAAGCGGCCTCATGGAATTCCTTGTAAGAAATATCCTTGCCCATAAAATGCATCGCTACTTTTTCGGGATACTTCTTGCTAGAACGTGTTAAGTAATCTTGGATTGGAATCCGCTCATAATCAAGCGTCTTTGCAATTTCGGTAGGATATAAATCCAACCATGGTTTTGCCGTCATGTAAAAAACCCCTTTCTTCAATCTATTCAACAACTATCAATCGCGCCTCAGCATGATTGCGTCCAGATTTTAAATTGAGCAAGCTCAATTCACTCCCTTCGAAATCCGCGACATCCGCTGGAGGCTCAACTTAATTCAGGCGAGGTTTGAACCCCGCTGAATTAAGTTGAATATTCCTATAGTTAATTATAGTGCTAAATGAATCCGCTTACAATGAGTATTTTATTTTTGGATAGTAAATGTCAAAAAAATGCCTTGACCGGCATATTTCGGTCAAGGCATTTGGAAGAATAACCAGCTCGGTGTTCCAAAAGATAGCCAGTAAATACCGACTGCGACGAAAAGAACACAAACTATTAGTAAAATTTTCGCTAACTTTTCCATTTAAAACGACTCCTATGAAATACTTGCTCCAATAACAAACGATAAGCCTACTGAAATCGCCAAGGATATAAATCCAACGGAACGATTGTCTGCTTCAATCTCTTTATCAATATTAAATTTCGGTGTTAGGAACTCAAATAATAGATAAGCGAAGATGAGCAAAGTAAAGCCGAATAATCCCCATCCAATCATTTCAGGCAATGAGTTATGTCGTTCGATTGAGTAGCGGAAAATATTACAAATACCAAAAATTTTCCCGCCTGTTGCGAAAGCAACGGATAAATTCCCATTTCGAATCTCTTCCCAATTCTTATATTTAGTAACGAGCTCAAAAAGCACCATTGAAACAATTAGACAAAGGACAACAACGCTAAAATATCCTGCTGTTTCTACTAATGGATTGCTCCAAAAATCAGTTTTCATTATAGTTTTAAGCTCCTTTATATTCGGTCATTCCTACCTATACGGATAGAATCGAAAAAGGTTTCAAAAAGGAGCATATTTTGTCTGAACTCAGACAAAGCCTCCGGCGGATGTCACGGATTTTTGGGGGAGCTTTTCGAGCGAGCTCGAAAAAAATCCGGACGCAATCACGCCAAGGCGTGATTGATTAGTATTACTTCAATTCCACCACAGTCACACCGTGCCCGCCTTCGCCCGCTTCGCCGAAACGGTAGCTTTTCACACGGGAATGATTTTTTAAATATTGTTGGATGCCCTGTCTTAATGCCCCTGTACCCTTACCGTGGATGATGGATACTTGATGATAATTTGATAATAATGCATCATCCAAATATTTTTCTGTACGGAAGATGGCATCCTCATAGCGCTCTCCCCGTAGGTCGAGTTCTAATTTGATATGCGATTCTCTTCCTCTTACAGAAGTCGTCACAACAGTTGGCTTTTCTTTTTCTGGTTTGACATATTCTAGTCCAGCCTCGTCCAATTTCATCTTCAAAATACCGATTTGAACAATCCACTCTTTACTCGATACTTTTTCAATGAGCGTCCCTTTTTGACCATAACTCAGTACTTTTACTTCATCGCCAACTTGTAGCGGTCTTGGTGCCGCCTTCGCTTTGACGATTTTTTTCTCTTCAGCCGGTGACGCACCTTCCAGACGTTTACGCGCTTCAATCAATTCATGCTCTTTAATATTGGCACCGACATTCAGACGCATTGCACGTAAGTCCGATATGACCGCCTCTGATTCACGTTTTGCATCTTCAACAATTTTTTTCGCCTTTTCTTTTGCTTTCGCTTCCAAACGCTCTTTCATACTATCGAACTCAGCTAGTCGTTCTTCCAGTTCACGTTTCAACTGCTCCGTTTCCAGCAGGACTTCGTGCGTTTGTTCTGCATCTTTTTCTGATTGGACACGACTTGTTTCAAGTGACACAATCATCGAATCGACTTCACCACGATCCGTCCCAGTAAAGGTTTTTGCACGCTCAATGATTCGCTCCTGTAACCCTAGTCGTTTCGAAATTTCAAACGCATTACTGCGACCCGGCACACCGATTAATAGACGGTAGGTCGGGCTCAACGTTTCAATATCGAACTCAACACTCGCATTGGCCACGCCCGGCCGATTATAGCCATACGCTTTTAATTCTGGATAATGGGTCGTTGCCATGACACGCGCACCATGCCCATGTACTTCATCCAAAATCGAGATGGCCAATGCAGCCCCTTCCTGTGGATCTGTACCTGAACCTAGCTCGTCAAAGATAATTAGCGAACGATCGTCGTATTTTTGAATAATATCAACAATATTAACCATATGTGAAGAGAAAGTACTCAAACTTTGCTCAATAGATTGTTCATCCCCAATGTCGGCATAAACTGAATCAAAGACTGCAATTTCCGAACCATCGAGTGCAGGAATCGGCAGTCCTGCTTGTGCCATTAACGTGCACAAACCGACCGTTTTCAATGTCACAGTCTTACCACCTGTATTTGGCCCGGTAATGACAATCGTCGTAATGTCTTTTCCAAATTCAATCGTATTCGCTACGGCAGTATCAATTGGTAGTAAAGGATGGCGCGCTTTCGCTAAACGAATATATCCTTCGTTATTCACTTCCGGCTTCGTGCATTTCTGCGCAATACCAAATTTTGCTTTCGCTAAAATAATATCAATTTCCGCCAAAACAGCGACAAGTGTAAACAAATCATGGGCGATTTCTTGTACTTTTGCAGACAGCTCAATCAGAATTTTCTCGATTTCTTCTTGCTCCTGCATTTTCAAGCGTCTAATTTCATTATTCGCCTGAACGACTGCATCAGGTTCGATGAACAGCGTTTGTCCAGATGACGACATATCGTGAATGACGCCGCCATAATGCGAACGATACTCCGCTTTGACAGGAATCACAAAACGGTCGTTACGAATCGTCACAATGGAGTCAGACAGCATCTTCGCTGCATTGCGTCCACGTGTGTAGCTTTCTAGCTTTTCACGCACGCGCCCCTCTTGCAAACGTAATCCTTGTCGAATCGAACGTAGCGAACCCGATGCACTATCCACAACATGTCCATTATCATCAATACAGGCATTGATTTCATGCTCCAAGCCCGTCAAAATGGGAATCAATTCTTTTTTAGCGACGAAATGTGGAATGTCAATATCTTCATCGGCTACAATCGCTTCGATGAACTGACGCAAAATCCGGCTAGCCCGAATGGTGTTAGCAACCTCCATTAATTCATAGGCACTTAACATACCACCCTGTTGTGCACGTTTTGCGTGAGGTCTAATATCACTAATACCGCCCATTGGTACGTTGCCACGGACCCGCAAAATGGACAGCCCTTCATCCATTTCCTCTAACAATCGAACAACTTCATCAAACTCGCTAACTGGCACTAACTTTTCTATATAAGAACGACCGGCAAATGATGTGCAATGTGTAGCCACAATATCCCGGATTTTATCGAACTCAAGTGTTTTCAAGACACGGTTTTCCAATGTCTTACACTTCCTTTCATTTCCGGACAATGTCACGGAGGAATTTATCGAGCGGCCATGTATTAACGACCGTTTCTTTTTTCAGCCAAGCTTTTTGGCCGTATTTCACGCCAATATCCATATATTTCAATTGACCAATCGCATGTGCGTCTGTATTGATAGCGATAGGAACGCCCGCTTCTTGCGCCATGATTAAATGATCCGTCGCAAGATCCAATCGGTAAGGATTCGCATTTAACTCCAAAATTTTACCGTATTCCTTCGCCCATTGAATGAGCTGAGGGATATCCGGATTATAACCGTCACGCTGCCCAACAATACGCCCTGTTGGGTGTGCAATCATATCGACATGCGGATTTTTCATCGCCGTATGCAATCTTTCCATAATTTGCTCCTGCGATTGACTAAAGTTTGAATGAATCGAAGCAATGACAAAATCAAGCTCACTGAGCAATTCATCATTAAAATCGAGTGTGGCATCAGGAAGAATGTCCATTTCCGTTCCACAGAAAATTTCAATGTCATCATATTCTTCATTTAACGCACGGATTTCTGCAATTTGTTCACGCACGCGTTCTGGCGTTAAGCCATTCGCTACCTTCAAGTACTCGGTATGATCTGTGATGACCATATAGGAATAGCCTTTGGCGCGGCAAGCCTCCACCATTTCGCGGATCGAATAGCCTCCGTCCGACCAAGTCGTATGCATATGCAAATCAGAACGAATATCCTCCAGCACAATCAAACCAGCTAGTTTTTCCACACGGTCGATCTCACTGCCATTTCTTCGAAGCGCAGGTGGAATGTAAGGTAAATCGAAGTGGGCGAAAAATTGTTCTTCCGACTCGAATGTCGTGACAGCTCCCTCTTCATCCTCCACGCCGTATTCGCTTATTTTCAGCCCTCTCGACTTCGCTAACTGACGCATGCGAACATTATGATCCTTTGAGCCTGTAAAATGATGAATGGCAGAAGCAAATTGTTCAGCCTTTACAAAACGGAAATCTGCATCAATTTGCTCCTCCAAGTCAAGTGTAACGGATAATTTGGCATCTCCAGCCCCGATTGTCGCAGCAAGTGGTAAGGATGCCAACAATTTCTCACGTACAACGCCAGGCTCGTCAGTCACTATGATGAAGTCTACATCACTATTTTGCTCTTCTGTCCGGCGATAACTGCCTGCAACGGAAAAACGCGTGATTTCAGGAATTATTTGTAGCTCCTGCTCCACAAACGATACAACCTTTTCTACTTGCCATATCGGAAATTTGCCTTGCCGCGTACCTAGTAATTCTATTTCAGCCAACAGATTATCTTCAGTTTTTTTACCAAAGCCGGGGACTTTACTCACTTCCTCAGCAACACATGCATTGCGTAATGATTCAACTGAATCAATGCCGAGTGCTTCGCGCAATTTAGCGATTTTCTTGCCACCAAGTCCTGGGATTTTCAATAAAGGGATTAGCCCCTTTGGAACCGTCTCTTCTAGCTCCTGTAGCAAATCAGATTTGCCTTTCTCCAGCAAATCCGTAATCACTGCACCTGTTCCTTTACCGATTCCCTTCAGAGTCAAGATATCATCCATTTCAGCTAAACTCCGCGGATCTAGCTCCAGCGCATTCGCCGCTTTTCTAAACGCAGAAACTTTGAAATGATTTTCTCCAAGCAATTCCATATATAAAGCTATTTTCTCAAACGTACGAATGATTGTTTTTTTATTCACCAAAAGCCCTCCTCACCTTTTCAATTGCGCAGACATCTCTTGAAAGTCTAGATCATCTTGAAAAAAGCTCCCCTCCGGTAAGGGGGAAGCTGTCATTTCATGTAAATGAACCACCAGTTTTTCACCGTTTCTGATAATACCGGAGTGTGTTCAAACATCGTTTTTGCCAGCATTGATTTACTTAGCAATGCTTGAAGGAAATCTACTGGCACCATTGCGAGCAAATAAAGTACAAGGAAAATGAGGATGTAGAACTCAATGAATCCAAACAACGCTCCTGTAAATCGCGCGATAAAGCCTAAGACAGGTAAATATTTCAAAAAATCGAACATGGATGCTATGAGCTGCAAAGCAAATTTGACAACAAGAAAAATGAGCACGAATGCCAATAAACGATAAAATGTGCTGTCTAAATCCAATTGTTCAACTGTCATTGATAGCTTAGAACCCGCCGTGACACCAGGATAAGGAATCCATAGAACGAATTTTTCTGCGAGTTGCTTATAGTACGTAAAAGCGACAACGAGTGCTATGATAAATCCCGTCATATGTATAATTTGTACAATTAGTCCTCGTCTAAAACCTGTGACAAGACCTCCGAATAGGAGGATTAAGATAAGTAAATCTAGCATGTAAGACCGTCAACCCTTCAACTTATTCAATTCTTCTTCTATTTGTTCAACTTGCTCTTTTAATTTAAGATAGTCATGTACACTATTAACAGCGGTGAGCACAGCGATTTTTGAACTATCGAGATACGGATTGCGAGCACTGATTTCGCGCATCCTGTCATCAACCATCGAGGCGACCATCCGCACATGACTACTAGTTTCGGTACCGACAATTGTATAAGTCTGCCCGTAAATGTCAACGGTTATGCGTGTCTTCTGTTCGTCTGCCAATGACATGACCTCCCACGATAAAATACGACTCAGCGTAATGGATTCAGCAAGTTAAAAACTATGTTACCAATCATACCATGAAACGGTTTCACTTGTAACGTCATATAGTATAAGTTTACAGCCGACCTTTTCTGGTCAACGAAAGGAAGTTTTACATTGAGTAATCAAGTTATTTTAGTAGACGATCAAGGATTGAAAAAAGTAATGGTTCATTATGCAGCGTCTAAAATTGTACGCAATGCACCTGGCGTCGTTTTTGCGGCAAAACTAACGGACACATCCATCACTGCCTATAAATCCGGCAAAGTACTGTTTCAAGGTGGAGGTGCTGAAAGAGAGGCTGCTCGTTGGGGTAAAATCGAAGGAACTAAGGCTTCTGCAAAGGAAACAACGAAAGGTGATGTATTACCTGACCACCTTGCTAAGCTGTCCGTTGTCGGTTCAGACGAAACGGGCACGGGTGATTTCTTCGGCCCTGTGACAGTAGCCGCTTGCTTTGTGCGTGCCGATCAAGTGGAGCTCGTTCGAGAACTTGGCGTCAAAGATTCCAAACAGTTAACGGATGATCTCATGCGTAAAATCGCACCCGATTTGCAAGCGACACTTATTTATAGCGTTTTGACTCTAAAAAATGATAAATACAACGAGGTCCAAGCACGTGGATGGTCACAAGGGAAAATCAAAGCGCTTCTTCATAACCAGGCACTCAAGCATGTACTACGGAAAATGGAAGACGAAAAACCCGATTATATTTTGATTGACCAATTTGCAGAACGCGGCATTTATTATAATCACATTCAGTCGGAGTCTGAAATCGTGCGAGAAAACGTACTATTTTCAACAAAAGCGGAAGGTTTACATCTAGCTGTCGCTGCGGCATCCATTATTGCACGCGTGGCATTTTTAGAGGAGATGGACCGACTTAGCCAAATTGCAGGAGTCGAACTGCCGAAAGGAGCAGGGGCTAAAGTAGATGAGGTAGCTGCCAGGATTCTATTGAAAAGCGGTGAAGAATCGTTGAAATCATTAACGAAATGGCATTTTGCGAACGCAAGAAAAGCAAAAGCGATTGCTGCCCGAAAAAGAAAGTAACTTTTTTGAACTTCAACCGTTCTAATTAAATGAGGTGATACTGGTGAGAAAATTCTTTTTTCTATTTTGCTGTATTTTTTTGATTAGCGCATGTGGGGTTAGCGAGAAGGTAAATCCCGGTAATACCTCCTCTCTTCCACCAGCAGAAGCTGAGGTACAAGAAGGTGATTTCATCTATAAGCTGTCCTCTGAAAAAGATGTCTATAATACATTCAGTGGTAGTGCGATTTTTGCGGAGTTAACGTATGTAGGAGAAATGGACTCCATTGACATTTACCATGCAGCATCTCCCTTCTATTTTCCGTTGGAAGAAAGAACTCGAGGTATTGAAATCGATTACGCGATGAATGAACCACTGATTGTCACGACGTTAATAAAAGGAGAACCGCTACGGCAGAGATATAGCTTTGCCGGTGGTTACAGTGATCAAGATGAAGAAAAATACGTCGAATTTGTTAAATCAATGATAAATGAAGAATTTCCTGAAGGCGAATATATCATTCATGGCTCTGCTCAATTTACGCGTACAGATCCTGCTGAAGCAACCGATGACGAACGCTACAACCTAAAAGCCGATATTGGTTTTAGTGTTGTAGAGCCTGTTAGTCGATAAAGAAAAAGGCTGCATATGGAATCCAAATTCCATATGCAGCCTTTATTTCATCTAGACTCCTGGCGCCCTACGCTTTTGTTCTTTACCCCCGAAGCAATGCCCCTGCTTCTGTTGTTAATGCGTTCAACACTTTGTCATGCGCTTTGACGACCTCTTCGTCTGTCAATGTGCGCTCTGGGTCTGCGTACGTCAACGAGAATGCAACAGATTTCTTGCCTTCCTCAACGTTCGCGCCTTCGTACAAGTCGAACAAACGAACTGTTTTCAACAATTTTCCGCCCGCGTTGCGAATAACATGCTCCAATGTACCTGCAGATGTTTCACTCGATACAACAAGTGCAATATCTCTTGAAATCGATGGGAAACGTGGAACTTGTACATAGACTAATTCGGCCGTTTCAATCGCAAGGATTTTCGCAAGATTCATTTCCATCACATAAGTATTTTTCAAATCGCGCTTTTTCTGTTCTGTCGGGTGAATTTGACCAATCAAACCAATTCGCTCGCCATTATAAAAAATATTTGCTGTGCGACCTGGGTGCATACCATCCAGCTGCGCTTGTTCAAATGATAAGCCTTCCACAAGCCCAAGACTATCCATCATGCCTTCGACAATGCCTTTCAGCACGAAGAAATCAACCATCTTCGTTTCAGCCTGCCATGCGTGATCCACCCATTTACCCGTCATCACTGCTGCTACATGCTCGACTTCCTGTGGCAGACCATCTTCTTGCTCCCCGAGGAATACTGAACCTGTTTCATACAATGCAACCGAGTCCGTACGACGTGCCACATTATAAGTCGCGGCTTCCAAAAGGTGCGGAATGATACTTTGGCGAAGCGTACTGCGGTCTTCACTCATCGGCATCAATAATTCCGTAACTGGTGCAGTTTCAAGTGCATAGGCTTGCGCCTGTTCTTTCGATGTCAATGAATACGACAGTGCCTGATACAGTCCTGCTCCCTCAAGAAAAGCCCTCACTGTACGGCGTTTCGCCTGATACGACGACAAACCACCTGGTGTCGATTCCGCAACTGGAAGTGTCATTGGGATATGATCATAGCCATACATACGTGCAATTTCCTCGATAATATCTTCTTCGATACGCAGATCCTGTCTACGAGTCGGCGCGTCAATGACGAGCTTGCCATTAACAGCTTTTGTTTCAATTTGCAGTCTATCTAAAATAGACAGCATCTCTTCTAGAGAGATTTTCATACCAAGACGATTATTAATATAATCTGGTGAAACCGTAATGCGCGCAGGTGTCTTGTCGAGCTCATCGACAATGACTGAACCACTTAACACTTCGCCGCCCGCGATGTCAGCCATCAACTGGGCTGCACGTTCTGCCGCTGCAATGACACGTTGTGGATCGACGCCTTTTTCAAAGCGCGTGCTCGCATCACTACGCAGTCCAAGTTCTCTCGAAGTTTGACGGACAGATCCCGGTGCAAAATAAGCCGATTCAATAACAACAGTTGTCGTTCCATCATGCACTTCGGAATTTAATCCACCCATAACACCTGCAATAGCGACAGGTTCTTTGCCATTTGTAATGACGAGGTTAAGCGATTTCAACGTCCGCTCTGTTTCATCTAACGTCGTAATTTTTTCGCCTTCTTCTGCCGATCGAACAACGATTTCACCCGTTCCAAGACGGTCATAATCGAATGCATGAAGCGGCTGACCGTATTCCATCAATACGTAGTTCGTAATGTCGACTACATTATTATGCGGTCGTACACCAGCTGCCATCAAACGATTTTGCAACCATAACGGTGATTCAGCAATTTTGACGTTTTTCACAACTTTCGCTACGTACATCGGATTATCTTCTTTTGCATCAATACGCAATTTCAACACATCTTCCGCTTTATCAGCAGATTCCGTATACGTAATTTCCGGTAATTGAATACCCTGTGATAAAATCGCGCCAACTTCGTAAGCCACGCCAAGCATGCTTAGTGCATCCGAACGGTTTGGTGTCAAATCAAATTCAAGCACCGTGTCATCGAGTCCAATAAGCGGCAATGCATTCTCTCCAGGTACCGCAGTATCTGGAAGCACATAAATGCCTTCCGCGTAAGCTTTTGGTACAAGCTTCCCTTCAACAGCAAGCTCTTGTAATGAACAAATCATACCGTTCGACTCTTCACCGCGCAATTTTGCTTTTTTAATTTTAAAATTACCCGGTAAAACTGCGCCAGGGCGTGCTACGATAACTTTTTGTCCTTCTGCAATATTTGCCGCACCACAAATAATTTGCGTTACTTCTTCCCCAACATCCACTTGACAAATATTCAATTTATCCGCTTCTGGGTGTTTCACACATTCTTTTACATAGCCCACAACAACATTCGTCATACCTTGTGAGCGGTCGATGATGGAATCGACTTCGATTCCTGAGCGCGTAATTTTCTCCGCCAGTTCTTCAGGAGCGATACCTTCTATATTTACGTAATCACTTAACCATTTTGTAGACACTAACATGTCCTCTCCCCCTTACGCTTCCGTCCGGTGGAATTGCGACACAAAGCGCACGTCATTCGTATAGAAATGACGAATATCTTCCACACCGTATTTTAACATTGCAATCCGTTCAGGCCCCATACCGAAAGCGAAGCCTGATACAACAGTTGGATCATAACCAGCCATTTTCAGCACGTTCGGGTGTACCATACCGGCACCCAAAATCTCAATCCAACCTGTTTTCTTACAAACATTACAGCCGTCTCCACCACATTTGAAGCATGAAATATCCATTTCAACAGATGGCTCTGTGAACGGGAAGAAGCTTGGACGTAAACGTATTTCACGCTCATCCCCAAACATTTTTTTCGAGAATAAAGATAGCGTCCCTTTTAAATCACTCATACGAATATCTTCACCGATAACAAGCCCTTCAATTTGCGTAAACTGATGCGAATGTGTCGCGTCATCGCTATCACGGCGATAGACTTTACCCGGGCAAATGATTTTAATTGGTGCGCCTCCCTTTGCTTCCATCGTTCGTGCTTGAACAGGAGAAGTGTGCGTGCGCAGAAGAATATCTTCTGAAATATAGAAAGAATCCTGCATATCACGTGCTGGATGCCCTTTCGGCAAGTTCAGCGCCTCAAAGTTATAATAATCTTTTTCAACTTCAGGACCTTCTGCAATTTCATAACCCATGCTAATGAAGAAGTCTTCGATTTCTTCCACAACGCGTGTCAGTGGATGATGATTCCCCGTACGCGCAGGGCGACCTGGCAATGTCACGTCAATTGATTCGTTCGCAAGCTGTTCGTTGATAGCTAACTCCTCGAGTTTCGCCATGCGTTCTTCTAGTACCTCAGTGACTGCTTCACGGATGACATTGACGAGCGCCCCCATTTTCGGACGTTCCTCAGCTGGTAATTTCCCCATGCCTTTTAGCAGGTCGGTAATCGGCCCTTTTTTCCCTAAGTAGGCAACACGGACTTCGTTTAATGCTTTTACATCTGAAGCTGCTTCGATTTTCGCAAGCGCCTCATCTTTCAACTGTTCTAATTGTGCTTCCATTGTAATTCTCCTTTCGAAATTAACAAAAGTGTAGTGCACCTGCCATATAAAATCAAATACGCCTTGGCGTATTTGCGTCCAGATTTTGAATTGAGCAAGAGGCCTACAGGATGTAGGTCATGCAGTCGTTGCGAATCGAACAGCGAAGGGTTCGGTTTGCCGTATTTCTGTGTTCTTTGCAGAAATTAAGGCACTTTTTCGGACGTCGCGAACTTAGACTGCCTTCCTGACTCCCCTCAAAATCTGTGACATCCGCCGGAGGCTTGTTTTTAATAATTGGGTTTCAACCCCAATTATTAAAAACAAAAAAACTCGCCCCTATAAAAGGGACGAGGACGATTTCGCGGTACCACCCTGATTATCACACCCGAAGGCATGATCACTCAAATCGGAATAACGGTCCGGCGCCGGCACATCTTTACAGCATACGCTGATCCCGATGGCAGCTCATGGGGTGAACTTCAACAAACACTTGCCCACCTACGCTTTCAGTCAAGGCGCAGATTCCCTTTCGGTTCGTGTAGTGCTTACTTTTCCCAGTCATTGCTTTTTTATTTTAATTCATAACTACTAGTATACCCGAAATCATTTTGTTCATCAACAAAGGAACGTTAATTTCTCGAATACGAATATAGCAGGATCCCTGTTGCCACAGCAACATTTAAGGACTCGGCTTTGCCATACATCGGAATTTTAACAGTTGCGTCTGCCAGTGCTAGTAATTCAGAGTCTACGCCGCTACCTTCATTGCCCATAATCAATGCAAATTCCGTTTGCGGCTCGATATCGGAATGGTTGACTGCATTTTGCAATCCTGTGCCAAGCACCTTGATGCCGGCTTGTTTTGACTTCGTTGCCCATTCCAATAAATCCCCCCGAACAACCGGGATATTAAAGTGAGAGCCTTGAGCAGAACGGACGGTTTTCGGATTATACGGATCAGCTGAGCCTTTTCCGAGAATAACCGCATCCATGCCAGCAGCATCCGCTGTGCGAATCATCGTGCCAACATTGCCTGGATCTTGGACCGCGTCAACTAGCAATAGTTTTTTCCATGATATGAAATCTTCTTCAATATGTTTAGGCTGTCGGCAATGCGCATAGACACCTTGTGAATGCTCTGTTTCTGAAATTTCTTTCGCAACCGCACTGTTGACTTCAACAATATGTACACCTTCCGTTGACCAACCCGCGGGAAATTCAACGCCATCTCGGATGATTAATGCAAGTATCACTCCGTCTTTTTTTAATGCTTCTTCAACCAGATGAAAGCCTTCTACAAGAAATTCTTCCGTTTTGTCACGTTCTTTTCGTGTTGTCACAAGTTTTTTCCAATGTTTCACGAGTGAGTTTTGTGGGGATTCAATGCGTTTCATATTCGTCGTTACCGCCTTTTTCTTTTCAGTGTAACAAATGCCCGTATAGTTGGCGATATTTGTGTCCAAAATGATGGTAGGAGGATGATAAAATGGATTTTCAAATACGAGACGCAATTACGGCAAACATGAAAAATAATTCAGCGGAAGATGTCCGTAACGTCGTCGAAGATGCCATCAAGAGAGGCGAGGAACACCTATTACCAGGACTCGGCGTATTCTTCGAAAAACTGTGGAATAGTTCAGGTGAGCAGGAAAAGTCGAAAATGGCTGGGGAGTTAGCACAAGTATTTTCGGCGAGTTGAATGGTAAGTAAATTGCGCGGGTGCCAGTGGCACCCGCGCAATTTCAGGTGATATATGTCCAATAAAGACAACAGTAGACACATAATGCGATACAAAAAAAGAGTGAGCACTCTACGAGATGAACTGAATATAATTTTGCTTCAACTTCAACTTCAACTATATTCGTAAATAAATTGCTTAATAATAGAAGATTTATTGTATAGAGAAAGGCCTCTTCCATAAATAAAGAGACCCCTTATAACTCAGTCTGCTTCTATTCGAATAGCTTGAATATCTTGGCAGTCTACGATAAGTGTTGAACCAGGTTCTGTTTCTGGATCATTAAAGAATGCGCAGCAATTCCTCTGATCTAACCTAATAAAAACAACATCTTCTAATACTTGTCCACCTGCTAAGAAAACGTCAACTTCAGTCCGCCTTTGTAATCGTCTTAATTGATTACAAACACAGCCTTTACAGTTATTTCTATTTTTATCAGAGTTCCCGTTACGCTTATCACATTTTTCACAATCATTTTTCATTATGAAGACCTCCTTTCAGGTTTTATTTTGCAAGCCTTGCATTCATAATATATGAATTCGAAACAAACGGAGAATGGACAAGCGCGGAGCGTGATTTTAAAGATTAACTCAATTAGAGGTAAATATGAAATACGTGATCAAGCAAATGCATTCTTTTCATCATTAGTGAGATGAATAACGGAAAAAAGACCGCTGATAACAACTCAATCAGCAGTCTTAAGTACAGCCACCTTTTTGGTGTAAGGGCAAAGGACGATTGGTAAGCGCGGGGGTTTTTCGGTAGTGCGAAACTGATACATTGAACGTAATAAAAAAGCCAATCAAATTTAATCAGCTTTCAGCCTCTTGATTTTAATAATTTTGTATAAATCGTATAAGATTCTTGCTGCCACCATAAAGATTGTTAACGTTTTAGTCTGTGTATCTACATTATTTTTTGATAAAACTATTAACATAAATCCCAAAAAGAGGATAATATCTAGAACCTTGTTAGTTACTTCTGATTTAAACATAGTAGTACACCAACCTTCTAAATATCAATTATCCTATTTACGTATTTCAAACCAATAAGTTTCAAATGTTTTAACAATGATTGAATCACAGTTCGACTCATTATGCATCACAAGAATTATAGCAATGTAGCAATCAAAGCCCTCTGCAACAGATAAAAAAGCCCAGTCAGTAAGGACCTGGACTTATAAAGCTATTCAATTACAACACATTGGCCAAAACAGCTTTCTGTGCGTGCAGACGATTCCCTGCTTGTTGGAATACATATGAATTTGGTCCATCAATGACAGACGTCGCCACCTCTTCCTCGCGGTGTGCCGGCAGACAATGCAAGAACATATAATCATCTTTTGCATGTGCAACCAATGCATCGTTGATTTGGAAATCTTTAAACGCTTCAAGACGTGCCGCCGCCTCTTCTTCTTGGCCCATACTAGTCCAGACATCTGTATAGACGACATCTGCATCTTGTACGGCTTCAATCGGGTTCGTTGTTGTCACTACACTACCACCATTCTTAGTAGCTAGCTCCTGCGCTTTGACCAACAAATCTGCGTTATATTCAAACCCTACTGGCGTCGCGACAGCTGCATGCATGCCCATATGCGCTGCGGCAATGATGAGCGAGTGCGCTACATTATTACCGTCCCCAATATAGGCAATCTTCTTTCCCGCTAGCGATCCTTTCACTTCCAAAATCGTCAGCAAATCTGCCAATGCCTGACATGGATGAAAAATATCCGTTAAGCCATTGATGACTGGAACAGATGTATGTTCTGCCAATTCCTTGACCATTTCATGCGAATTCGCACGAATCATGACGCCATCCAAATACTCCGACAATACATGCCCTGTATCATACACCGACTCACCGCGTCCGATTTGTAGGTCACGTGCGTTCATGAACATCGCATGACCTCCCAGTTGGATCATACCAACTTCAAATGAGATACGTGTGCGCGTTGAATGCTTTTCAAAAATCATCCCAAGCGTCTTGCCAGCTAAAATAGGTGGCATCTTGCCCGCAAGCATTTCCTTTTTCATGTCATTCGCATAGTCTAATAAATATGCAACTTCTTCACTTGTATAATCAAGAAGGGATAACAGGTCCTTCCCCTTCAAACCATTTGCAATATCACTATTTTTCTCTTCAACTTTCATCATACCGACATCCCCAATCACTGTTTTCATTTTGTATATCACAGTATATAGTATGCATAATTATAAAGTCAAGTGCATTATTATAGATTTATCGATTACGCCAATTCGTAATTGCGTCCAAATTAACTTCTTTCATAATTTGTGACATCCTCCGGAGGACAACTTGCTTTAGCAAGTTGAAATGAAAAAACTGCCCCAGCCATTTTATTGGCCAGAGCAGTCGAATCGTTTAATTAATCAAATGTAATCGTATTGACCGCGTTACGGTCTAATTTCTTAATGACTTCAACAATCAGCTTCACCGTGTTTTCAAAATCATCGCGGTGTAAGATTCCAGCGTGTGAATGAATATATCTCGTCGGAATACAAATCGCAAGGGATGGAACGCCATGCCCTGAAAGATGGATGGAACCAGCATCTGTTCCACCGCCCGGAATCGTTTCGAACTGATAAGGAATACCATGTTCTTCAGCTGTATCGACAACGAAGTCACGTAATCCTTTATGAGATACCATAGAAGCATCGAAAAGTAGGATTTGTGGTCCATCACCCATTTTACCTGTTGCTTCCTTCGACGTAATCCCGGGTGTATCACCAGCGATGCCTACGTCAACAGCGAAACCAATGTCCGGCTCGATTTTCGTTGCAGCTGTACGTGCACCACGAAGACCAATTTCTTCTTGCGCTGCTCCCACGCCAAATACGATATTCGGATGATTTTCAGCCTTCAACGCTTTTAATACTTCAATTGCGATAGCAATCCCAATTCGGTTATCCCATGCCTTCGCAAGTAAATATTTATCATTATTCATTACCGTGAATTCGAAATACGGCACGACCATATCCCCTGGCAAGATGCCCCATTCCATTGCTTCTTCTTTCGAAGTTGCACCTATATCGATAAACATATCTTTAATATCGACCGGTTTTTTACGCGCTTCTGGCGAAAGGATATGTGGAGGCTTCGATCCAATAACTCCTGTTACCGTATCACCTTTGCGTGTCACAATTGTTACACGCTGCGCCAACATCACTTGCGACCACCAACCACCAACAGTTTGGAAAGATAAAAATCCTTTGTCATCGATTTTAGAAATCATGAAACCAACTTCATCCAAATGACCCGCTAGCATAATTTTCGGACCATTCGCATCGCCCGTTTTTTTAGCGATCAATGAACCCAAACCATCCTGATCAATTTCATCCGCAAACGGCTCTATGTACTTCCTCATCACTTCACGCGGTTCACGTTCATTTCCAGGGATCCCCTTCGCATCTGTGAGCGCTTTCAACATTTCCAGTGTTTCATCTAATTTCGTCAATTACTTCGACCTCCTAAATAAATCATACAAGAGTAGTATATGCGAAAAGGCTGTTATTATCAAAACATTTCGGATTGGGAAATAAAAAAATATTGGCAAACATGCTCCTTTAAGATTGATGTCTACCTGCTTCCCTCAAAATATAAGGAACTGTAGTTTTACTTTCAATTAACCCTTCAAACCCTCTCGCTAAATGTATATATTGTTCCGCCTGCTGCGAGTTCATCCAAGTAACTTCTTCGATTTCTTCTGGCATTGAAATATTGATTTCTCCACCGATGATTTTCCCTGTAAAAGTAAAGAGAATAGTGTGATGCCCTCTTTCTTCAAAAAATGCTTCACTTACAGTAAAAATACCACCTAGCTGTACGTCTAGTCCTGTTTCTTCTTTCACTTCACGAATTGCAGCCTCTTCTAGTGTTTCTCCTTTCTCGACTGCTCCGCCGGGGAGTGTATAGTAGGAAGCTTCGGGTCCTTTATTTTTGACTAACAAAACATTTTCCTCCTGCTCATCAACTAGAAGCACATACGCAACATCTACTCTTTTCATTTCTACCATCTCCTTCTCACTTTATTATTTGGTAGCTATCCCTCAATACTAGCCCCTATCTTAATGACTTTGTTACTTCATACTTATTAAGAATCTTAACAAAGTTATTAGTCTTCGGGTTACAATAAGGGAAAATACTTTATTAGGTGGAATCGTAAATGCTTAATATGTTTCAATATAATTGGCAAGTAAGAGATGACTGGTTTGAATGGAGTCAACAGATTTCGATTGAAGAACTTACACAAAAACGGACCGGTGGTATGGGGAGTATATTGCAAAATTTATTTCACGTCATTGATTGTGAACAAATATGGATTAATCAAATGAATGGGACACCGGTTATCATGAAGGACATAAATGGCATTTTCACTCTACAAGAGGTGATAGAGTCCTCTAACAGTACAAAATTGATAACCCAAGGTTTTATGCAATCATGGACGCCTGATTCAGAGGATAAAGTCTTTGAAATGCAGAGGAGAAATGGCACTACTTCCAGCTTTACTTACGGGAAAATAATGCGGCATATCATTTCACACGAAATTCATCATGTTGGACAATTGTCCGTCTGGTCTAGGGAGCTTGCTATAAAACCTGTTTCTTCGGATTTACTGTTTAGGGAATACTAAACGATTTCAACTGCACACTCTACTTCTCCGATTGCTAGACAGAAAATTTAGGGTTTGTTATAATTGCTGTAACAGCAGGATATATTAAAAAGACCACACCGATGTTAGAGCATCGATGCGGCACTTATAATAGGCAGGTTCCCATTCGGGGGTCAGCTTCCCAAGTAGAAATAATCCATCTGAGGCGCTAAACTCAAGGGTGGATTATTTCTTTTTTGACATCGAAAACGCCAGTGCTAGTATCGCAACTTCTAATGTTGAGAAACTGATTGCAATTATAAGCGTTTTGAACGTAGAGATTATAGAAGAAACCGGTCTGCAGGACGCGGCAAACTTAGACTGCCCCGTATTGGAATATACCGTGACAGGAACAAGAAACAGGATACTGACCACTCTTGAATCTATTCTTCTATCCTTTTAAACTTTGACAATCACCTCATGGTGGTATCAATGACATTCGACAACAAAGCTCATTTCAAGAAATTCATATCTACTACCATTCGTCTCTTGCATAAAGGTAGTCCCCACTTCAAATCCAGCCTTTTCATATACTTTTATTGCTCTTTTATTAAATGTCGCTACTGATAGCGTTATTTTATCTGGTGCAAATGTCGATTCTGCAAATACTAAACCTGCTTTTACAAATGCCAGTCCTTCTCCGCCCCCCGTTAAATCCGGTCTCATTCCTAACCCCATATCAATACGATTGTCTTCGACTTGATTAAAACTAAAAAAGCCAATCATCGTATGCTCTTTCATAACAATAAACGTAGCGTTACCACGTTTTTCAGGGTCTAAAAACTCAACTAGATCCTCTTGATCCGCTTCCATATCATAAAAGGAATAATCACCATCATAATGCCAGTTATAAGCGATATCTTCCGCCTGCTCCTGTGTCATTGTTTTAAATTGATAATCCATATTTTTCACTCCTATTGATTAATCAACGATAACTCCCCCGAAAATTACAAACTCTTTCCACTAACTCATCCAATGTACCAATGACTTGTTCAACCTCCGACAAATGATAAAAGGTGCTCGTTGTGTCAAAATCATTCATTGTTCCATCAGCTGAATACAAAAATATTTTCTTTACTCGACCGAGTGCAATGCCTAATTCAATATGACTTCCTTTTCCTCCGGGCAATAAAATAACAACGACATCAGATGCCAATATTGCATTTTTCTCCGCTTCACCAATTGCCTTTAACTCTTCCAGTGTCGAGGGCCTGTCATTTTTCGTCCAGTCATATGTATGTATATAGCCTGCTTCAACCAACTTTTCACTGACATAGTTGACAACCTGTTTGTTCAGTAAACTCGATGCCAGATAAAACTTCATTCGCTCCGCCCCTTCCATTATTCTTCCCTACCAAAAATGGGTGTTACCCCAATATATCAAGGTAACACCATCATTAAGTACACCAATACTATATAGGTTAAATGAAAGACTTCCAACTCGATATGCCTGAAGAAGGTTTTGTGCTAATTAATTGTGTGACGGTCATAATTGCATCCATGACGAGCATAACACAACTCATGCCGGTCATAACCGTGTCCATGGCGAGCATAACGCGACCCATGCCGGTCATAAACGCATCCATGGCGAGCATAACAAGATATGAGCAGCACCAAACTACTTTCACATTCGCTAACAGAATTAATAGCTATCTATTACAGCAATTCCTTACGCAATTCAGCCGCACTCTTCGGCGACAACAGACCAGGCGCGATGTCAAATACTGTTTTCGCACCTGCTTCACCGTTTTGATTCAACCGATAGGCTGCACGTGCATAAGCAACAAGGACGCTTGATGTGAACTCTGGGTTGCTGTCGAGTTTCAACGAGTACTCCATCACTTGTGCATTGCCGTCTCCCGTTTTTCCACTACGAATGACGAACCCACCGTGTGGCATTGCAGAATGATCACGCGCCAATTCTTCTTCCGAAATGAATGTGACTGTTGTGTCGTAATCTGTGAAGTAATCAGGCATCGTAACAATCGCTTGTTTCACTTCTTCCGCCTCCGCACCTTCACTCAACACTACATAGCAGTCTCGCGTGTGCTTTTCGCGTGTTGATAGTTCAGGTAATAATCCACTTCGGACACGGTCAACTGCTTCCGGAACAGGGATTGTATATTGGACGGCTCCCTTCACACCTGGAATCCTTCTAACCGCGTCGGAATGCCCCTGACTCAATCCTTTGCCCCAAAATGTATATGTCGCCCCTTCTGACAACACAGCTTCGCCATACAAACGATTGATGGAGAATAAACCTGGATCCCAGCCGACAGAAATAATTGCCGTCTTGCCGTTCGGTTTCGCTGTAGCATCAACGGCTTCAAAATAATCCGGAATTTTTGCATGCGTGTCGAAGCTATCCACTGTGTTAAACAATGCAGCTAATGCCGGTCCCTGTTCAGGTAAATCGTTTTTCGATCCACCACAAAGGATAAGGACATCGATTGAGTCCGTGAAATTTTGAATATCATCCATTTTATGCACGGGTACATTGTTATTCAGCAATTGCACATCGGATGGATTCCTTCTTGAGAATACTCCAACTAACTCCATATCTTTGTTTTGACCGATGGCATATTCCACACCCCGGCCTAAATTTCCGTACCCTGCAATCCCAACTCTAATCGTCATTGTTCATTTCCCCTTTCGTAATTCAACTATCTTATGATTTTAGCGTTCTAACGTAAGAAAAGCCACCTCTAATAATCCGTTTTTCAATGTTCACAATCTATCCTTTTCCAATCAGGCGAGAAAAATGTTAAGGTAGAAGATGGTATCTTCAAACGAAAAGAGGCTTTATTTATTATGCGTGGTTTTGTTTATCTTATTGTATTTTTCTCGTTTTTTGATTTATTTTCACAATTACCTATCATGAGCCCCTTCGCTTTATCTCTTGGTGCTTCGCCATTTTTAATAGGTTTGGTAGTTGGAATGTATTCATTTTCAAACACGATTGGAAACATTATTTCTGGCTTCATGACAGATAAAAAAGGTCCATTTATTATTCTGCTCATTGGGCTTTTTACAGCTGCATTATCACTTTTCCTTTATTCATTTGCAACCGGACCACTTTCACTGCTCGGTGTCCGTTTTGTTCACGGATTCATGGAAGGACTAATTGTCCCAGCAGCTTTCACTTTCCTGGCAAACCGTGCCGAAGAATCGAAACGTGGAAAAAGTGTTGCTATTTCAGGTGCGTTTGTCGGAATGGCTGCCATTGTTGGTCCAGCCTACGGAGGCATTGTTGCCGCTAAGACAAGCACACCGTTCATAATGGCCGTCAACGGCGGTATTATGCTTCTATTAGCCATAGCTGCTTTCTTTGTTCTACGCACATTTACATATGTCCGCAAACATTCAACTGAACAAGCTACACATTTTAAAGTTAAGTATTTGTTCCACCATCCAGGTATGGTACGCGCATTTGCCGGGGCATTCTTTTTAATGTTTTCACAAGGTGTATTGGCACTTGTTTTACCTCTAAAAGTGGATGCGCTTGGCTTTGATACGAAAACGAGTGGTCTATTACTTAGTACATTTGGTGTTGTAGCTATCCTTATCTTTTTATTGCCCATCAACCGGATTTTTGACCGCGTACGTCCAATGGTCACGTTGGCTTTCGGAATTTCCTTGATGGGAGTAGCTATGCTGTTGCTTAGTCAACTTGAACAATTGAATTACTTGTACATGGCAATGACTATTTACGGAGCTGGATTTGCATTCTTGTTTCCCTCCATCAATTCATTGCTTATTGACTCGTCCTCGGCAGAATTTCGTGGAAAAGCGTACGGTTATTTCTATGCTTTCTTCTCTATCGGTGTCGTTGCAGGATCTAGTGTCATCGGATTCCTAGACCTCACCTACAAAGGTGGCTTCATGCTGACAGGCGTTATTTTACTAGCCGTTGCTTTGTATGCACTCATGGGTATGAAAAAAAATAGGGCTATTGACAAATCATCATTAGTCGGTTAATGTCAAAGACGAAACGAATACCCCGTCTGGGAGAGGTTCATAGCGACCCTCTTAAAAAAACTATGGATGACGATACTTCGCCATGTCCATTCGACATGGCTTTTTTTTCGGCGTTTATGACCCTCCCTGACAAATTTTTAGGAGGTTTTTTTATTGGCTGGAAGAGATGAAGCAACATTGACCGATTTAACATTACTCGGTAATCAGAACACGAAATACATGTATGAGTACAATCCTAGCATTTTAGAATCGGTTGATAGCATGCACGTCGATCGCGACTACTTTGTAAAATTCAACTGCCCGGAGTTTACATCACTTTGCCCGATGACAGGACAACCTGATTTTGCGACAATCTATATTAGTTTTATTCCAGATAAAAAGCTTGTAGAAAGTAAATCGCTCAAGCTATATCTGTTTAGCTTCCGAAACCACGGAGATTTCCATGAGGACTGCATCAATATTATTATGAATGATTTAATCAAACTGATTGAACCGCGTTATATAGAAGTATGGGGTAAATTCACGCCACGTGGCGGTTTGTCTATCGATCCTTATTGTAACTATGGAATACCTGGCACAAAATATGAGAAAATGGCCGATCACCGGATGATGAATCATGACATGTATCCGGAAAAGATCGATAACCGTTAATTGAAAGGACGACTCTATATGCTCTATTATTTAAATGGACTTTTCGTCGGATTATTGATTTTATCCAATATATTAGCAGTGAAATTATTTAGCATTGGTAGCTGGATTGTCTTACCTGCAGCGGTTATTGTCTATGTGTTTACCTATCCTATTCTCGATGTCATTACAGAAGTGTATGGAAAAAAAGCCGCACATCGAACAGTACTAACCGGCTTCTTAACACAGCTATTTGCGATTATTTTCATTTGGATTGCAATTCAATTGCCCGCTGCTTCTTTTTACGAGCACCAGCAATCATTCGAAACTATTTTTACAGCAGGTTTCCGTGTGACCACTGCTAGCCTTATCGCCTATCTAGTTAGCCAAAATATCGATGTACTCATTTTTGATAAATTAAAAAGGCGTCATGGCGAAAAGAAATTATGGCTACGAAATAATTCATCGACTATGGTAAGCCAGTTGATTGATACATCCATTTTTCTCACCATTGCATTTATAGGCACAATGCCATTCAGCGCGCTTCTTGCGCTAATTGCATCGCAATATGTCTTTAAATTCATTGTAACAATTTTGGAAACACCACTTGTCTATGCACTCGTCGCGCTCTGTCGGAAAAATAATAGTAGCGCTGGGAACGAACCTGTTCCATTAAATGAGTAATTTTAAAGTGAAAAACGTCCGAAGCGCCAGTCATTACTGTTGCGCCTCGGACGTTTTTTATACATTTTGCATTGTATACAATTTAATTTCATTCATAAACGCTTCACCATAACGCTCAAGCTTAGCCTGACCGACACCATTCACTGCGAGGAAGTCTTCTTCGGTGATAGGCATTCTCGCTGCCATGTCTTGTAAGGATTTATCCGAAAAGACAACGAATGGCGGTACACCTGCATCCTGTGCTAATTGGCGACGAAGTACACGAAGTTGCTCAAACAACGGATTGTCGGCAGTAATTTGTTTCGTAATGACGGACACTTTACGATGCACTTTTATGCCACCTGTTAAGACTTCTTTTCCTTGCTCACTAACATAAATAATTGGGAATTGGCCATTTTCAACACCTAGATAGTTTTCCGAAATAATAAATTCGATGAAATCGGAAATATCTTTTGCACTCCGATCTTTCATTAAACCATAGGTAGGTAGTTTGTCAAAGCCAAATTCGAGCACTTTCTTATTGCGGGATCCCGTCAATACTTGTGCAATCATCGTCTTGCCAAAGCGTTGCTTCATGCGAATGACACAAGATAATACCTTTTGGACATCCACTGTAACATCTGAGCTTTCCCGTGTATCCGTACAATTCGCGCAGCGACCACAATTAACAACATCTGTTTCCCCGAAATAGGTAATGATGAATTTCTGCAGACAGGCTTCTGTATGGCAAAAGTCAATCATCGACTGCAATTTTTCCAATTCCGCAGGGATACGACTTTCATCCTGCGACTGATCGATAAGGAATCGTTGCGTTTGCACATCTTGTGATGAAAATAAGATTGTACAGGCACTATCGAGTCCATCACGCCCTGCACGACCTGCTTCTTGGTAATAACTCTCCATATTTTTCGGCATTTGATAATGAATGACGTAACGAATATTGGATTTGTCAATCCCCATCCCAAAGGCATTCGTCGCGACCATCACCGTTGCTTCATCCATCAAAAATCTGTCCTGCTCTGATTGTCGTTCGACGTCGCCTAAGCCTGCATGGTATTTCGCGACGGCTACCCCACTTTTCCGCAAGGTTTCATATACAGAATCGACCGCCTTGCGCGTTGCCGCGTAAATGATACCCGCTTCTCCATCGTTTTTCTTCACATAATCCTTGACGAATTTCTCACGTCCTTGTCCCTTAACAACGGAAAAAGTGAGATTTGCTCGTTCGAAGCCTGTCATCACTGTGTTGGCTTCGCTAATCCCAAGCTGGCGACAAATATCTTCCCGCACATCGGGTGTTGCAGTTGCTGTCAGTGCGAGCACGACCGGTTTCTCATCGAATAATGAAACAATACTACTAATATTGCGGTAGCTTGGACGGAAATCATGCCCCCATTGTGAAATACAGTGTGCTTCATCGATGGCAATCATCGGAATCGTCATTTGACGTAACTGATTTTTGAATGCTAGTGAATCAAGTCGTTCTGGTGCCACATAGAGCAATCGATACTTGCCCTCCATCGCTAGTTCCATCGTACCGAAATATTCTTCCGATGATAGAGAACTATTAATGTACGCAGCGGGGATGCCAACTTGGTGTAGCGCATCGACTTGGTCTTTCATGAGTGAAATAAGTGGTGAAATAACTAAAACAGTCCCCTCCATTACAAGTGCTGGCACTTGGTAACAGACTGATTTTCCGCCTCCTGTCGGCATGACACAAAGTGTATCTTGCCCTTGCATGACCCCACGAATGACTTGTTCCTGCCCCGTTCTAAAAGAAGGATATCCAAAATACGTTGTTAAAATGTTCAAAGCTTTTTCGATGTGAATCCTCTCCTTGTTCCTTCGTCAAAGAAAAAAGCACCAGAATAGGTGCCTTTATTCAAACAATAATCTTTCTTCATCACGGCTATGTATTTCATTGACAACTAGTAATGAATGAAAACGGTGAAGCACGCCTGGACTTAGATTTTCTTTCGCACGCAACTCTTCGATATCCTTGACGATTATGCGTAGTAAATCATGATCCCGTGTTAATTGAACGACCGTTTCTTTCAATTCTGACTTCTTCGTCGCTATCTCTTCATAAAACCCAGCCTCTTCGGAATCTGCATGGGCAATAATGCGTGTAACCCAGTAATCAATCAGCGCATCTGCCGCTCTATTGGCTGTTTCTAAATCGCCTTTTTTTAAGTATTCCATCATATCATTCGTTTTATCAATTGCCCCAGCCAAGCCGCCCTCATGAATCGCGTGATGAGCAGAAAGTTGTTTCAAAGCAGGTCCAGATTTAGGTACTGAATTAGCTTCTGCCATTGTAATCATCCTTTCATTATCAAATTAGGTTTGAATTCTGTGGATTAGAGATAAATATACACTAACCATACCAGATTCAACAGCATTTTGGAATGACGGCTCGTCCTATTGAAGGACAATATTCGCCATAATAAAGACTTTGTCAAATAAACGTCATTTTCATCGTGACTGCATATCTTTACTACTTGAACTACTAAAACTTTCTTTCAATCATTAATGAAAGAAAGTTTTAAAAAGACTATTATTAATCGTCAAAAAGTACTACAATACTAATAACAATCAACTGATGCAACCACCAATCTAGTAGTAAGTATCTATTTTCCATTACTGAACGTTAAAGGAGTGAGTGTTATGCCAGTACAACAATTGGTTCTCTATTTGATGATATACGGAATTCCAGGAGTCGTTTTATATAGTGTTGCCAGCGTAATTATTACACAAAACTATCGAAATACGACCAATCGACTCATCGCGGTATTAATCTTTCTCTATAGCTTCATTTTTTTCGAAGAGTTCATTAGATATTTGCTTCCAAATTCCCACAACTCCATTATGCTCCATCTTTCTTTCGGAATCATCAGTATACTAATCATTACAATTACATTCCATTTCTTTATACATATAGCCAAGCTACCTGAACGCATTCTTATCCCCTTTTATCCGTTCATTTGCTATATCCCTTTTTTCATCCTAGTCATTGTTCTGCTCTTTAACTTCAAGTCTATAGCAAAAATAGAAATTATCCAAAATAGTATTTGGGATACCCCTATTTTCAATCTTCCCTATTATGCGACGCTTGCTATCGCTAGCACTGTCATGTTGATTTTTATAGGAATATTGTTGAATGGCATCAAGCATGCAACATCTATAACAAGTCGTAAAATTTTGCGTTTATTTATTTTCGGGACTATTTTCGTACTACTTATTAGATTCCTATTTGAATATCCTACATTTAACTGGGCCTTACCTCGTCACCCATTCATATTAATCGGGTTCATCTTCCCTGTTTTACTTGCAATTTCAGCTTTTAAATTCAATCTATTGCCATCTGCTGTTAAAAAGTATCAAGCGATGTTTAACTTAATTCCCATTTCCATTACGGTCATCAATAGCGACTGGGATATTTTAGAGCTGAATGACTATTCGAGAAAGGAAATTTTCCGACATGGACATAAAAACTTAAATATGCTTCATTTTGTTCAAACTGATAATAATAAAGAAGTGTTGCATCAGTTCATCGCTCTACTTGATGATAAAGAAGTTCTCCGTGATTATCCTTTGACTTTTATCATTAATGATACACAAGAGATTGTTCACTATTCCGTTGATACCTCTACTATTTTTTTAGAAGAAGATAAAATATTTTATTTAATTTGGAGAAACGTCACAGAAGAACTTGAAAACGACCGTTTAATCGAGCATATGGCCTATCATGATGTACTTACTTCACTTCATAACCGTGCCTATTTTGTTCCCAAAGTAAAAGATCGAATGACAAGATTGGCTGCTAGTTCAACAAAGGAATCGGCGCTTGTACTCATTGATTTAAATCGGTTTAAACGTATAAATGACACTTACGGACACGCCATTGGGGATGAAGTTTTGCAGCATACAGCGATGCTGTTAAAACAGGCAGTTCGGACAAATGATTTAGTTGCGCGATTGGGAGGGGATGAGTTTGTCATCTTTTTAGAAAATTTCCCTACACAACAAGCTGTAACTGATTGGTGCACGCGACTGCTAGAGGACTTTGCTGAAGACAAATTCACATCAGAATCCATCACATTACAAATTGAGCCAAGTATCGGCATTGCCTTCTTCCCAGCGGATGCAAATAATTTTAAGGACTTGTTTCAATTGGCGGACGCAAATATGTATAAGCATAAACTTAAGTCTAAGGAAAAAGATATGGAACACTAAACCATCAATCAAATGCCAGATACATTAACCACTCTAATAATAGATGTGGAAACGTATCTGGCACTCAATAATTACAATCGATTTTTACTAAACATAACGTCGATACACTTTTTTTCCATCATAGGAAAAGACAATTTGCTTATTGTCCACATACGTTTCCAAATGAACAATACGTCCCCATAATTGATGAATATATGGCAGGACGTGTTCTAGGTAACGAACATCGAGCTCCTTTTCATCAAACTGATGGACTAAATACAGTTCCCCATTCCGCAAATAATCGCCATTTTCTACGACGATATAAGGAAAACCACCATTCACACGCATCGCAATAAGCTGATCCCTTACATCCTCATGATCTTTCGTTGTAATTCGGTAATCTCCCCTCTTCTTTTCAAATAAATACAGATCTCCCTTCTGTACTAAGTCCTTCGTTAAATAGTTTCGAATGAAGGAAATATCCGATTCTATTTCCCTCACTTCAAACATTTTCTCTCTACCTGAATTTAATTGAACGCCAAAGTTCTTCATGTCCTCAGTCGGATGGTTATAACGCTGTTCAATATCTTCGAAAATTTTCACACCAAGATAATACGGATTGATGCTTGTTTTGGAGGGCTGGACAACATTAGCATTCAAAGTCGCAAACTCAATTGTTTCATCTGTCGTTAAATCTATCTCTCTAATAATCCGTTGATGCCAATAGGATGCCCAGCCTTCATTCATGATTTTCGTCTCAAGCTGTGGCCAAAAATAGAGCATTTCTTCACGCATCATCGTTACAATATCACGCTGCCACTCTTCCAAATGACGACTATATTTTAAAATAAATAATAGGAGATCTTTTTCTGGATTTGGCGGTGTTTTATAGGTAGTCGGAGACGTTTTCTTCTTATCTGGTTGACGTTTATCTAAATCCCATAAATCATCATAGGCCGTTTTTCGTATGATTTCTTTCTCTTCTAGGGAATCCTCTGGTAGGTGATGTCTTCGGATAGAGGGGTCGATGTGCTCTTGAATGCCTAAAACTGCATCTAAAAAACGTTCTACCTCCTCTTTCCCGTAAAGCATTTCATAGCCCGCAATCCGCTCTGCAGTAGCCGTCATGCTCTCCACCATATCCCGCCTCGTATTCGAAAAACGAACATTATTTTTGAAAAAGTCGCAGTGAGCAAGGACATGAGCAATGATCAGCTTGTTTTGGATTAGGCTATTCGTATCCAATAAGAACGCATAGCAAGGGTTGGAGTTAATGACCAATTCATAGATTTGACTTAATCCGAGGTCATATTGTAGCTTCATTTTATGAAACTGCTTGCCGAAACTCCAGTGTGTAAATCGCGTAGGCATACCATATGCACCAAATGTATAAAGAATATCAGCGGGACATACTTCATAGCGCATTGGATAGAAATCTAAGCCGAATCCAGTTGCAATTTCCGTAATCTCGTCGATAGCATACTCAAGTGCATGTCGATCCGTCAATCGGCTCCCTCCGGATTTTCATTATAAAAAAACTTTTTCAATGCATGATACACATCTTGATTTTCCTTTAGAATATAATGACGAAACTTTGGGTTTTCGATTTTTTTGTAAGTAGCCATTAATGTCGAAAAACGACTATGTGCATTGACCTCGCCATAACCAAATAAGCTAGATACTTCCATTAGCTCATTAACTAGTTCAATACATTTTTCATTATCCGATGACATATTTTCACCATCGGAAAAATGAAAAGGGTAAATATTATAGCGCGAGGGATGGTATTGTTTTTTTATGAGCTCTAGTGCCTTCTCATAAGCCGACGAACAAATCGTTCCCCCACTCTCTCCCTTTGAAAAAAAGGCTTCTTGCGTGACAACTTTTGCTTCTGTATGATGGGCAATGAATTCAATTTCAACCGTTTCATATTTCGTCTGTAAAAACTTCATCATCCAGAAAAAGAAACTTCTTGCCATATACTTTTCAAAGTTTCCCATAGAGGCGCTCGTATCCATCATCATAAGTACAACTGCTCTAGATTCAGGTTTTTCAATATCATTCCACGTTTTAAAGCGTAAATCATCATTATGAATCGGTGAGATTTCAGCTTTTCCCTTCATCGCATTTCTTTTAATAGCCGTTAATATCGTTCGTTTTTTATCGATATTGCCAATCAAACCTTTTTTTCGAATATCATTAAATTCAATTTCCTCATCCACTATTTCGGCCAGCTCTTTTTGTTGTAAATTCGGTAATTCAAGTTCATCGAAAAGAATTTCTTCGATTTCAGCCATGGAAACTTCTGCTTCATAATAATCCTGCCCGGGCTGATCACCGGCTTGCTTTCCTTGACCACTTTGTGCCTGCTTCCCATCACTTGCGACAACGTCGTCGACTTGGCTACTGCCATCGCCTTGCCCAACGTGTTTTGATTTTTCATGATTATAACGAATTTTATATTCATCTAACGAACGGATAGGTATTTTAATAACATCCCGTCCATTAGACATCACAATGCTTTCTTCGCTAATTAAATCCGGTAGGTTGCTGCGAATAGCTTCCTTCACTTTGTCCATATGCCGTTCTTGATCACGATGTCCTTTTCGATGGAGAGACCAATTTTCCTGTGAAACGATAAACTGATTTTGCCGTTCGCTCATTTTTCATTCACACCTATCTATTGGCAAACTTGAAAACACCCGTGCATTAGGATCAGCGGTTCAGTAAGCTTCCCACATAGCGTAGTAATTCATTGGCGGAGATTGAATTATAGCCATGTTCATCAATGAGTCTCGCGACGACTTCATTGATTTTTTTCAAATGCGATTCATCCGGTGTTTTGGAGGACGTTGTAATCTTCACGACATCCTTTAAATCAGCAAATAACTTTTTTTGGATCGCTTCACGTAAACGATCATGCGATTTATATTCAAAACGTTTCCCTTTCCGTGCGTACGCAGAAATCCGAATGAGAATTTCCTCCCGGAAGGCTCGCTTGGCATTCTCGGAAATCCCAATTTGCTCCTCAATTGAGCGCATAAGCTTCTCGTCAGGATTCATCTCTTCATCTGTTAACGGATCTCTCAATTTATTTTTATTGCAAAACGCTTCAACATTATCTAAATAATTATCCATTAAATTTACAGCTGACTCTTCGTAGGAATAGACAAATGCTTTTTGCACTTCTTGCTTAGCAATTTCATCATATTCTTTTCGGGCAACTGCTATATAATTCATGTATTTCTCGCGATCCTCTTGTGAAATCGAAGCATGTTGGTCAAGTCCATCCTTCAACGCTCGTAGTACATCAAGTGCATTGATGGCCGGAATTTCCTTGCGAATAATGGCTGATGAAATCCGGTTAATGACATACCGTGGGTCAATGCCATTCATTCCCTCATTCGGGAACTCTTTCTTCAAACCCTCAACATCCATTGGGTTAAAGCCTTCTACACTTTGCCCATCATACAAATACATTTTTTTCACAACATCAATACCTTGTTTCTTGGAAATTTCTAATCGAGTTAAAATCGAAAAAATCGCTGCCACTCGTAAAGCATGAGGCGCAATATGAACGTCAGCAATATCACTTTCATTAATCATTTTTTCATAAATTCGTTCTTCCTGACTTACCTTCAAATTGTACGGAATTGGCATAACAATAATTCTAGAATGCAATGCCTCATTCTTTTTATTGGCAATAAAGGAACGATACTCGGTTTCGTTTGTGTGCGCAACGATGAGTTCATCTGCACTGATCAAGGCAAATCGACCCGCCTTAAAATTTCCTTCCTGCGTCAAGGACAATAAGTGCCATAAAAATTTCTCGTCTAGCTTCAACATTTCTTGAAATTCCATCATGCCTCTATTTGCTTTGTTTAATTCACCATCAAAGCGATAGGCGCGCGGATCTGACTCGGAGCCAAATTCAGCGATTGTTGAAAAATCAATGCTCCCCGTTAAGTCGGCAATATCTTGTGATTTCGGGTCAGAAGGCGTGAATGTACCAATTCCGACACGTTTGTCTTCTGAGAAAAAAATACGTTCGACTAGGACGTTTTCAATTTGACCGTCATATTCCTGTTCCAAACGCATTGTATTAAGCGGAGATAAGCTGCCTTCAATCCGAATTCCAAATTGCTCAGCAAAATCCTTGCGTAAATGATGCGGGATTAAATGCAATGGATCCTCATGCATCGGACAGCCTTTAATGGCATAAACCGCGCCTTCGTCTGTTTTAGAATAGCTTTCAAGGCCTCTTTTCAATAAGGTCACAATGGTAGATTTCCCACCACTAACAGGACCCATTAACAATAAAATCCGCTTACGTACATCGAGTCTTTTAGCAGCGGGATGAAAGTACTCTTCGACAAGTCGTTCAATCGCTTCCTCTAGACCGAAAATTTCTTCTCCAAAAAAGTTGTATAGCTTTTGTCCGTCTTTCTCCGCCAAACCAGAACTTTTAATCATATGATATACACGTGAATGTGCCGTTTGAGCAACTTCTTGTCGTTCCTTCACAATATCCAAGTATTCCGCAAATGTGCCTTGCCATTTCAGCTTGTTTTCTTCTTCTCGGAAACTTTTTACTTGGTTTAATATATCCATACTATTCCCTCCAGTCAGGGCATGGTTTTATCCATAGTATGCGTAGCGGAAGGTTATGATGCAGGGCATTCAAGAAAAGCGAAGAGCGCGGGCTAGACAATAAAAAAGCACCTCATTCTAAAAATACATTAGAATAAGGTGCTTTTAGGTATTAGTGATGAGAAACAGAAGCTTTATTCGGTGAACTAAACATATTCGCAACAATTAACCCCGTGATGAAAGCTATGACACTCATCACAAATGGTGTACCACTTTCTGGAATACCTGGATAGACAACGAATACCGAACCGATGATCAGACCAATGATGGCCGCAAAGGTAATGTGTGTGAATTTGGCTAGTAAATAGCTAATGACTTTACTGCTCACGATGAAACCGACAATAACGCCTGCACCAATAACAGCGATGATTGGCAGATTCAAATTGGATAAGGCACCAATTGCCGTTGAATAGACACCTAGCAATAGCAAGATGAATGAGCCGCTAATCCCTGGAAGAAGCATTGCCATACTACCTGCCCAGCCAGCCAAAAACAAGCCAATCGCGTTCGTAGCTGTCAATGACGTAATCGGGGTCGTATCCAATGGCTTGATAAAGGCAGTTGAAGCAAGCGCGGCCCCAAGAAGGATAATAAAGAGGAAATGTGTCCATTTGAAATTCCTTTTCACACCTGCTTGTTTCGTAATGAAAGGCAGCACGCCTAATATAAGCCCTATAAAGAAAAATTGAGTAGGTGCATGATAGTTTTTCAACAAAAACTCAATGACTCTACTGAATAGTAAGAGGGTAGCTCCAATTCCGATGCCAAGTGGCAATAGGAAACCGATGTATTTTTTCCAATCGCGGCTGAAAAAGCCACTAATAGACGTTAATAATTCATCATATATCCCGAGAATGAACGCAATGGTTCCCCCGCTCACTCCAGGAATCAGATCGCTGATCCCCATAAAGAATCCTCGATATAAATTTCTCCACTGCATAAAAAAAGTTCCTCCAATTTTAAATCAATGTTCATAGTATACCACTTTTGATGCTTTTTAAGTAAGTGTAGTCGTTACGAAAATGTTAACACTTGAAGTACAATCGACTATTCATTATGTATAGTTGACTTTACATAATGAATAGTTTGTTATACAATTCGGATAAGTTGCAATAGAGAATCCTACTAATAACGCTTGGCGCTAGGGGATGCCTCCCGCGATAAGCCGGATGGAAAACCACCATCAGGGAGGGATTAAACTGCATCCCTCCTTTGTCTTATCGCTTCGGCTACCCCTGTTAGGCGCTTTCGCTGGAGATTACGAGGTGATCATTGGGTCAACATATAACAGCAAGGTGGAATCCAATTGCTTAAAAACCGTGTAAAAGAATTACGAGCACGTTTTAATTTGACGCAAGGTGATTTGGCGGACAAGGTCGGGGTGACGCGGCAGACGATTGTGTCACTTGAAAAGGGTAGTTACACACCTTCGCTACTACTTGCTATGAATATCGCTGAAGTGTTTGACATGCCGATTGAAGAGATTTTTTCCAAGGAGGGTGAAATATGAAGAATTTAACGATTGCAGTAATACTAAGGATTCTATTATTTATCACGCTTAGCCTGTATGCGTTTAATTTACTTCATTCAGGTGCATCTGACTATCTAAGAAATTCAAACATTTACCTTGCACTCCCATTTTGGATTGTAGTACTTATTATTCAGATTCGGGAGTATAAATATAGTAAAAGCCAGACAGATGGTAGATTTATTATGAAGGATCTAATTTTACCCGAATTAAGCTCCAAGGATGAACGCGAAATGGAGTTGACTGGGAAGGCTGCAAAAGATGCATTGTCAGCAGTCCTTGTCTTTTCTCCAATTTCCATAGTCCTTTTGGGTATAACCATGCTTTCTGAAAGTACACTACCACTTTTACTAACCTTTTTACTTGTAGCCACCATCCCGATTGTCGGTTTAATTACCTATTATTTTTCATACCGCCGTCATTACCTGCGATAAATCAATTAAAAGTGCCAGCAAATTACTCGCTGGCACTTTTCTCTACAACCCCATATTCTTCGCAATAATCACTTTCATAATCTCATTCGTCCCCGCGTAAATAGAGGCTACGGGGATATCCCGGTAACGCCTAGCAATGGTATACTCCTCCATATACCCATAGCCACCATGCAATCGCATACACTCCGCCGAAATTTCCTGCGCGGTTTCAGTTAGCCAATATTTTGCCATCGACACTTTTGTCACGACGTCTTTACCGGCGATATGATCCTCAATCAATGACTCCAAAAACGCTTTTCCAAGCTCAATCTTCGTTGCCATCTCTGCAATTTTAAACTGCGTATTTTGGAATGAAGAGACAGGCTTTCCAAACGTCTCACGAGATTTCACGTAACGGATGGTCGTTTCCAGCATATCCTCCGATGCAATTTGTGCAGCAATCGCCACGACTAACCGCTCTTGTTGAAGTTTCGACATGAGATACCCGAAGCCTTTCCCTTCTTCGCCAAGCAAATTGCCAACAGGAACTCGACAATCTTCAAAGTATAATTCAGCCGTATCCTGCGCATGAAGCCCCACTTTATCGAGCTTGCGTCCTTTCGTAAACCCAGGTGTTCCTTCTTCAACTACAAGTAGACTAATACCACGGTGCTTCGGCTCGACATGCGAATCCGTCTTCACTACGACAACAAAAAGATTGCCATTAATGCCATTTGTAATGAATGTCTTTTGCCCATTGACGACATAATGATCTCCGTCACGAATCGCGGTCGTCCGCACATTTGCCAAATCAGATCCTGTTCCAGGCTCCGTCATGGCAATCCCTGTAATGATATCCGCTGACACACAACCCGGTAGCCAACGTTTTTTTTGTTCAACTGAACCATACGACTCGATATAAGGCACAACAATATCATTATGCAAGCTGACCCCGACCAAGCTGGTGCCTACCCTTTCTAATTCTTCAGAAATGATAACACCGAAGCTAAAGTCAAGCCCAAGTCCACCATATTCGTCAGCTACTTGCGGACAAAGAAAGCCCATTTCCCCAAACTTTTTCCAAAACACAATTGGAATGATACGTTGTTTCTCCCATGTATCATAATGCGGGATTGCTTCTTTTTGCAGAAACTTTCTAAGTGAATCTCTGAACATAATATGTTCCTCTGTTTCAAATTTATATCTCCCCATCCCTACCTCCCCTTTCGCCTTACTTAAGACAATCGTTCAATAATCGTTGCGTTAGCCATCCCCATACCTTCACAAATCGCTAGCAGACCATAACGTCCACCCGTTCGTTCCAGTCTATTCATTAGTGTCACTAGTAATTTCGTTCCCGTAGCCCCTAATGGATGCCCTAGTGCAATTGCTCCCCCATCTGGATTCAGTTTTTCAGGGTCTGCCCCAATATCTTGTAACCAAGCAAGCGGTACTTGTGCAAAGGCTTCGTTCACTTCGTATGTGTCGATATCTTCAATCGTCAACCCTGCTTTTTTCAACACTTTTCTCGTAGCATCAATAGGCCCTGTTAACATAAGCGTTGGATCTGAGCCTATCACACTGCGAGCGACGATACGCGCTTTTGGTTTCAAGCCAAGCTCATCTGCTTTGTCTCGTGACATAAGCAATACCGCTGATGCACCGTCACTGATTTGACTCGCATTTCCTGCCGTAATAACACCTTGTTCATCAAAAACTGTTTTCAAGCCACCTAGCACTTCCATCGTCGTGCCAGGACGCGGCCCTTCATCGACAGCAAAACGAATTATCTCACCATCCTTCTGTTCGACATCAATGGGGACTATTTCAGCTTCAAAATGGCCCTGTTCAATTGCTTTGATTGCTTTGATATGACTGTTGACTGAATAGCGATCCAACTCTTCACGTGTCAGTCCCCATTTTTTCACCATTCGTTCTGACGATAAACCCTGATTAATAATTTCGTATTTTTCCGTTAACTTGTCACTCGGTTTTACATTCCCGATATTGGACATCATCGGCACCCTCGTCATATTTTCGACGCCGCCCGCAATGACGATATCCATATCACCTGAAGCGATAGCCTGTGATGCGAAATGAACCGCTTGTTGGCTCGAACCACATTGTCGATCAATTGTGACACCTGGCACTTCGATTGGAAAACCAGCAATGAGTAGCGCTGTTCGGGCAACATTACTTGCCTGCTCTCCCGTTTGTGTGACACAGCCTAAAATGACATCTTCTACATCTTCCTTCGCAACCCCCGCACGCTGAACGAGCTCATCTAGTACAACTGCCGCTAATTCATCTGGTCGATAACTAGCAAAAGTTCCTTTTCTTCGTCCTACTGCTGTGCGAAGCCCTTCTACAATGACCACTTCTGTCATGATTCATCCCACCCCTCATTTAATAAATTTCCTCACCGCGGTGACATACGAATGCCGGCATCTAAACGAATCACTTCTCCATTGACGTAGCCATTTTCCATCATGAAAATAGCCAAGGACGCATATTCAGCTGGAACGCCCAAGCGTTTTGGAAACTCAACCATACTTTCTAATTTCTCTATAACAGGTTCGGGCAGTCCCGCTGCCATTGGTGTACGGAATAATCCCGGTGCGATGGTATTGATACGAATGCCGTAGGATGACAGATCACGTGCAATTGGCAACGTCATTCCTGCCACACCCGCTTTACTAGCGGCATAGGCGGCTTGCCCCATCTGCCCATCAAAAGCCGCAATCGATGCCGTGTTAATGATAATTCCACGTTCGTCATCCTCTGTTAAAGGCTCATTCTTAATCATTTCAGCTGCTGCTAGTCTCAGTACATTGAACGTCCCATTCAAGTTAATATCCAAAACCCTTTTAAAGTTTGCCAAAGGCATCGCTCCTGTTCGCCCAATAACCTTTTGCGGCGGAGCTACACCCGCACAGTTGACACAAATATGAATCGCACCGAATGCTGCTATCACTTTTTGAATACCTGCCTCAACGGACTCCTCACTTGTTACATCTACATGTGCAAAATCAACATTTCCCCCTAGTTCCATACAGACTTCTTTGGCAGCTTCTTCATTCAAATCAAATATGACAACCTTTGCACCCTTGTTTACTAAACCCGTTACTGTTCCTAGCCCTAATCCAGAGGCTCCACCCGTCACAATTGCGACCTTACCTTTGATATCCATTGGTCCCATCCCCCACAATTGATTTTCGAATCAAAAATCCTTTATTCTCCCACAGAATCATGTATGCGCTTTCAATTTTGGTGTAGTAGGATTTGGCTTCATATTAGACGATTAATGCAGATTAGTAAATAGTGATGATATCATTTCTGCCGGTAGACGGCATGAAGCACGGATAAAAAAAGGGTTGCTGAAACAGCATTCACTGTTTCAGCAACCTTTCTGGATCAACATCCGGTCAGCTCTAGTATGTTTGATTTAAGATACTTGTATTTCGTTTTTACGCTTTTCAATCGCTGCAAGACGTTCATCATACTCTTCAACTGTCATATTATGCTCGACAAAATAACGATTGCGAGGATGCGTACGACATTCATCAGTACAACTGCGCATATATAAATGCTCATTTTCTTCAGAAGTAATGATTTTCGCATTACATTCTGGGTTGGCACAGTTCACGTAGCGCTCACATGGTGTCCCGTCAAAATGATCACGACCGACAATGACTTGTTCTACTTGATTGATTGGCACAGCAATACGCTCATCAAAGACATACATTTGTCCATCCCAAAGCTGGCCTTTTGCTACAGGATCTTTACCGTATGTCGCAATTCCACCGTGTAATTGCGATACATCCTCGAAGCCTTCACGGACAAGCCATCCTGAGAATTTTTCACAACGGATTCCACCTGTGCAATATGTTAGGATTTTCTTCCCTTCAAACTGCTCTTTGTTATCACGAATCCACTCTGGTAAATCGCGGAAGTTTTCGATATCTGGACGAACCGCGCCACGGAAATGGCCTAAGTCGAACTCATAATCATTGCGTGCATCAATGATGATGGTATCTTCCTCTTGCATTTGTTTGAACCACTCTTCAGGGCTCAAGCGTTTACCTGTTAGCTCATTCGGATTGATATCTTCCTCAAGGCTCAGATTCACAATTTCTTCACGTGCGCGTACATGCATTTTCTTGAAGGCATGTCGATCCGTATCGTCGATTTTGATAACCATATCAGCGAAACGCTCATCCTGTTTCATAAGGTCCATATAAGCATCCGTCTGTTCAAGCGTACCTGAACATGTACCATTGATACCCTCAGTACTGACTAAAATACGACCTTTTAGTCCAATTTCTTTACAAGCTTGTAAATGTTCAATAGCAAATGCTTCTGGGTCTTCGATAGTGACGTATTTATAATACAGAAGAACCCGATAAGTACTGTTTTCCAATTTTCCAACCACCTTGTTTTTTTATAATTGCATGTTATAAGTCAACAACCGGATCGGTATTAAGTGTAAACATACAAAAGATACCCGTATATGCACAATACGAGACGAAGCTATTGTACCATATGTATGCAGGAGAAAAAAGGGATTTTGATTGTTAAGAGCCCACTCCTAGGCGATTGTTAATAGTTTTTCACAATATCACAAAAGGACAACAAGCTAATTCCTTACATGGTTAAAATTAGCATCTCACAAACACTTTCCTTTCATTGGTCTACCACTATCTTTCATGTATACTAATAGAATATGTTTATCGTATCAGTAGACATTATACTTTATTTTTCAATCAATTACGCCTTAGCGTAATTGCGTCCAAATTTTGAATTGTGCCCGCAGGACGAGGCGAATTTAGGTTGCCTTCCACACCCCCTTTCAAAATTTTTGACATCCGCCGGAGACTTCACTTGAATCAACAAAGGATTTAAAGCCTCTACTAATTCAAGTGAAACTATTTACTAGTTTCAGCCGTCTAACTTTTTACAACCAATAAAGGAGCCCACAGCATGACAAGAACACATCGTAAGCGCCGTTCGACATGGATTGACATCACATTTTCTGCAACTATTATCGCACTGACGGTTGCGACCATTTATTTAATTTCAATAAACAACAAAAGTACGGCTGCCCCACCCCCTAAAACACAAGCTACCAAACCGACTCCTGTAGTAATCGATACGATTGACTCCAGCTATCCAGGCATCAAAATTATTACCGAAACATCGAACGATCCATATTCTCCATTTGCAATTCAATATCCGCAAAGCTTACATAGTACATTCAATGATGCGATTTCTGCTTATATCTCACATACGAAAAAAAGCTATTTGACTGCCATGGAAAAGAATAGAGAACTAGCGAGTGAATATAAAGGAGAATTGAATATCTCTTTTGAGACATTGTCCCATCACTCCGGCAATTATTCGTTTGTCGTCGTCAATTCTAATTCTATCGTGGGAGCAAATGGTTCAACAGAAATCCGCTCCTTTCATTTAAATCCTATAACAAAGAAAATCATTTCCATTGAAGATGTCTTTGAATGGGATCAGAAAAGGCTTGAAACGATTTCTACTTTAGTAAGAGAACACCTTTATAACGATTTGACTTTAGAAAACCATTTATATCCCGAGGAGCTTCATCTTAATACAGAGCCGATTTGGGAGAATTATAGTAATTTTGCTTTGGCAGATGATTCTATCGTCTTTTATTTTGATGAATACGCGCTAGCTGCTGGAGCAGTTGGACCTCCAATTGTCGCTATTCCTCTCCATACTATCGACAACTTATTAGCCGAAGAATTTAAGCTACAAGAACAACAGTCCAATCCACAACCAGATAATGATTCAGAAGTTGAAAAGCCAGACGATAGTACAACTCCCGATGTCAACGAACAACCCGACAAAGAGGATAATGCCAGTAACACCGATACAAACACTGGTGGAACACCACTTCCCGATGGTACAGGGGAAACGATCGTAAAAAAGGTTGCGCTAACATTTGATGATGGACCTGATCCAAAGGTAACGACGCAAATTCTTGATACATTACAAAAATACAATGCCAAAGCCACATTCTTCATGCTTGGTAGTCGGGTCGAATACTACCCCGACATCGCAAAAAATATCAATGATGCAGGCCATGAACTTGGCAATCATACGTGGAATCACCCAGATCTAACAAAAGCCGATATGGAAAAAGTACGCAAAGAAATCAATCGAACATCAGCGATTATTGAATCAGTAACAGGAACGAAAGCCACAGTTTTTAGGCCGCCTTACGGTGCTGTCAATCAAATGGTCAAAAAACAATCCAATTTACCAACTGTCCTTTGGGATGTCGATACACTCGATTGGAAACACCGTGATGCCCATCGACTATTGATGAGAGTCAAGGAAGAAACAAAGAACGGTAGTATTATCCTTATGCATGATATCCACCAATCCACAGCCGATGGACTCGATGCCGTCCTTTCCTATCTACAAAGTGAAGGCTATATATTTGTAACCGTTTCAGAGCTAGATTAATTGAAATCCCACCGAAACTCATCGGTGGGATTTTTGTTTGTCAATTACGCCAAGGCATAATTGCGTTGGCGTAATTGAACTCCCTCTGATAGAAATGCTGAATCAAGTTAAAATAATTCACTTCTATTCTATACATACTAGAACAAATCTGCTATAATAAAACTAGAACAGTTAGGAGGTATCACCATGTTTATTCAAATTGAGCCTTCTTCGGATATCCCGATTTATACACAATTGGCTAATCAGTTAATTGAATTGATTGCTCGAAGGGAACTGATCGGCGGGGATGCCTTGCCTTCCGTCCGCTCATTGGCGGCGGATCTGAGTATGAATATGCATACAGTTAACAAGGCATATCATGCGTTAGAAAAGAAAGGCATCATTGAAATTGTGCCGAAATCGGGGGCGATTATTAATCCACCTGTCGAAGAAGGCATACAGGACAGCCATCGCGAGAGAATTGCAGAGGAATTGAAACCGTTACTTGCTGAAGCAATCGTACTTGGGATGGGGAAAGAGGATCTCATAACACTTGCATCATCAATCATTACTGACATCAAGGGGGAATAAAAAATGACGACTACCATTTTTCTAATTATTTTCGGCTTCATTGTCGTTATACAGTCTGCCATCCCATTTTTACTAAGACGGACGATTGCTTTTGGAGTGACCATTCCGGAAGGCCATACGGATAATACTATTATCGCATCCTATCGAAAAATGTACTCAGCAATCGTCAGTAGCATTGGTCTCATTTCGCTCATTGGCTTTGCCATTTGGGCTAACGGCAGCATTACCGAAGAACAAATTGTCTTGATAGGTTTAGCGATTCAATTTGGTATCCTTTTTCTCAGCATGGCTCTGTATTTATATTTCCATGCGAAAACAACCCAGCTGAAACGCATGAATAACTGGGGTGCAGACTTGAAACAAATACGGATTGTCGACTTAGCCATCCGTACGAAAGATGAAATGCTTCCAACGTCTATCTATGCCATACCATTAGCAATTACAATTGGTCTGATTGCCTATACCGCAACGCAATACGGCAATATGCCCGATATGATTCCGACGCACTGGGGACCTAATGGGCAACCTGATGCTTTCAGCCCTAAAACACCATTTTCTGTTATTGCTCTTCTACTTATTCAATTAATCATGCAAGGGATGTTACTTGGATTCAATGCGTTAATAAAACGGTCAGGCATTAAATTGAATGCCGCTAAAAGTAAAAGTTCCCAAGTACAACAGTTATCCTTCAGAAAATATAGTAGTTGGTTTTTGTTCATGACAACTGTACTCTCGACAGTTCTTATGAGTTTTCTACACTTATCAACGATTCATGAAGGTATTGGCAACACTGCACTTATGCTTGCTATGCCACTCGGTTTTCTATTACTTATCCTCATCGGTACAGCCATCTATGCCTTCAAAGTCGGTCAAAGTGGGTCACGCATAGATGTTGCATTTGAAGATGAATCGACACCTGGAGTCACAGATGTTGATGATGACCAATATTGGAAGTTTGGCGTCATTTACGTCAATAAAAACGATCCATCCATTTTTGTTGAAAAAAGATTTGGTGTAGGTTGGACCGTCAACTTTGGGCAGCCTCTTGGCTATGTCATCTTATTGGGTCCGTTAGTGCTCATCTTGGTTATTACTTTTCTATTGTAAAATAACACGTCTGTTGATTAACCATTTACTTGCATAAATCGTAGGTGAATAAAGGCTTGAAAATCACTTTTTTCACTAAATCGTTGCCGGTTCGCTCTCAGCTAACTATTCACGACATCATTACCAAGGAGGAATTGCAGTTCATTCCTCCGCGGAGGTTAATGTATCTAGAAATGACTTCGTCATTTCTAGATACATTATTTTCGGTCATTTTGTTGTGAATAGTTGCCTGTCGCGTACCTACACTGTTTAAGTGAAAAATGCAGTGGTTTGAGAAGAAAAGAATAGATGACTTTCTATAAAGGCTGTAAGTGCCCGAAGATGAAATTTCGGGCACTCTTGCACGTTGTACAAGGTATTCTCACTGTACTTTTAGCAAGTTTTATCAAGAAGGTGACACTACCTACAATAACAGTGGAAAAGACCATAGTAGAAGATTCAGCCGCCAAAATTGTATCTTTGGCGGCCCTCTCAGGTTAAGAAGCCCTCTATTCCCTCGTCCTCAAAAGCATTAGCACTTTGTGTATCTGTGTTTTTGTAGAGTGACGGATGAACGACCACCATACGATTACCGAACAGAATGTTTAGGATGCGACTTAGTCGCATACTACACATAAAATATAACGGCTATTGTATAGAAGTCGTTCAATACAGAAAGAGTCAAAATAAAACATTACACATAGTACATAGTTTTTTGATTAAATTATTTTTTGGTTAATCAACAGACGCGGTAAAACAATCACGAAATGCATCTGGCGCCCGGAGCTAGACAAAAAAAGCCGCAATTATGCGGCTTTTTTTCATTCAATCTATTCAGCTAAACACGCTCGTACTATGAAGTGGTTGTACTCTTGCTTTCGGGTCGATATGCGATTTCGCATGATTGACAGCAATCGGCGCTTCGCCTAGTCCAACAGCGATTAGCTTCACTTTGCCATCATAGTTCGTAATATCACCAGCTGCATAAATGCCTTCAATATTTGTTTCCATCCGCGTATTGACTAAAATCGAATTACGGTCCATCTCAAGTCCCCATTCTTTCAATGGTCCGAGTGAAGAGATATTACCATAGTTCACGATCAAATGATCGACATTCAATCGTTCTTCCGTGCCTTCTTTATCAGCTAGCACAACGCCACTAATTGTCCCTGCTTCGCCTTCAATCGCTTTTACTGAACGTGACGTTACGACAGTCACTTTCGATTCCATGAGCTGATTAACGCTAGTTTCATGCGCAGTGAAACGTTCACGACGATGAACAAGTGTGACGCTTGCTGCAATATCTTCAAGCATCAGTGACCAGTCAACAGCTGAGTCGCCCCCGCCGCAAACGACCACGTTTTGATCCTTAAAAATAGACAGATCCTTTATACCGTAGTGCAATGTTGTTCCTTCGAAGTCTACTTCTTCTTTCAAGCCAATCTTCCGTGGTTGGAATGCTCCAATTCCAGCTGTCAGCAGGATTGTACGTGTCAGGTGGATACCTTTATCTGTTTGCAGGATGAAGTGATCACCATCGCGTGTTACTGAAAGCGCCGTTTCACCTAAAATGATTTCTGGCTTCGCGTAATGTGCCTGTGTCACTAGATTCGCAACGAAATCCTTTGCAAGTATTTTCGGGAATCCCCCGACATCATATATATATTTATCGGGATAAAGCTCAATGAGTTGACCGCCAAGCTGTGGCAGGCTGTCAATAATCTTGACAGACATTTCTCGCATTCCTGCGTAAAATGAAGAGAAAAGTCCCGTTGGTCCTCCCCCGATGATTGTAATATCAACGATTTTGTTGTCCATAAGCTAACACTCCTGTTATAGTTTTTCTTTCTCGTCTGGATGAAAAAGAAAACTCTTTGCATCCACTTCACTCATTATCTACTAATTCGCTTAAAAAAACACATAATATGTTTTACATTTGTATGACGAATTAGAGAAAAGCCTGCACAATTAAATGTACAGGCCCTTGCCTTTTATTATTCCCGGTTCGCTTTACAAAAAGCTAAGACGATTTCTTTTTCGTCATCCTCTAATTCAAAATCAAGGACTTTTTCAGTTGCACGCTCAAAAAAATGATATGACGCAATGCGTTCTTCCTCACCATCGACAGCAAAAATAACGCGAAGTCCAGTTCCGCCTTCAGCGTACAACTCATCTTCTTCGTCTAACGTTAAATAAAGTCGAAATTGATAGCGTTCACCAGCAATAATTCCAGTTGGATCAAGAATTTGATCAACAATATGTTCATTAATTTCCATAGTTTTAACAACCTCTCACTTACAATTTTTCAGATAACGATGCATAAGCTGCACACTACTCTCCATCATACATCATTCTCCAACAAAATGATGCACTGGACCCCTTTTCCTAAAAAGAAATTCACAATTATCGTCAATAACTTTTGCAATCTGACCGAACTTCGTGAACAATAGAAACAGTGAAGTATTTCACTAGTAAATATTCAGGGGGAATTAGTTTGTTAAAATTTGAAGACTATCAATACACCAAACCTGAAATGGCGTCGTTAAAAAAAGAATTTGAAGCCCTACTTCAGGAATTTCGTTCCGCAAGCTCTTACGAACAGCAAAATGACGTGATGAAAAAGATTAATGCCATCGGTAGCAACTACTCCACACAATCTAATCTCGTCTACATCCGCGCTTCCATTGATACTAATGATGAATTCTATCAAAATGAACGGGATTATTTCGATGAAATTGGACCAGAGTACCAAGAACTTGAAACCGCTTACTATAAGGAACTCGTGTCAACTCCCTTTAGAGCACAGCTTGAAGAGCAATGGGGAAGCCAATTATTTGCGCTAGCTGATAATTCCATCAAGTCATTTGCTCCAGAAATTGTTGAATTGCTCCAAAAGGAAAACAAATTATCATCTGACTACTCAAAACTCGTTGCATCTGCACAAATCGAATTTGATGGCAAAACGTTAACGCTTGCACAAATGGGGCCATACGCGGAATCGACAGATCGTTCGATTCGCAAGTCCGCGATGGAAGCTACTCAAAAATTCTATGCGGATAATGGGGAGCAATTCGATACGATTTATGATGAACTCGTTACACTTCGTCATCAAATTGCGACAACACTTGGCTATAAAAACTTTGTAGAGCTTGGTTATGTTCGCATGAATCGCATTGATTATAATGCAGAAATGGTGAAGAAGTTCCGAGATCAAGTTCGAGATTTCATCGTTCCACTGGCCAGTCGCCTTTACGAGCGTCAAGCAGAACGAATTGGCGTCGATCAGTTAAAATTCTATGACCAGTCACTCAATTTCCTAACAGGCAATGCAACGCCTCAAGGCTCTCCTGAGTGGATCATCGAGAATGGAAAAAAGATGTATGCTGAACTATCACCTGAAACAAATACATTCTTCAAGTTTATGACAGACAAAAACTTAATGGACGTGGAAGCGAAGAAAGGGAAAGAAGCGGGCGGTTATTGTACATTTATCGACGATTATGATTCTCCGTTTATCTTCTCCAATTTTAATGGCACTTCCGGGGATATTGATGTACTGACGCATGAGGTCGGACACGCATTCCAAGTGTATTCTAGCCGCAATATCGGCATACCTGAATATATGTGGCCGACATATGAGGGGGCTGAAATCCATTCGATGAGTATGGAATTTTTCACTTGGCCGTGGATGGAGCTCTTCTTTAAAGAACAGGCCGATAAGTATAAGTTTTCACATCTTAGTGACGCATTGCTCTTTTTACCGTACGGTGTAGCTGTGGATGAGTTCCAGCATGTTGTGTATGAAAACCCACAAATGACGCCTGCTGAACGCAAAGCAGCTTGGAAAATGATTGAGAAAATCTATTTACCAATGCGTGATTATGATGGGATTGAATACCTAGAATCGGGTGCGGTCTGGCAACGTCAAGGTCATATTTTCGCAAGTCCATTCTATTACATCGATTACACATTGGCACAAATTTGTGCGTTCCAATTTTGGAAACGCTCACGCGAAGATCATGCAGCTGCTTGGAAGGACTATTTACACTTATGTACACTTGGCGGTTCTAAATCATTCACGCAACTCGTTGCTGAAGCGAATTTAATATCTCCATTTGAAGACGGCTGCGTCGAATCCGTCATTGGCACAATTGAATCATGGCTGAATGCAGTAGATGACAAAGCGTTGTGAAAATAAAACAGGCTATCCGTATTTACGGATTTGCCTGTTTTTTCGTCCATTACACCACTTTGTACAAGTGAATTTGTTTTTCTCTATCTTTTTACGCCTTTTACTACATCAAACCCTTTGCATTACCGTTAGCATCTATATCCATTCCAAGTGCAGCTGGTGTTTTTGGCAATCCAGGCATTGTCATAATATCGCCTGTTAAGCATACAAGAAATCCTGCGCCTAGTTTCGGAATGATTTCCCGAATTGTAATTGTAAACCCTTCTGGACGGCCTAACATTGTTGGATCGTCAGAAAATGAATATTGGGTTTTCGCCATACAAATAGGTAGGACATCCCAGCCGTTTTTTTCGATATTCTGTAGATTTTTCAATGCATTGTCAGTCAAAATGATTCCTTGCCCACCGTACACCTTCTGTACAATCGCTGTGATTTTATCACGAACAGGTTGTTCTACATGATAGAGTGGGGCGAAATGGTTCGGTTTATCCAACAGGCTAATTACCTCCCGCGCTAACGCAAGTCCACCTTCTCCTCCATGCTCCCAAACATCCGTTAATGCCACACGGATTGCATTCGTTTCACACCAATCAAAAATCACTTCAAGTTCATCCGGTGTGTCTGTTAAGAAACGATTGAGAGCGATTACAGGCTCTACACCGAAAACCAGTACTGTATCGACATGCTTTGCCAAGTTTTCCATGCCATCTTTCACAGCTTGAATATTCTCTTCTTTCAGCTGATTTTTTGGCATACCGCCATGCATTTTCAATGCACGCACTGTTGCGACAATAACAACTGCATCGGGTGCAAAATTCCCATGTCGCGCTTTAATATTCATAAATTTCTCGGCACCTAAATCAGCTCCGAATCCAGCCTCAGTAATGACAATATCCGCTAGTTTTCGTGCTGTATTTGTCGCTATGAGTGAATTACAACCGTGTGCAATATTGGCAAATGGTCCACCGTGTATCAAGGCTGGGGTCCCTTCAATCGTCTGGACCAAATTTGGTTTGAATGCTTCTTTTAATAGCAGGGTCAATGCGCCTTGTACGCCAAGATCACGAACTGTAACCGCTTCCTTGTCATATGTATAACCGATGACAATCCGGGCAATTCGTTCCTTCAAATCCGTTAGACTAGTTGCCAAGCAAAATACTGCCATAATTTCAGAGGCTACCGTAATGTCAAAGCCATCTTCTCTCGGTACGCCTTGGGCAGGTCCTCCTAGACCGATTGTTACATGACGCAGCGCTCGATCATTCATATCGAGTACACGCTTCCATGTAATTCTTCGCGGGTCAATTCGAAGAATATTGCCATGATGGAGATGGTTATCAATCATAGCGCTTAGCGCATTATTCGCCGTCGTAATAGCATGTATATCGCCATTGAAATGCAAATTAATCTCTTCCATTGGTAACACTTGTGCATAACCGCCGCCAGTTGCCCCACCTTTCATCCCCATAACTGGACCAAGGGATGGCTCCCGCAAAGCAATCATTGTCTTTTCGCCTAATTTTGAAAGTGCATCCGCCAGTCCTACAGTAACCGTCGACTTGCCTTCTCCTGCTGGTGTCGGGCTAATCGCCGTAACAAGTACAACTTTGCCGTTCTTACTCGATCCAGTTAGTTTCGTAACATCAATTTTCGCTTTAAACTTACCATATGGCTCAACTGCTTCTTCTGGGATGCCAGCTTTTTCAGCAATTGCCCAAATCGGTTTCATCACCGCTTTTGATGCAATTTCTAAATCCGTCAACGGAATAACTTCTTCTGTCATAAAAACCCCCACCTTTCTTTGTCTACAGTATAGCGCATTCATATTTCGGATTAATCCTTACTTTCTGACATTCATATGACAAATTTACGCTCTCTCGGAATCACTACGGCACTTTGCAAATCACTCACTTACACGCAATACCACTTTTCCAAACTGCTTACTGTCTTCAATATAGTCAAACGCCGCCAGCGCATCATTCAAAGCAAACACTGTATCGACCACTGGACGTGTCCCGTACTTTTCAATATGTGTCAGCATATCACGCAATTCTTCTCTGCTTCCCATCGTCGATCCAAATAATTGATATTGGCCATAAAAAAAGGCACGTAAATCCATGTCAACCGTATCACCTGCCGTCGCCCCGAACACGACGATACGCCCTCCTTTTTTTAACACTCCTAGCGAACGATTGAATGTTGCTCGTCCGACACTTTCAATCACCAAGTCAATCGTTTCACCTGCTAGTTCCTGTTGCCAATCGCTAGCTGTATCTAGTGCGACATCCGCCCCGAGCGCCAGCGCCTGTTTTCGCTTATCTTCATTACGCGATGTAACAATGACACGCGCCCCACTATTTTTAGCGAATGCAATGAGATAAGTTGCTACACCACTCCCCGCACCAGGGATAAAAACCGTATCTCCCGCCTGCAAGCCCCCTTTGGTAAATAAAGCACGATAACCTGTGACACCAGCGAGAGATAGCACAGCTGCCTCCTCCCACGTTAAATGAGCTGGCTTTCTTTCAACTTGCTCCGCTGAAATAGCAATCTTTTCTGCGAACGTCCCGTGATCAGGCATACCTAAAATATCAAAGCCTTCTGGCGGCGCATCGCTATTGTCGTACCAACGAAGTGCGGGATTGATAATGACTTCATCTCCAACATTAAATGCCGTTACGTCTTCACCAACTGACTCAATTACGCCTGACCCGTCGGAACCGATGATTAATGCCTCTGTTGCATTCCCTCTACGAGCAGGAATGTATAGGTCACGCCGGTTCAGACCCGCTGCCCGAATCGCAACAACAACTTCCCCCTTTGTCGCAATAGGTTCTTCCATCTCACTAATTTTCAACTGTCCAGCTTCATGAATAAACGCTTTCACATCTATCATCCTTTCCCCCACTCATTACCTCGACATACTACTTCTAGTATACCATGAAATCACACTAGCGTTCTCACTGTTCTAAATTGTCTATACAACAAAAAACGCAAGAAGCACTCTGCTCTTTGCGTTTTTCTTACTGACTTTCATTTTGTAAAGTAACGACAATAATTTCCGGTTGATTAAAAATCCGGATAGGAATGATACTATTACCCAATCCACGACTAACTACCATCTGACTACCATCCTTGTTGTGGACACCTGCTGTATAAGTTGGAAACCAACCTTGCCCCGGTGATACAAGTCCACCGAATCCCGGAATTCGAAATTGACCTCCGTGTGCATGACCGCTAAATATGACATCCATTCCTTGTTCGACGTAAGCCTCAAATTGCTCTGGTCTATGTGACAATAGAATTTTAAACATCTGATTAGGTACATGTTCAAATGCCTGATTCATTGAAGTCTTGACTGCTTCCTCATCATCCAGATAGCTGAGCAACGGATCTTCAATCCCACCAATCGCTATCCCGCCACGCTGATTCGACGTTATAATTTCCGCTTCATCTGATAAGACTCGAACACCCAAATCTTCTAGTGCATCTTTAATACGTTCTATATCATTCGTTGCAATTTCATGATTTCCCGTGACATAGTACATCGGTGCAACCCCTTGCAGCCTTTTAACCAGAAGTAAACTTTGCTCAAGATTATAACGATTGCTGTCAATAAAATCCCCCGTGATGAAAATAACATCTGGTGCAATCATTTTTACTTTATCGACGACTTCCGCATGACTGTCACCAAACATGGCATCATGCAAATCTGATAATTGAACAATTTTATATCCGTTGAAATCAACAGGAATTTTATCGGATATAATAGTATTTTGTGTCACACCGACTGTTGTATTACCCCAATAAGTTAGCAGAATAATAACAATGAATAGTACAATTATGAGAATAAAAATCGGCTTCCTATTCTTTCTCTTCGTAGCGGTAGTTGATTCCATTACAGCCAGCGCTTTTTAACCTTTGCAAGCTCTAGCAATTCAAGCACTTCTTTCTTCGGAAGTTCTGTCAAGATAGCTAACAGTTCGCGCTCCGCACGCCTTCTCCCTTTTCCACTTCTATAGTTTTCTTTATTCACCGCATCCAGTTCTGCGTACAAATCAGCTGTACGATCAGTTTCTTCATCCGCTTCTAACTCATCCGCAATCGTTTCCCTTAACTTATCATACAATAAATCAACATTCGGGGATCCCGAGTTCTTAAACGCTTTTGAAACCTTTGCATTGCCAAGAATTAGCTCATCTGTCGAAACATTAAAGCGCTCTGAAATTTTGGCTATCCATGCAGCAGATGGGGCATTCTTTCCTTTTTCCCAATCTTTAATTCGACTAGCAGATGTTCCAATAGCGGTACCAAATGCCATCATGGACAACCCACGTTGCTCCCGCAAAGCTTTTAAACGTACACCAAAATCCTCTTTATTCCATTCATTCATACTGACGCCTCCTTTAATAGTCAAGTTGCTATACTCTATTATTTTTTATTCAGAGGTTTCTGTCAATCAATTTTTTGATTTTTCTATAAAACTTTTTTAGTAGCCTGTTTTCTGGCGATTATAATTCTCTTCGTTCTTCGCTATGTAAGCCTGAATGATGTCCTCATTCGTAAAGCCCAGTTTATTAGCAATTGCACCGTAATATACCCACACTTGCTCATAGGACTCCATTGATAGATCCTCCAAAAAACGGTGAATGACAGCTGTTGTTGCCAAAAACAATTGTGTTAAATTGCCTTCTACTTCACGCACCGGCCAAGTTGTCAATGTATGTAAATTTTTTTCAATTCCAAGGGAAAGTAGGAAGTGAATCGAGTCCACATACTCCTCCAAAATAACGGCGTCCTCTGATGGCCCCTTCGTACTCCAAAATTTAAAACACCGTGTTTCATTCGCCAGTTCCGCCAGTTCGATAAGAAGTGCCAAGCCTTTTTCTTGAAATACATCGCTTTGCTGTTGGCGATTATTTTGGATAAATGAATCCAATTCTCGCTGCATAGAAAATAATGTTGACAGTTGCATAAAAAAACCTCCAGAAAATTTTATAAAAGTGAAACCAATCTACCTCCTCATCCGTATAGGAGAGTACTACGTTTAAAGTGAGGGGGATCTGTTATGCCATTGCTGATCCGTTTTGTCATTATTGCTTTCATCATCTATTTATTTTACCGAGGTATTCGTTATTTAACGGACCCCAAGCGCAAATTGGATGAAGCTTATGAACAACAGCAATTTTACTTTTATGATGATGTGAAAAATGTTCGAAAAAACTTCTTCATTACGTACAAAGGTGCTATGTTTGAAGGCGAAAAATACTTAGGAACAACTGAAGATTCCTTTGATGTTGTATCCATTTTTGTCCGGGTGAAGGACGAAGCGAAACTACAAGGATTCACGAAAGATGATTTCCATTTTCTAAAGTCAGAAATTCTTTCTAATTACCCAAAAGCAGATATCGGTTGGAAAAATCCAATTGAGCAATTGATGAATACTTGATAAAGGTCCGTCGATTTGACGGGCTTTTTTTATGCTGTGAAACTCCCCGGCATACGAACGCCTAAAAGATAAAGAATGCCAATTCCATAGATCATCGCTAATAGGAGAAAACCTATGCGGAATGACGTATGTCTTGTCTTATGACGAAACATTTGCATGCCCAAATAAGCACCGATGCCACCACCAAGGATTGCTAGTAACCATAAATTTCTTTCCGGCACTCTGCGCCCTCTTTTCTTCGCTTGCCGCTTATCATATCCCATTGCTGCAAAAGCCCAAATCGACATAAACATCAACCAACTGACCAATATCGGCTGCATCTGCATTCCCCCTTATATCCTCCATTTTACACCATTTGTTAACCGGAATGTCGCTAATCTGGTGAAGTGGACTACCTTACGATCAAACTCGACTACCTATAATGGAAACTGGACTTCCTCGCGGGCAAACTCGGCTTCCAATAATGAAATTGAGCTACCTTGGGCAAACACGACTACCTATAATGGAAACTGGGCTACCTCGCGGACAAACTCGGCTACCTATAATGCAAACTCGACTACCTCGCGGGCAAACATGATGCCCTTTATATAACTTTTCTACTTTGCCAATAAATAAAAAACCGCCCCGAGGCCGGATTAACTCCGGTTCTCTTGGCGGCTTCTAGTCAAAGACTTATTTTGCGATTGATTTTTTAGCTGCATCTGCAAGTTGTGCAAACGCTGATGCGTCAGTTACTGCAAGATCAGCAAGCATTTTGCGGTTAACATCGATACCAGCTACTTTCAAACCGTGCATAAGTGTGCTGTATGAAAGACCATTGATACGTGCAGCTGCATTGATACGTGTAATCCAAAGTTTGCGGAATTCACGTTTCTTTTGACGACGGTCACGGTATGCATAGTTCAATGATTTCATGACCTGTTGGTTTGCGACTTTGTAAAGTCTATGTTTTGAACCGTAATAACCTTTTGCTAATTTCAATACTCGATTACGACGCTTGCGCGTCACTGTTCCACCTTTTACGCGTGGCATAGTTCATTACCTCCTGCTTTTCTGTCCGATTATGGTTTGAATTATTTTACGTATGTGAGCATTTCGCGGATACGTTTGTAGTCTCCTGAAGAAACGAGTGAAGCTTTACGCAGGTGGCGTTTCGCTTTTGTCGATTTATTCGCAAAAAGGTGACTTGTGTAAGCACGGCCGCGTTTCAATTTACCAGAACCGGTTTTTTTGAAACGTTTCGCTGAACCGCGGTGAGTTTTCATTTTTGGCATGTTCTGTTCCTCCTAAATCTTTCGTTGTTACTGTTTTTCAGCAGTTGGCGCAAGCACTAAGAACATGCTGCGACCTTCCATCTTCGGTCGTTGTTCAACCGTCGATACATCTTTGCACGCTTCTGCAAAGCGGTCAAGGACACGCTGTCCGATTTCCTTGTGCGTAATCGCACGTCCGCGGAAACGGATAGAGCATTTTACTTTGTCGCCTTTTTCAAGGAACTTGATCGCATTACGTAGTTTCGTTTGAAAATCGTGCTCATCAATTGTCGGGCTTAACCGAACTTCTTTGAGTAGGATAATCTTCTGATTTTTACGTACTTCACGGTCCTTTTTCTGTTGCTCAAACTTGAACTTCCCATAGTCCATGATACGAGCTACTGGGGGTTTCGCTTGTGGAGCGACAAGGACGAGATCCAAATTCGCACGAGCGGCGATTTCTAGTGCCTCGGTACGAGTTTTGATTCCGAGCTGATCGCCGTTATGGTCGATAATTCGCAGCTCGCGGGCACGAATACCCTCATTTACGTACATGTCTTTGCTAATAGTAATCCACCTCCGGATGTTATCTCGCGAATACATGGTTTGGGTACACCGGCCAAATAGGTCGGTACCACAGGTCCATCCAATCAATTACGCCCGGCGTAATTGCATCTAGATTTTTTCGAGTTCGCTCGAAAAGCTCACTTTAAAAATCTATGAAATCCGCCGGAGGCATTATTTTGTTTCAGCAGGTGTTTGGACACTCGCTGATCAAAATAAAAAAGGTAGACAAATTAGATTTGTCTACCCGCGTATGTGTACGCACATCGAAATGCACGGCACGTTCACTCATGTGTTGACCTGTCAACAACGTCAAGGCGTCAAACAGGTGAGAAGCGGGTAGCCTCTTCTTATACCACAAACTGTATTCAGTCATTACTAACCTTATTTACTTTATCATACACCATTGTGCGTGTCAACAATTTTAATAAAATAGCTATTTGAGCTGCCTTAAATAATTCTTCCAATAACGCTTCGGGATGCCTGCGCTAGAGTTTAGATAAATTCATTAGCTCAACTTATTATAATGAAGTTACTTCTTCTTGCAACCTAGCGATGAAATCATCAAACGGCATACTCTCGGACTTCTGTTCACCATATTTACGAACATTCACTTCGCCCGTTTCCACTTCTTTGTCGCCAAGCACGAGCATATAAGGTACTTTCTGCATTTGTGCTTCACGGATTTTATAACCGATTTTTTCTTCGCGGCTATCAATATCGACACGGAAGCCAGCTGCAACTAGTTTTTCACGTACGCCATCTGCATAGTCAAAATGCGCATCTGGTGATACGGGAATCACTTCTACTTGAACAGGCGCCAACCAAGTTGGGAATGCACCTTTGTATTCTTCAATTAGGAATGCGACAAAACGTTCCATTGTAGATACAACACCACGGTGAATAACGACTGGACGATGTTGCTTACCGTCTTCTCCTACATATGTTAGGTCAAAACGTTCTGGTAACAAGAAGTCTAGCTGTACAGTTGACAACGTTTCTTCCATACCAATAGCCGTTTTTACTTGAACGTCCAATTTCGGACCGTAGAATGCTGCTTCACCTTCCGCTTCTACATAATCCAGACCCATTTCATCCATCGCTTCTTTTAACATGGTTTGTGCACGATTCCACATTGCATCGTCATCAAAGTATTTCTCTGTATCTGCTGGATCACGATAAGATACACGGAATGAATAGTCTTCAATTTTGAAATCTTTATAAACGTCAATGACAAGTTGCACAACACGTTTGAACTCGTCTTTGATTTGATCGGGGCGGACAAAGATATGTGCATCATTCAATGTCATTCCACGAACACGTTGCAAGCCTGATAATGCACCAGACATTTCATAACGGTGCATCGTTCCTAGTTCTGCAATCCGTAATGGCAAGCTCCGGTATGAATGAATGCCATTTTTGTAAATCATCATATGGTGTGGACAGTTCATCGGACGCAACACAAGATCTTCGTTGTCCATACTCATAACAGGGAACATACCATCCTGATAGTGATCCCAATGACCTGATGTTTTATACAATTCCACACTACCGAGAACTGGCGTATAGACATGATCATAACCAAGCTTCTGCTCTTTATCGACAATATAACGTTCAATAATGCGACGAATTGTTGCACCTTTTGGTAACCACATTGGTAAACCTTGGCCCACTTTTTGTGAGTTCATGAACAGATTCAATTCTTTACCGATTTTACGGTGATCACGTTCTTTTGCTTCTTCTAGTAAACGTAGATGCTCTTTTAGTTCGTCTTTTTTGAAGAATGCTGTCCCGTAAATACGTTGTAGCATTTTGTTATTGGAATCGCCGCGCCAATAAGCACCTGCGATACTAAGCAATTTGAATTCTTTTAATTTCCCAGTGGATGGTACGTGAACCCCACGGCATAGATCGATGAAATCGCCTTGTTCGTAAAGCGATACTTGCTCGCCTGCTGGAATCGCTTCAAGCAATTCCAATTTGTATTCATCATCAATTTTCTTGAAGATTTCTGCCGCCTCTTCGCGTGACACATCATGACGGATGACTTCAACGTTTTCAGCAATGATTTTCCGCATTTCTTTTTCAAGCTCCGGTAAATCCTCCGCTGTGATTGGTGTTGGTGAATCAATATCATAATAAAAACCGCTAGAAATAACAGGTCCGATACCCAATTTTGCATCCGGGAATTTACGTTTTACAGCCTGCGCTAAAAGATGCGCTGAGCTATGACGTAAAATCTCAAGTGCTTCAGCTGATTGCGGTGTAATGATTCCAAAATCGCCACCTTCAGTAAGTGGTGTTTTTAAATCGATCAGTTTGTCCCCCACTTTACCTGCCAATGCACTTTTTCGTAGTCCTGGGCTAATGGATGCTGCAACATCCTCTGTAGTTGTCCCTTGTGGGAACTCCTTCACTGCGCCATCTGGAAATTGTAATTTGATCATCTCTGCCATTGTTTTAAACACTCCTTCTTATTTTTTGGAATCAAAAAAAGCCCCATCCCTGGAAAGGGACGAAGCTTTAGCTCGCGGTTCCACCCTTGTTTCTTCAGTCCAACACAAATAAACGTTGGAAAGATGAAGCTTGACATCGGCTAACGGGCCGGTACCGTCGATGATTCGTCATCGCTGCTCCAAGGTGGTAAATCGTTCGTCTATCCGTCAGGGCTTCCAGCCAATGGCCCCGTTCTCTGTAGGTCAACTAAACAATTATTGTCCTCTTCGTTGCATTTTAACTTAGTGATTAATTATTAAAGCTGAGTATACGCTGGTTACTTTATAAATGCAAGTCTGTTTTATTAAACAGATAAAAGTTCTTCCACTGTAATTTCAATTAAATCCGGATTTTCCAAAGGCGGAATCCCAAGTAAATCACAAGGACGTCCAATTTTATCAATCTTACCGTCTTTAATCTTCACAATGCGATCCGCAAGTGCGTGGGCGTCATTTTCATTATGCGTAACAAAAATAACAGTCGTGTTGGTCTTTTTCAATATGCGGCGCAAATCTTCACGAATTTTCACTTGCAAATCTGTATCGAGGTTACTAAATGGCTCATCCAGCAAAAGCAGCTCTGGCTCTGGAGCAATCGCACGTGCAAGTGCTACACGTTGCTGTTGGCCACCACTCAATTGGTGTGGATAGCGTTTTTCAAACCCTACTAACTCGACGAGTTCGAGCACTTCATGCGTACGTTTTTTCTTGTCTTTCCGCGTCATTTTAGTGAGTCCAAAGATAATATTTTCTTCCACACTCATATGTGGGAAAAGCGCGTAGTCTTGAAATACCATTCCGATTCCACGTTTCTCAGGTTGGATAAAAAGATGACTATCGATCATTTTTTTACCGCCAAGTGCAAATGAACCTCCATCTGGCATTTCAAGTCCAGCAATGAGACGTAAAATGGTACTCTTCCCACTGCCACTTCGACCGAGTATGGAGATAACTTCGCCCTTCTCTATCGTAAACGAAAAAGCATTAACTGCCTTCGTCACGGCATTCGAATAACTGAAGCTTAAATTTTGAATATCTATGAACATATCATTTTGGCTCCTCTCTCAATAACTTATGGAAAACAAAAATAGCAATTGTACTGACTCCGACAATGAGTAGCGAAGCCTGAGATGCCTCCATGATTCTTTCATCACTTGCATATTGAAACGCTTTTGTTGCAAGCGTGTCGTAGTTAAATGGACGCAAAATAAGTGTTAACGGTATCTCTTTAAGTATATCGACAAAAACAAGCGTAAATCCACTAATAATAGCGCCTTTCATCATCGGAACGTCTACTTTGAAAAATGTTCGCATACTGGTAGCCCCTAGCATACGCGAGGCATCACGGAAATCCGTACCGATTTTATCGAATCCGGATTCAATCGAATTATAACCGATTGCAAAAAATCGGATGACATACGCACTAATAAGCATGAATAAACTAACACTTAACACAAGTACAGAATCTACACCAAAAAACTGATAAACAGGAGCAAGGAACTTATCTAGTGCGATGAATGTCGTCACGACGGCTACCGCAATAACTGCTCCCGGTATGGAATAACCAAGGATTGTCAGCTTAGGTAACACTTTTGCCAGCCGATGATGCACGATGCGGCTAAAGTTTCCGACGAGTAACGAGAACACAATGATGAGCGCCGCACTTAGTCCAGCAACGGTCACTGAGTTTTTTGTATACGTGAGCACTTCTGCCATCGGAACTTTGCCAAATGTGAGAATAACCCAATCTATCAGTTGGATAATCGGAATGAGAAACGCAATGCTAAAGATGAACAAAGTGTAGGCTGTCGCAAACCTAGCTGCCTTGCCACGTAGTTTAACGAGCGGAAGCGGCCTAACCTTTGTCGTTGCATAACTATATTGTTTGCCGCCGCGTAGCAACCGTTCAATGATTAGAATGAAAATAACGATCCCCATCAGTGAGGCTGCGAGCTTAATGGACGAATCCAAATCTCCAAGCCCAAACCACGTTTGAAAAATTGCGGTACTAAACGTTTGGATACCGAAATATTTTACAACGCCATAGTCATTGAGAACTTCTAAAATAACTAGGCTGACACCACCAATAATAGACACACGCGAAATCGGTAAAACAATTTTGAAGAAAATCTCCCATGGACCTTTGCCAAGAGTCCTGGCACTTTCAATTAACGACGCAGATTGATGCGACAAGTAAATTCTGGTAATCATATAAACATAAGGGTACAAAAACAATGTATAAATAAAGACCGCACCCGGTATATTCATAATATCAAAAAATGCCGGATTCGGCGTAATATCAAACTGATTACGGAGCGTCTTTTGAATGACACCCGTATAATTGATAATGCCGTGATACGTGTAGGCTCCGATAAACGGAGGAATTGACAAAGGTAAGATGAGTGCCCACTTCATAAAGTTTCTTAATGGAAAATCATATTGGGCAATAAGCCAAGCGAGGCTAAGACCAATCCCAATCGTAAACACCGCTGTAAATAGCACGAGCGTTAGCGATGTTTTTATGTAGTTGAAGAGCATGTATTCCTTAATATGCGCCCAATTGTCACTTGCCTGTGAAAATATCCCCGACACAATCGACACATTCGGTAAAAACAGCAAGATGATTATAAGTACTGCGCTAATTGTCCACCCGTTTACGCTCGCCAAACGCCTGCTCATATCAAAAAACCATCCTTTTCCATTTCCACAATAAACCCCTTACCGCAAATACGGCAGGGGGCTTACTCTTTATTTCCAACCTACCTCATTGAAAATCATAATTGCTTTTGCATTATGTTCGCCAAATGTGGATAGTGGAATATTTTGCTCTTTAAAGTCTCCCCATGATTTCAGGAGTTCAGCTGGTTCCACATTTTCGTTGACAGGGTATTCGTAGTTTGCTGCTGCAAACTGACCTTGCGCTTCTTCCGCCGTCAAGAATTCAAGTAGCTTTAGCGCGTTATCCGCATTAGCCGATCCATTGACAATTCCAGCCCCACTTATATTGACATGTGCGCCTGTAGTATCTTGGTTCGGGAAGAATACGCCAAGATTTTCAGCAACTTTCACTTCTTCTGGTTCTTGGGAATTAAGCATTTGGCCAAAATAATATGTGTTTATAATCGCAATATCGCCAATACCAGCAGCAATTGCTTTCGCTTGGTCTCGATCGCCACCTTGTGGACTTTGTGCAAAGTTATTTACAATCCCTTGCGCCCACTCTTTTGCTTTTTCTTCACCATTTATTTCAATGAATGAAGCAAGAAGTGACTGGTTATAAACACTTTCAGAAGAACGAACAAGAACTCGTCCTTTCCAAACATCCTCTGCCAAAGCTTCATACGTAGATAACTCTTCGGGTTTTACTTTATCCTTATTATACACTAATACACGTGCACGCTTCGTTAAACCGATCCACATATCTTCGTTATCACGGAAATTAGCAGGAACTTGCTTCGATAATATGTCACTTGACACAGCTTGTAGCAAACCATCCTCTTTTGCACGGTATAATCTGCCAACGTCAGCCGTTAAGAAAATATCTGCTTTTGTAGCTGCTCCTTCACGTTTAATGCGCTCCAGAAGTTCGTCTGCATCACCTTTAATAACATTCACTTTAACGCCTGTTTCTTTTTCAAATTGTTTATAAAGTTCATCATCGACATCATAATGTCTGCTCGTATATAAATTCACTTCACCTGATTTTACTGCTGCTTCTTTATCTGTGTTTTTACTATCGTCTGTCGTATCTGTCGTGCCTTTACCGTTACATGCTGCAAGTATGAGTACCATAGCGACAACAAGTAACACCAAATTTTTCTTCATAGTTATTCATCTCCAAACCCTTTTTTAATTGAAAATGATTCTCAACACTTTCCAAGAATATAACGAATTCAATCCTGTGTCAACAATTAATCTGCGAACGGTAGCGTAAAACAGAAAAAACCATAGATACCCACACAGGAATACAAAATAATCGCTGTGTTGGGTTTATCTATGGCCTAAAAAGATTGCTATAAACAACAGTTGGTGCTTAACTCACTTATAAGACAACCTGATCCTCTAGGTTCCTCCATAAATGATGTGCTTCTCTTGCAATATGCTCTAACAAATCAGGCGGAGCTGTTGTGATCGCGGCACAGGATTTGATGAGTGCGCTTAATTCTAATTTAAATGCTTCCAATGCTTTGGCTTCTTTAATAACCATCTGGTTAAAAGTATTTAATACTGGAGAAACTTCGTTGCGCGGCTGACGGAGTATGGTTTTAAGTGCATTTGCTTGGAGGAATAAGTTCTCAAATTTTCTTGTCATCGCTCTTACTTGGTCATGCAGTTCATAGTTAGAGGCATCTACATAATGGCTGATGAAAATTAAATGATCGACCATTTGTCTAAGCCAAAAATTATTTTCATGGATTGTCGCGTTCGCCGGAGTGACATAAGCACCTGTTTCAATTAATTTAAAAACCTTCTGCGCCTCTTCTGCCTCACGAATCATGTGGTCGAGTAAAGATGTGGGGGTTGAAATAATGACTTCACAATGAAGCGCCTTATCCATCGTATGAACGAGTAAATCATGGAACTCATGCGTAGAACTTTTTGCCTCGTCGAGTAAAGCTTCAATAGAACCTGTTTTCGACTCCGCTTTTTTGAATATCATGCCCATTCGTTGGGTCATGCGCTGATTTGCACGAGCCAGCTCCAGCTCATGATGACTAATTTCCCGGTCAAAAAATTCACCATGCTCAAAATTATTACGCACCCAAAAGTCGATAATTCCAAAGGTATCCCTTTCATAGTTATCTGTGTAAGGCATAACCCACCTCTTCCATGTTAGTAGTAGCCTTGTATGCTATGCGGGACTGTTAGATTTTATGTGAACGGTTAAAATAAAACGGTTGTTGTTTTAAAGATCTATACGCAATTTCTCAAGGAATAAATCAGACTTTTCTGCACATGATACATTCATGGAGGTGATCAATCTTGCAAAATAATAAAAATAAAAACGAAAACAAAAACAAAAACTTGAACAATAACCCTATCAAAAACAAAGACCCTAAACAAAATCAAGACGCAAGTAAAAACGATATGCGCGGGGAATTTGGCGAAACATTTGACATCGAACGATTAAAGGATCAAAAAAACAACAGTCAAAAACGTAATAATAATGATTTAGATCCGGGAAAAAGACACTTTTAACTTGATTCAGCAAATGTATTTGTACCGTAAGCGAAACGGCAGTTACAGAAGTTCTCTACTGTAATCATTACAAATGCGTATGACTAAGAATCACTTCTTAATCATACGCATTTTATTTACTTCCCACGCCTATTTTTTCCATCGAGTCGTAACGGACTACTGACCATGCGTATTCTTTCCATGACACGCGCAGCTTTCACCGCTTCTTTTTCACCGCGTTGAGTATACGTCAAATGATGTTCTAGCTCTTCATAACTAAAATTCGACGTGAAAAACGTTGGTAATTTTTCGGCCATTCTATATTGCAAAATAGTCCCCAGTACTTCATCACGTGTCCAAGCAGACATTGTTTCCGCACCGATATCATCGAGCATAAGCACTTGCGCTTTTTTTACAAAGTCAATTTTTTCATTAAGCGTCTGATCTTGAATGGATTGTTTTATTTCACGTAAAAATTCCGGTACATAAACAGCAACTGTACGAATTCGACGGTTCGCTAACTCATTCGCTAAAGCACCTAAAATAAAGGACTTTCCAATCCCAAAGGGGCCGTATATATACATCCCCTTTTCAGGAAGCTCGCCTGTTTCATCAATAGCATTCAAAAAGTCTTTTGCTACGCGCACAATTCTTACTCGACTATCATCGAAAAACATATCAATATTTTGCAGTCTAGCCTCCATGACATCCTTCGGCATATAAAAACTGTCTATCATCTTGGATACATTTCTACTTTCTTCATCTATAAGCTTATTTTTACATTTCATATATTCCACGTCTATCAAACCACGTGTTAGGACTAATTTCGGTTCAAACCCTTTTAGTAAATTCACACAGCCCCCAAGATCTGAACACTTTTCACAATCATGGGAAGCTGAAGCGTAATCATATAGTTTCGCTAAACTACGATCAACGACATCCTTATCAATTGCATCTGCATGATCTGTTAAAAATTGCTGGACACCTGGATTTTCCATCACTTCATTACGTAATTCCTCGTAACGTGCAGCAAATGCTGGTGCTTTTACGACGCGTTTCATCGTATCTCCGATTCTTTCCATTTTACTCCACCCCGTCTCCTGTTACGCCTAATTCCTTCAATAGTCGACGACGTTCCTCGTCGACAGCTGTTGATTCCTTCTTCTCTTGCTTGTCCTGCGTTTGCTCTTTTTTATAAAACCATTCTGGCACTTGCTCTTCACGTGTTGGTCTTCTTTGTGCTGCCGGCTTTTGACCTTCGTTTTTCCACTTCGTATACTTATCATGCTCTTGCCGAGCCAATTCCATAGCAGCTTCTGCCGTCTCTACTTTTTTATTCGCCCAATGGGAGGCAATTCGCTCCACATACTTGTTCGTCAGCTTCCCATCATTACGGAGATAAACATATTGTAGCAGCGTATTGACCACGCCATAGGACAGCTCATAGGTATTGACTAGCCTTTCAGCTAACTCCACATCCACAGATAATGGCTCCTTGCCACCCCTTAATTCACGGAGTATATCAATTGGAGATGTATTTTCGAGATAATAGGCATTTTCATCGCCCCGTGATTTTAGTTCAACCTGTTGTCTAATTGGCTCCTGTACAAAAACTTTTTGCAATTTGGGCGGCTGTTTTGTTACATTCATCTTATAAAATTCAGCAGCTGCTTTGCGCAATCGTTCTTCCGGCAATTTAAGATCCTCATCAAGTGCCATCATCACAACTTTTTGCATGTCGAGTGGATTGAGTGTATACAAAAATGCTAGTTTTGCGATCATCAGCTTGGAAACAGTAGACAACGCGGATTGAGGAACCATTTGCTCAGACAATCCAGACCGTAAAAGATCAAAATCAAAATCCGTCTGCATAAAAGGAACACCGACCGGCTCATCACGGCCTTTAAAATCAACAACTTCATCTACATCAATACTAGTTCCTTTTTGAATAGGTGTATACACATCTAAAAACGTCCTAGATATATCCTCATAGTTATTGTCCTGCTTCACATCCAAGGAAAATCGAGCACGTAAGCCCCGATACGCCTGCTCCCCTATTTTACTAAATAGAAATGTCGACAGTAAAGGGTCCGCAAAAAAAGCTTTGGCATCAAGTGGTGGCAATAGTTCGTACAAAAATTCTCGAGTATCACCACTTTTTTTTCGGGATGTTCGCAATAGCCCAATAGCTTCGAGTGAAATACGAGCTTCAAAAACGGGGCCTAGCGGCATCGTTAAAATATTCATCAGGTGATAGTGATTATAGACCAAATTCTCATGCTGCTCGGCATCTGCCCATAATGTCATAAATAGGCTCATAGCATCCCGACCAATAAGTGGTTGATAGAATAACGTAACTAATTGGCGATCATAATCCGTAAACGGGTGTGCCAACATGATTGTATATGCATCAATTGGCTGAAGTTCCTTGTAGAGGTATGCCATCGCGGCTCCTCCTTCCTTTCTAGGTGACTAATGATTGAAGTAAAAACTATTCATTTTTTGAACGCTGTTGCAACCGTTGGAGCTCTTCAATGAAAACTGTCACATCTCGATATTCACGATAAACCGATGCAAATCGGACATAAGCCACTTCATCGACATCTGCTAATAATTTCATCACCATTTCTCCGACTTCATCAGAATTGATTTCCGCGACACCCGCGCTTCTCAGTTCTTTTTCGATGGAATAAACGATTGATTTCAACTCCTCAAGAGATACAGGACGCTTCTCACACGCACGGATAAGGCCTCGTAGCACTTTCTCTCCACTGTACTCTTCTCTCGAGCCATCCTTCTTCACAACAACGAGTGGTGTTTCTTCCACTTTTTCAAAAGTTGTAAATCGGAATGAACATTGTTCACATTCCCTACGACGACGAATCGATCGATTCTCCTCAGCCGGTCTAGAATCGATGACCCGAGTGCCATTGTATTGGCAAGCTGGACATTTCATAATATGTATCCTCCGATTTTTCATAAATATATTTAATAAATTACGCCTCAACGCAATTACGTCTAAATTCATACGCAGGTTTAATAGTTAGTCCGCCACTCCTAAAATGGAGTGTTTCGAATGTATCAAGTTAATTATAACAGAACATTAGCGAGAACATCAGAAAACAATGCAAAGGTAAAAAAATCCTCCATCAATTTGATGGAGGATTCATGATTAGGCTGCAAGAGCAGTTTGTAAGGCTTGGGCTACCTTCTTTGTTAAGTCGACAACGCGTGCGGAGTACCCCCACTCATTATCATACCAAGCGAGCACTTTTATTTTTCGGTTGCCCATGACAATCGTTGACAAACCGTCAATAATTGCAGAGTCTGTCGTTGTGTTGAAATCAATGGACACTAGCGGTTCCGTCGTAAAACGCAGAATACCAGTCATCGCTCCAACAGATGCTTGTTTGAACGCCTCATTCACCATTTCAACCGTAACATCCGTTTTCACATCTACAACGAGATCAACAAGTGATACGTTCGGCGTTGGTACACGTAATGCCAAGCCGTGGATTTTTCCTTCCAGTTCAGGAAGCACAAGTGATAACGCTTTCGCAGCTCCTGTAGAAGTTGGAATAATCGACTGTGCACAAGCACGTGCACGACGAAGATCCTTATGTGGATTATCTAAGTTTTTTTGGTCATTCGTAAACGCGTGAACCGTCGTCATCAAGCCGTTTTCAATCCCAAATGTATCATTCAATACTTTCGCTACCGGCGCTAGACAGTTCGTTGTACAGCTAGCATTCGAAATAATATCATGTTTTTCAATATCAAGCTTGTCGTCGTTAACTCCCAAAACGATTGTTACATCTTCATCTGTACCTGGTGCAGAGATGATAACCTTTTTCGCACCCGCTTTTAGATGAAGTGCAGCTTTGTCGCGCGAATTGAATTTACCCGTCGCTTCAATCACAATGTCTACACCTAGGTCTCTCCAAGGCAGATTGAGCGGATCACGATCCGAAACAATTGTGACACGTTTTCCATTGACAATTAGCGCATGTTCGTCCGCAATCACTTCACCATCAAATGATCCATGATTCGTATCATACTTGAGTAGATGAGCAAGAGTTTCTGGTGCGTACATCGCATTCACCGCTACGATCGTAACATCTTCCTCCATAATCATTTGGCGGAAAACCATCCGTCCAATCCGACCAAAGCCATTAATCGCTATAGAAGTAGTCATCAAAACCAGTCCCCCTGCATGTATGTTATACTCTTAATTGTTATTCGTTAATTAGTATAACACATTCGAAAGAAAAACAATGATTTTGTCAGCATATTTATTAAATTTCAGTTTTCAGAATGCTATTCAAGGCGTCACTTGCCATCTCAGCAATACTTGTTCAAGCTGTAACTCCGTCTCTTCCAGCGTTCCATCATTAGATAAAACCGCGTTGGCTCCCTGCTTTTTAATCTCCATAGACAATTGAGAACGTATTCGTGCATCTGCTTCTTCTTGCGATAACACATTTCGTGCAATAAGACGTTCTTTTTGAATTTCAGGTGAAACAGCAACGACAATGATTTTATCGACGAATGATTGGAGCTTACTTTCAAATAGCAAGGGGATATCCATAATAACTGTATTTGCACCATTCGATAGCCACTCTTCTTTTTGACGTAGCATTTCGCGACGTATGGCTGGATGAATAATACTATTCAGTTTTTCTCGTTCCTTATCATGTCCGAAAATACGTACACCTAATTTTTCACGGTTAAGTGAACCATCCTCATTGACAATATCCTTACCAAACTGGCGACTGATTTCAAGCAAAACAGGACTGCCCGGCTCAACAACAAGCCTGGCAATCTCATCCGCATCCACAATTGGGTATCCTCTTTTTCGTAGCATGGCAGACACTGTACTTTTTCCGCTAGCAATGCTACCCGTTAAACCAATAATCATCCGCGGTCTCCTCACTTTTGACAGGACGGGCAATACACCGATGTCCTACCCGCAATTTTTAAGCTTGCTGTTTCCGTACCACATGCACTGCATGCTTTTCGTCCATACATTTTCAGGCGATCCTGCATTGTCCCCGCTTGTCCATCAATATTACGATAATCGGAAATCGAGCTCCCACCTGCATCAATGCTTTCCTGCAATATATCCACAATGACCTGAAACAATTCTTTTTTCCGCGCTATACTCACTCGTTCAGCCGTTCTCGCAGGATGCATATGCATCTTAAACAATGCCTCTGTTGCATAAATATTACCGCAACCAGAGATCACTTGCCCGTCCATGATGACTTCCTTAATCGCCTTTCGTGCATACTTCGGCGTAGCGGCCATCTCTAAGAAGTGTTGACATGCTCCATCCACGAACGGTTCAGGCGCCATTTTCAATAAAGGCGGGTGATCAGCTTCACAGCCAATAAGTCGTAACTCACCAAATCGGCGTATATCTGAATAAACAAGGAGTTCCCCGTCATCCATCGTTAAAATTATATGGACATGCTTCCGGAATTTCAGCTCCACAATGTCATCTACAGAGCCGACTGTGAACCATGCCCCCGTCATGCCTAAATGGCTAACAAGGAGGCATGTCTGCCCATTTTTTAATAGATGAAAATAAATATATTTGCTACGACGTGTGACATTAGTAATCGACATACCGACTAAATCACTCGCAAGGTCTTCTGTTGTAATCCCCTTCACAATCGTTTCTTTCCCTAATTGCTTAGACTGTATAACCGTATCTGAAACGGTTACTGCACAGATTGTCCTGCCCATCGCGATGGGTGCAAGCGCACGGACAACCCCTTCTACTTCTGGTAATTCAGGCATGCCGCTCCCTCACTTCGTTTCGTACCAAGACAATCCAAATGCCCAATCGACTTTTAACGGCACATCGAGTGCAATAGCCGATTCCATTACTTCTGGTACAATTACTTTTAATTTTTCAATTTCATCTTCTGGTGCTTCAAATATTAATTCATCATGCACTTGTAATAGCATACGCGTCTGCAAACCTTCTACTTCCAGCCTTGCCGCCATATCAATCATTGCTTTCTTAATAATATCGGCCGCACTTCCTTGGATTGGCGTATTCATAGCTGTTCTTTCGGCAAAACCACGTAAATTGAAATTCGAGCTCGTAATATCTGGTAGATAGCGACGACGATTCATCAGCGTAGTGACATATCCCGTCTGCTTTGCGTCTGCAACGATATCAACCATATATTGTTTGACACCTGGGAAGCTATTGAGATAGGTATCAATAAATTTAGCCGCTTCTTTTCGAGTAATGTTCAAGTTTTGTGACAGCCCATAATCACTGATACCATAAACAATTCCAAAGTTAACCGCTTTTGCAGCACGGCGCATATCTGAAGTGACAGACTCTTTGTCAACTCCAAATACATCCATTGCTGTTTGCGTATGAATATCTACACCGGCACGGAATGCTTCAATCATTTTGGCATCCTGTGACATATGGGCAAGTACACGCAACTCAATTTGGGAATAATCCGCTGCAAATAAATACCAGCCTGGCTCAGATGGAACAAAGGCTGCCCGAATTTTCCGTCCCTCTTCCAGGCGAACGGGAATGTTTTGCAAGTTCGGGTTGATGGAACTGAGTCGGCCAGTTGTTGTCAGGGCCTGTTGGAAACGTGTATGGATTTTTCCATCGTCATGAATCTCTTTAGATAACCCCTCTATATAGGTCGAATTGAGTTTACCCAGCTGGCGATATGTTAAAATCAAGCTAATAATTTCATGCTCATTTTCAAGCTTTTCCAAGACATCTGCCGCAGTTGAATAGCCCGTTTTTGTTTTTTTAATCGGTGTAAGTCCAATTTTTTCAAATAAAATAACGCCCAACTGCTTCGGTGAATTAATATTGAATTTGTCACCGGCCGACTCGTAAATAGCTGCTTCTAGCTCCAATAATTTTGCAGTTAAATCGACTCCAATTGCTTCTAATGTCTTCAAATCGGTTTTAACACCAGTCGATTCCATTTTACTTAGAATCTTTGCTAGTGGGAGTTCGAGCTCGTGGTACAAATCATATAGGTTATTTTCTTTTAACTTTTCTTCAATCAATGGACGTAGCTTCCAAACTGCCTGCGCTTTCCGACTGGCAGTTTCCGCAACTATCGCTTCAACCGGTACTGATTTCTTTGCTCCCTTACCATAAATCACTTCATCGGATTGTACGTCCCCATAGCCGAATTCACGTGCAATTGAAGCAACATCTGTAAACGTAGACGATGGGTTGACGATGTAGGAGGCAAGAAGAAAATCAAACTCGAATCCATCTGCTTCCAATCCACGCTGCGCTAGTGAGACCATAGTTGCTTTTGAATCAGATGAATACTTCTTTTTAGCTGGATTCTTCAACCAATTTTTAAATACATCAGAATCTAACGCAACTGGGAGAGGAATGAATAGCGTGTGGCTATCATCTGCCACACTAATTCCTAAAATGTCGGCAGTCAAATAGTGTTCTTCAATCATTTCAAGATGGATTGCCATTTCATCTGTCAAATCCGCTTCTGATAGCGTGGATGCGATTGTCAGTTCAATTTCCTCTTGTGGTTCTTCCGCTGCTTGTGGCGCAATTTTTTCAAGAAGTGTTTTGAATTTCAGCTCCTGATAAATACTTATAACTTTGTCCAAATCTGGACCCTCATAAGACAAATCATCAATTGTTACCTTGATTGGTGCATTGACTTCAATCGTTGCAAGTACTTTACTCATATAAGCTTGCTCTTCATTGTCCGTCAAATTCTCTTTAAGCTTTTTGGCAGTAATCGCATCAATCGATTTATAAACATTTTCAACTGATCCATACTCTTTCAATAGTTTAAGGGCTGTCTTCTCACCAACACCTGGTACTCCAGGAATATTATCAGATGCATCACCCATTAAACCTTTCATATCAATGATCTGATGGGGCTCAATGCCGTATTTCTCGCGCACATGGTCAGGTGTATATTTTTCAATATCTGTCATCCCTTTACGGGTAATGTACACAGTCGTATGACCGCTTGCTAGTTGCGTCAAGTCTTTATCACCCGAAATGACAACAACTTCTGCTTGATCTGCATCGCCTGTTTTGCTCAGCGTGCCAATAATATCATCTGCCTCGTACTGGTCCAATTCATATTGAGGGATCTGATAAGCCTCTAGTAGCTTCCGCAAATAAGGGAACTGCTCGGATAATTCAGGCGGCGTTTTCTGACGCCCTCCCTTATATTCCCCGTATGTCGAATGCCTAAATGTTGTTTTGCCAGCATCCCAAGCCACCAGTATATGGGTCGGCTTTTCATCCGCGAGAATATTTTGTAGCATCATTGTAAAACCATACACCGCGTTCGTATGGATTCCGTTATCATTTGTTAGTAAAGGCAAAGCGAAAAAGGCACGATAAGCCAAGCTATTGCCGTCCAATAGTACAATTTTCTTTGTCGTCATATTCAATCCACTCCTCTTTATAAGACATCATCTGCATTTATCTTACCACGATAGGCATAGTAAATGAAAATGCCTGCATGGCGGGCTTTCCGCTAGCCATGCAGGCATTCCATTATTCCAAGTAACCCGTTAACACTTTCGCATACGGGGAATCGGCTGGAAGAATGATCATTGTGTCATCACCGATCGTTTTCGAATAAGATTGGAGAGTACGATATAAATTATAGAACTCGGGATCTTTTGAAAAAGTATCATTATAGATTTTTGCGGCTTCTGATTCACCCTCAGCATGAATAATAGCAGCTTCCTTTTTCGCTAAGGCAAGCATTTCCTGCACTTCACGATCTGTTTCTGCTTCGATGCGTTGCTTTGCCGCATCCCCTTCGGATAAATACGTTTGAGCAGTCGATTCACGCTCAGAAATCATCCTCGTGTAGATGGACTGTTCGTTTTCTTGTGGAAGATCAATGCGTTTCATGCGTACGTCAACCACTTCGATACCATAATTTCCTTCAGCGAGAAATTCATTGACTCGTTCTGTTACCCTGTCATTTAAACTCCCTCGCGAAGAATTCTCATCATTGACAACATCTACATAGTCAAGCTGTCCAAGCTCTGTCCTTACAACTGAGTAAATGAACTCTTCCATTCTCGCTTCAGCATTGACGATGTTTCGTGCATTTGAAATCATATCACCAGGATCTGTAATTTTCCAAACAGCATAGTTATCAATAATAATACGCTTTTTATCTCTTGTATTTATTTCCTCTTCTGATACATTGAACGTCATTTGGCTTTTTGGTAAGGTCGTGACACTTTGAATGAATGGTATTTTTATGTTGATACCTGGCTCGTGGACAGTACGCTTAATCTCACCGAATTGACGGACGACGTGATATTCTCCTTCTTTGACGACGAAGACATTGGCGACTAAAATAATTACAAGCGCGAATAGAGTGGTCCAAAAAAGCGTCAGCTTCACATATTTCTTTACTTCTATCGGTGCTTTAGGTTCTCCAGTTCCCTTTTGTTTCGCACGTTGCTTTTCTAATAGCTTACCCTCAATTGTTTTGAATGGATTGTTATCGTTTGCCATTAGTTTCCGCCTCCTTCTTTAGCTGATTCTACTGGTGGAGGTGTTTGGTTTTCCAGTTGTTGCAACGGTAAATATTTCACCGTTTCCCCTTGATCATTCATAATATAAATTTTCGCTTTCGGTAATACTTGCTCAAGCGTTTCAAGGACTAATCGTTGACGTGTAATTTCTTTATTTTTCATATATTCCGTGTGCAGGTTGTTAAAAAGGGCAACATCACCGCGTGCCTGTTCGATACGAGCTGTTTTTTGCCCTGCTGCCCGCGATTTGATAGCGTCACGCTCCCCCTGCGCTTCATTCTTTTTCTGATTTTCATATTTTTCCGCTTCGTTTATTTTCGTATTTTTCGTTTCTCTGGCATCTGTCACTGCCGTAAACGCCGCTCGAACTTCTGCATTCGGAAGTTCAACATCCTGCAGTTTCACACCTTGAATCGCAATACCAATATCATATTTTTCAATAAGTGTTGAAAGCAGTTCACGTGTCTGCGCTTCGATTTCAGCTTTACCGTCTGTTAACGCAGCATCTATCGTCGAACTTCCGATAACTGATCGAATCGATGCAGACGTTGCATCAGAAAGAATTTCCTTTGGGTCTTGTGCATTGAATAAATATTTTTGTGGCTCGGTAATTTTCCACTGTACGACAAGGTCTGTCAGGACAATATATTCATCCCCTGTAATCATTTTTGTTTCTTTATCAAATGATACAAGTTCCCCACCCGGATCTTGCTTATAACCAAATTGAAGACTAAACGTTTCCTTCGAAAGTATTTCTACATTCTGAATTGGCCAAGGTAGTTTGAAATGCAGTCCCGAATCTGTAACGGGTGTATCTGCCTTTCCAAAAGTGATTACAACAGCCTGCTCTGACTCGTCAACTGTATACCACGTTGTAAAAGCAATAACGATAAGTAATAAAGCGGCAATCGCCATACCGACAATAACTGAAATTCGGCGTGTACTCATTTTAAAGTCCCTCCTTTTATGTATATCTATGTTATACGGATTAGTTTGCTGGAAGTTTCATAATAACGTGAAAAAGCGTAGAACTCTCGGGAAAGGGAGAGTTCTACGCTAATAAAACATTACGTTGAATCCGCTTAGGCATCCCCAAGCGCCGAGCGTCGTTACTAAGACTCTTTATGCCAACACTCCGAATGAAAAAAAGCGACCCAGAGAATTGGATCGCTCACTTATCATGCGTAATTGGCAAATGAATACAAAATCTAGTCCCCACGCCAATCGTACTTTCTACTTCAACCCGACCACCATGAATTTCAACAAGGTGTTTGACAATTGCTAGACCTAAGCCTGTTCCACCTGAATCACGGCTTCTCGCACGGTCCACTCGATAAAATCGCTCAAACAGTCGTGGTAGCTCCGACTGCTCAATACCAATCCCCTGATCTTGAATGTTAATGATTACTTCATTCATAGAGCTAGTAACAGTGACTGTAATCGTCGTTTCCTCTTTTGAATAACTAATCGCGTTCGATAACAAATTGACCATCACCTGAATAAGTCTACTAGCATCCGCTTCAATGAATAGATTTTTAGGAATCTCAGTTACAATTTTCATCTTCTTGCGTTCCATGCTCCTAGAGACAATTCTCATTGCATCATGTATCATTTCTTTCACATTAACAGCTGCATACGTAAGAGAAAACCCCTCTCTTTCCATTCCCGATAACTCAAGTAAATCATCTATTAGCAAATGCAAACGGTCACTTTCTTTCTGAATAATTCCAAGAAACTCTTTCATAATAACAGGTTCATTCATTGCACCGTCTAATAATGTTTCAGTAAAGCCCTTTATAGATGTAATAGGTGTGCGCAATTCGTGTGAAACATTCGCCACAAAGTCTTTTCTAACTTCTTCAAGCCGGACAAGCTCCGTAATGTCATGAATGACGACAACAATCCCTAACCAATTTCCATGAATACCAATAACAGGCGCTCCATATACACTCATATAAGCAGGGTGATCACTACTATCGATACGTATCTGTTTGGCGTGAACTTGTTCTGTCATAAAAACATCCTCAATCAAATTTTCAATCGCAATTGGTAAGCCAATATCTTTAAACGTTTTGCCGACTACTTCATGCTCTGATAATCCAAACGTTTTTTTAAATACTTCATTGAAAAGATTGACCGTACCCCCCCGCCCAAACATAAGAAGTCCACTACCCATACTTTCAATTAGGGTTTTCAAACGCTCTTTTTCCATCGCTTGCTGCGTCGACATTTCTTGAAAATCACTCGCTATTTTGTTAATTGCTTTTGCTAAATCATTATCATATTCTGACTCACTTGTTTGGACCCTTGCCAAATAATCCCCATTTGCAATCCGAGTCGCTATTTTCGTCATTTCATCAATTGGACGGGCATATTGCAACATCATCTTTGACGCGATAAATAAAGACAATAAAAAGGCAATTACGAGTGTGACAATTAGGAATAACCAATATTGATGTTGCAATGCAAGATGGCTGTTTTCCGCAAATAATGGGAAAAACTGACCGAGTACAATACCAAGGCCAGTTAAAAGAACCGAAAGAAGGATTGCGCAAGCAATTACGAGGCGGGCGTAGAGACCTTTTCTCATGCTTTTTGCTCCTCAAATTTATAGCCAATTCCCCTTACCGTTTTAATGAATGCTGGTTTCTTTGTGTTTTCTTCAATTTTTTCACGTAAATGGCTGACATGGACGTCGACAATACGTGTGTCCCCTGCAAAGTCATAATTCCAAACCGCACTTAATAATTGATCACGCGACAGGACACGATTTTTATTTTGCATAAAATAAACGAGTAATTCAAATTCCTTTGGTGTGAATTCGAGTTCTCCATTGTCTAGGTACGCAACATATTGCTCTGGATGGACAGTGAGTGCTCCAGAACTAATGATTCCACTTTCTTCTTCATCACGACCACCAGCATCCCCGCTACGTCGCAGTACAGCCTTTACACGGGCTACTACTTCACGCGGGCTAAATGGTTTGGTCATATAGTCATCTGCACCAATCTCAAGCCCTAACACTTTGTCGAACTCGTCCCCTTTTGCTGTTAACATGATGATTGGAATATCGGCACCACGTTGTCTTAATGTTTTACAAACATCTAGACCGTCCATTTTCGGTAGCATTAAATCAAGTAATATTAAATCAGGCTTTTCTAACTCCGCTTGTTGAACCGCTTCTTCACCGTCAGCCGCTGAAATCGTTTCATATTGCGCTTGCTGTAAATTATATTCGAGCAATGTACGAATCGGTTGCTCATCATCGACAATTAATATTTTCTTCTGTTTAGACATTTTCAATCAGCTCTCCCATCAAAAATTTTCCATCGCTTGTGAAGTTAAACGTTCCTCCACTTTTGGTGGCAGTGCCGACACTGTTCCTAAAATGACAATCTCTTGTTGCTCGTCACGAGCTTCTACTGAAATATCAATACAATTATCTTCTTTAGTGACACGAGTTACTTCGAATAGAAAGTCAATCGTCGAATAATGATAAACAGGTTTCTGGAATGTTAGATGCTGTTCCACAACATGAGAACCAGGACCAGGCAAATATTTCGAAATAGCCGACGTTACAATTCCAGTTAGCATAATGGTCGGTACAATTGGTTTTTCAAAAGCAGTCTGCGAAGCATAATCATGCTGAATATAAAGCGGGTTACTATCATTCGTTAGCCCAAGGTAAAGTAGCAGGTCTTTGTCTTCTATTTTTTCTGTTAACTTTAACTTTTCTCCAACAGTAATATCCTCAATCTTTCTTCCAAGACGTCTTTTCTTTCCAAGTATCAACTTGCTTCCCCCTTTAGATGTACTCGAACACTATAAGTTTAACAATAATCAGAAAAAAAATCGAGTAGCATCTGCTACTCGACTCTCAAAAAATAGTTGTAAGGGGAGCTGTCCCCCTACAACTACACTAAATTATAGATTTTTGATCAATTCATTAGCAAATTCAGATGCTTTTACTTCTGTTGCACCGTCCATTAGACGCGCAAAGTCGTAAGTAACAACTTTAGATGCAATTGTTTGTTCGATTGAAGCTGTAATCATTGCAGCTGCTTCATTCCATCCAAGGTGTTCAAGCATTAAAACACCTGAAAGAAGTACTGAAGATGGGTTTACTTTATCAAGACCTGCATATTTCGGTGCAGTACCATGTGTTGCTTCAAAGATTGCATGACCTGTATCGTAGTTAATGTTCGCACCAGGTGCGATACCGATTCCGCCAACTTGTGCAGCAAGTGCATCAGAAATATAGTCACCATTCAAGTTCATTGTTGCAACAACATCGAACTCTTTTGGACGTGTCAAGATTTGTTGTAGGAAGATATCAGCAATTGCATCTTTAACGATGATTTTGCCAGCCGCTTCAGCATCTGATTGTGCTTTGTTTGCAGCTTCAGTTCCTTCAGCTTCTTGGATTTTGTCGTATTGGTTCCACGTGAATACTTTGTCGCCGAATTCTTGTTCAGCCACTTCATAGCCCCAGTTTTTGAATGCTCCTTCAGTGAACTTCATGATGTTCCCTTTATGAACAAGTGTTAAAGACTTACGACCTTCTTTGATGATGTAGTTAAGTGCAGCGCGCACTAGACGTTTTGTGCCGTCTTCAGAAATTGGTTTAATACCGATTCCAGAAGTTTCTGGGAAGCGGATATTTTTAACACCCATTTCATTTTGAAGGAAATCAATTACTTTTTTCGCTTCTGGCGTGCCTTCTTTGTATTCAATTCCTGCATAGATATCTTCTGTGTTTTCACGGAAAATAACCATATCACAGTCTTCAGGACGTTTAACTGGTGAAGGTACACCTTCAAAGTAACGTACTGGACGTAAGCAAGTGTAAAGATCTAATTCTTGACGAAGTGCTACGTTCAATGAGCGGAAACCGCCGCCGATTGGTGTTGTAAGTGGTCCTTTAATAGCGATCAAATACTCTTCGATTGTGTCAAGTGTTTCTTGTGGAAGCCATTCGCCCGTTTCGTTGAATGCTTTCTCTCCTGCAAGAACTTCTTTCCACACAAGTTTCTTCTTACCGTCATACGCTTTGTCTACAGCTGCTTCAAGTACACGTGATGCTGCATGCCAAATATCCGGACCAGTACCGTCACCGATAATGAAAGGGATTGTTGCGTGATCTGGAACATTTAGTACACCGTTAGTTACTGTAATTTTTCCACCGTTAGTCATGAATAATTTCCTCCTAATTTCAAAATCTTAGGGCTGACATATAAATACGCCGCCCCATAGATAGTCATAGTTTACTGCTTCATTTAATGTGATTATCGCTCGTTAATTGGTACATATTTCTGCATACCAGGTCCGATATAGTCTGCACGTGGGCGAATCAAACGATTGTTTGCATATTGCTCAAGAATATGTGCAATCCAGCCAGATACGCGAGAAACCGCAAAAATCGGCGTAAACAAATCGTGGTCGATATCAAGCGAGTGGTAAACAGATGCTGAATAGAAATCGACGTTTGGTGGCAAGTTCTTTTCGCCTGTCACGATCGCTTCAATTTGATTTGACATATTGTAGTACTTCTCTTCACCACGAAGTGCTGTCAATTTTTTAGACATTGCACGTAAGTGCTTCGCACGTGGATCACCCTTACGGTATACACGGTGCCCAAAGCCCATAATTTTTTCTTTGTTTGCTAATTTCTCACGAATGTAAGGTTCCACATTTTCTTCAGAACCGATCTCCATTAGCATTTTCATTACTTGCTCATTAGCACCACCATGAAGTGGTCCTTTGAGTGCACCAATGGCAGCTGTTACGCCAGAGTATACATCAGATAGTGTCGCAACACAGACACGCGCTGTGAATGTCGATGCATTTAATTCGTGGTCAGCATGAAGAACTAACGCTTTATCGAATGCTTCGATTGCAATTGCCTCTGGCTCTTTGCCAGAAAGCATATAAAGGAAGTTTTCAGCATAGCCAAAACCTGCTTTTGGAGCAACCGGCTCAAGACCTTTACGAATACGTGCGAATGCTGTTACGATTGTCGCAATTTTCGCTTGAAGCTTAATTGCTTTTTCGTAGTTTGCTTCGTCAGACATATCTTCTGCCTTGTCATCGTATAATCCAAGAAGTGAAACTGCCGTGCGTAGCGCTGCCATCGGATGTACCTCTCCGATTGGGTACGATTTAAAATGATTAAGTACTTCTTGAGGAACAGACATGTTATCTGCAAGCTGTTTTTTTAGCTCTGCAAGTTCGTCCTCTTTAGGTAGACGCTGATGCCATAGAAGATAAATGACTTCTTCAAAACTGGCATTCTCTGCGAGATCGTCAATATCATAGCCGACGTATGTAAGTGTGTCATCAATAATTGAACTAATTGCTGACTGTGTCGCTACGACTCCCTCCAACCCTTTGGCTGATGTCATGTAAATCGCTCCTTCTTTCAGTGTAGCCGTTCAATCTCCTAAAAAAGAAGGACGGCCAGTCTGCTTATAATATTAAATCACTATCTAAAAAACGCTTACAAAGACCATTATAATCAATTTCGGCATCTTTGTGAATGGTTACGCTTATTTTTGTTTTTATATTTATAAAAAGGTGGGAGATAAATGCCTGCAAACCGCGACAAGCAACAGACTTTCCAATTAATATTATTTAAATGGCTACCTGTTATTTTGACAGCAATTCTTTTTTTTACTGTCCCTCCAGCTGCCATTGCAGTTATTGTTGCCTATTTTACCTCACCCATTTTAGTGTCTTTACGTAGCATAATAAAATTACCTCTAACAATTGCAACGCTATTCGTTATGACGCTAATTGTATTCCTATTTAGTGCGTTTACCTTCGTCGCGCTTCATGGATTGATGGATACGATTCCTGCCATCGAGCGACACATAGCACCTTTCACAAAAAATACCGATATCGTAGGCAGGCTATTCATTTTTCTCGAGGATAAAGTTGTTCAGTATGGACATGCTTTACTCGAATACGCCGTCACAATGATTAGCATGATATTCCAACAATTGTTCAGCCTTGTTATTTTCCTTATCGCTTATTTCTTTGCACTTCGCGAATCTGGGAAAAATCGTTTTTGGTTTCTTGTCTATTTTCCTGCAAAAGTCCGCGCCCCTGCAAAAAAGATGTTTACAAAAGCCGGGCAACTAATTGGTACTTTCGTAGCCGTGGAAATGCGGTTATTTTTTCTAACCTTTTTAATTATCACCATAGGGTTCTTCTTTCTTCAATTCAGTTCCCCCATTGGTATGGCATTTTTAATTTCACTTGCGGACAGCCTTCCCTTTCTCGGAATCGGCTTATTCCTGTTACCAATGGCAGCCTTTTTCATCTACACAAATAATCTATACGTTGGAATTACGCTAATTTTACTCTATCTTTTTACGATGATTACCCGGCAAATGGCCGAATCGTATATGTGGGCCTCCACATTTCAATTAAAACCGATCCATGCATTTTTCATTACTGCATGCTCAGTTTACTTATTCGGATTACCCGGCATTTTACTTACGCCATTCTTATTATTTGCCGCTCTAAAAATTAAACAACATCCCATGTTTACATCATAATGATACGACCATTTTTCATTTTGTTATAGATCCATTTTTGGATAAAAGGACGAATAAAATTTCTCGGCCCTTTGAATAACAGCAATATCCCAACAATATCCGTTATAAAGCCCGGCATGACAAGCAAGATACCACCTAAAAAAATACAGACACTATCAATCAGAGCATTCCCTGGCGTTTCCATTGTTGCCATTCGAGTTCTGAGCTCATTCCACGCTTTCATGCCTTGCCGTTTAGCCATATAAGCGCCACCTACACCCGTTATTAAGATGATAGCAACCGTAGAGAACAGACCTAGCGTTTTCCCAGAATAAATAAGTAACGCAAGCTCTGCCGTTGGAATTGCAATAAAGGCAAGGATTAGCCATTTCATTACGTAATCAACCTCCTTATTATCAATCGCGCCCGGCGTGATTGGGTCCAGATTTTGAATTGAGCAAGCTCAATTAACTCCCTTCAAAATCTGTGACATTCGGCAGAGGGTTACCCTGCTGAATTAAGTGAAAAAGCTGCTTACCGATCAATTCGGAAGCAGCCTTTACTCATTAATGATCGTTACAGGACGCTTGCATGTCCGTTATAAATTACACCAGACTCAGCATCAATTGTCACTTCATTGCCATGCTTAATCAATTTTGTTGCATTTTCAACGCCAACAATAACAGGGATACCTAAACTAAGGCCTACAACTGCCGCATGACTAGTGAGCCCACCTTCTTCTGTAATGAGCCCAGCACACTTTTCAATAGCAGGCATCATATCCCGATCTGAACCAACTGTCACAAGAATTGCACCAGTTGTATCAAGCGCTAGTGCCTCTGCTGCATTTCTAGCAACTACTGTACGACCAAATGCAGTCGTTCTACCAATTCCTTGACCACGGGCAAGTTGATCGCCAACAACTTGAATTTTCATCAAGTTCGTCGTTCCAGCCTCGCCGACCGGAACTCCGGCAGTAATAATGACTACATCTCCATGACCAACATATTGATGCTTAACGCTCTCTTCAACAGATTCTTGCAAAACTTCATCAATAGATGTTACTTTTTTACCCACAATCGGATAGACGCCCCAAACAAGTGACAGTTTTCTTGAACATAATTCAGTAGAAGTCACCGCAATAACTGGGCAACCCGGACGGTATTTAGCAATCATTTTAGCTGTATGACCACTTTCTGTCGGTGCAAGAACGGCTTTCACTTTTAAGTTAATAGCTGTGTAGGCTGCTGCTTGCCCAATCGCATCTGTCATATTACCATGTTTTTCACGACGTCGAGTCGATACGACTGAACGATAGTCAATTGCATCTTCTGTTGTCGTAGCAATACGATCCATTGTACGAACTGATTCAACTGGATACAAACCTGCTGCTGTTTCTCCCGACAACATAATGGCATCGGAGCCATCCATGATCGCATTCGCAACGTCACTTGCTTCCGCACGTGTAGGACGTGGGTTACGCTGCATTGAATCAAGCATTTGTGTAGCAGTAATAACCGGTTTACCCGCCTGATTACATTTTTTGATAAGCTCTTTTTGAACAAGTGGTACTTCCTCAGCTGGAATTTCTACGCCAAGATCACCACGTGCAACCATCAAGCCGTCTGATACATTAATGATTTCATCAATATTATCGACGCCTTCTTGGTTTTCAATTTTAGGGATAATTTGCAAATGTGCTCCGTTATTTGCTTCTAAGATTTCACGAATTTCCATGACATCGGAGGCACGTCGAACGAATGATGCCGCAATGAAATCAACACCTTCTTGAATTCCAAACAAAATATCTGCTGCATCCTTGTCTGTAATTCCAGGAAGTTGTACGGAAACACCCGGAACATTGACACCTTTTTTATTTTTTAAAGTACCAGAATTGATAACAAGCGTCTGAATAAGACCTTGCGCTTCGTCTTTTCCTGTTACTTCTAGTTGTATAAGTCCATCATCCAGTAAAATAACTGAGCCGATTCCAACATCCTCAATTAGCTTTTCATAGCTGACAGAAAATACGCTTTGATCTCCTTCAACTTCTTGCATAGATATAGCGACATGTTGTCCAGTAACAAGTTCAACTTCGCCATTTTTCATAGAATGCGTTCGAATTTCAGGTCCTTTTGTATCTAATAAAATACCGACCACTTTGCCTTTTTCATGAGCCACTTTTCGAATAGTATCGATACGTGCTTTATGCTCTGCATGATCTCCATGTGAAAAATTGAGCCTTGCAACGTTCATCCCCGCGTCAATCAGTTGCCCCAATATTTCTGGTGACTCACTTGCTGGACCAATTGTACAAACTATTTTTGTCTTTCTCATCTATTATCGCCCCTTCTCCAATGATAAAACCATTCAGACTAACTTTATTGAAATAACGCTCGGCTCCTAGGGAAGTCCCCCGCGATAAGCCAGTAAGGAGCCATCGCTAGTGGTGATGTGAAATTATTAGTTCAATTTAGATAGATAATTCTATTGAAAGCTTGTACATCTCTGATTTCCATTCATTCTTATCTTCTACAACATCTTTTAATTCATACTCCACTATACCATTGTTTCTCAACCCTACAGCGACACCACCGCGGCCCTCTTTTAGGACCTCCACTGCTCTTGCACCAAATTGGCTGGCAATTACACGGTCGCGTGCAGAAGGTGATCCACCTCTTTGAATATGGCCAAGCACTGAGATACGTGTATCAATATCCGCTTCTCGCTTCAACAAATCAGCTAGTTCTACTGCCGGCATAACTCCTTCAGCAACAATGATGATACTATGCTTCTTGCCACGACCTGAGCCACTTTTCAGTCTTTCAATAATTGCTGGAACATCATATTTCTCTTCAGGGATTAAAATTGTTTCCGCACCACCCGCAAGTCCTGCCCACAAAGCCAAGTCACCTGCGTCACGCCCCATCACTTCTACAATAAACGTACGTTCATGCGAAGAAGCTGTATCCCGAATTTTATCGATGGCATCAATGACAGTATTCAATGCAGTATCAAAGCCGATAGTAAAGTCTGTCCCTTTAATATCATTGTCAATCGTCGCCGGAACACCTACACAAGGAATACCAAGCTTTGTCAACTCAAAAGCTCCTTGGAAAGAACCGTCTCCACCAATGACAACAATTGCCTCAATACCATGTGCCTTCAATTGCTCGACAGCCTTGTCTCGTCCTTCTGGCGTCCGGAAATCGACACTACGAGCCGAGCGAAGCATCGTTCCACCCCGTTGAATAATATCACCTACAGAACCAAGCTGTAAAAGTTCAATTTTCCCGTCAATCAATCCTTGATAACCATTGTAAATACCCGCCACTTCAATCCCTTCGAATATAGCCTTTCGGACTACCGCACGAACTGCTGCATTCATGCCCGGTGCGTCTCCACCACTTGTCAAAACAGCAATCTTTTTCATTAAAATCGCTCCTCGTATATGTATAATTGGTTTTTCCATTGAACACGAATAGATACGATTTTTTTACACATCTATTCCTTAGCCAGAAAACACACCCATTTGTCTGAACTTATTGTAACGATCTTCAATAAGTCCATCTCTGTCAAGCGCCCCCAACTTTTCCAACGAAGCACGAATGGCATCTCCGATATAGACAGCCTGTGTTTGCAAATCACGATGTGCACCACCCAGTACTTCCGGAATAATATTATCTATAATGCCCATTTCTTTTAAATGAGGTGCCGTAATTTTCATTGCTTCAGCAGCTTGTTTAGCAAGACTTGAATCCTTCCAAAGAATTGAAGCCGCACCCTCAGGAGATATAACGGAATACGTCGAATGCTCCAGCATATGAATATGATTCGCTACGCCAAGTGCTAGCGCACCGCCACTTCCGCCTTCCCCAATAACAATCGAAATAACCGGCACTGTCAATCCAGCCATTTCAACTAAATTACGTGCTATTGCTTCACTTTGCCCACGTTCTTCAGCTGCCTTACCAGGATATGCGCCTTTCGTGTCGATGAAACAAATAATTGGACGCCCGAATTTCTCTGCCTGCTTCATTAGACGTAACGCCTTGCGATAGCCTTCTGGATGGGGCATTCCGAAATTCCTTTTAACATTTTCTTTCGTATCTTTTCCGCGCTGATGACCAATAATTGTAATCGCAGATTTTTCAAATGAGGCAATTCCCCCTACGATAGCAGCGTCATCACCAAACGTCCGATCCCCATGCAGCTGCATGAAATCTTCAAATAGCTCATTTATATAATCCAATGTCGTGGGACGTTCTGGGTGCCTCGCAACTTGAACTCGGTCCCACGGTTCCATATTACCATAAATATCTGCCTCTAGGCTCGCTAAACGTGTTTTTAGTGTACCTATTTCTTCAGATAAATCTACTGTGTTCGTCTCTGTAAATTCTTCAAGTTCTTTAATTTTTTCACGAAGTCTGACGATTGGCTCTTCGAATGCTAATGTTTTACTCATCTCACTTCGCCTCCTTCGCATGAAGTCGTGCAATTTTGACCAATGTATTTTTCATTTCGTTACGATGAACAACCGCATCCAACTGTCCATGATCCAGCAAAAACTCTGCCGTCTGGAAGTCCTCCGGTAGCTTCTCCCTAACTGTTTGTTCAATAACTCGTCTGCCAGCAAATCCAATAAGTGCTTTCGGCTCAGCGATATTAATGTCTCCAACAGATGCAAAACTTGCCGATACACCACCTGTTGTCGGATAAGTCATAACTGATATGAATAATAAGCCTTTTGAAGCATGACGATTCAACGCAACACTCGTTTTTGCCATTTGCATAAGCGATAATACGCCTTCTTGCATCCGTGCACCACCACTCGCCGAAAAAATAATGATTGGGATACCGAGCGCTGTTGCCTTTTCAATCGCACGTGTGATTTTCTCACCGACGACAGAACCCATTGACCCCATTCTAAAATGAGCGTCCATAATCGCAACGGCTACTTCATAGCCATCAATTTTCCCAGTTCCAGTTAAAACTGCTTCGTTTAGTCCTGTTTTTTTGGCGTCCGATTCAATCTTTTCCGTATACGCTGGAAATTGTAACGGATTTTCGGTTTTTAGATGATTGTCGATCGATTCAAATGTACCTTCGTCAAATAAACAATCTACACGCTCCGCTGCGGTCATTTTCAAGTGATGATCACATTTCGGGCAAACCTTTAATGTTTTCATTAAATCCTTTGTTAAAATAATATTTTTACATTGCGGACATTTTGTCATAATTCCTTCAGGTACATCATTTTTTGCATCATCAGAAGGTATCGTTACCGGATGCCTCTTTTTATTTTTCATGAATATATCGCGAATCATTTCTTTCTTTCCCCTCTTTCACCTTCAACTAGTTCTATCCATTTCGAATAGGCTTGCAATGCTTTCAACTCATGACCACCGATTACACTACGGAGTAGTTCTTTTACAATTTCATTTTCGTCGGCTGCCGTCATTTCGTCATAAGGAGCCTTACTATATTGTTTCAATAAAAACCAGATTTTAAGCGACAATCTATTGCCAGTCGCAACAATCATTTCACGAATGAGATCCTCACGGAGTATTTGCCCATCTATATCGATTTTAACAAGCAAACTTTCCCATACAGGCAATGTGCGCAGTGAGCTATCCTTACACACCAACATTAGTGCAGCTGTTTCATGAATCTGTCTTGTTTCTTGTACATCAATAACTGATTCGGGTTGCTGCATGATGAATGCGGCTAGCACTTCAACGAGCTGATGCTTATTGAAATCTACAAGAAACGTCCCTTCCCCCCGACGGGTTTCAATCAAACCGAGCAACTCCAAACTCCGCAACGCTTCACGGATTGTCGATCTTCCGGCCTGTAGACGCTCCGCTAACTCTCTTTCTGATGGTAGTTTATCACCCGTTTTAATGCCCTCTTCTTTAATAATCGTTCGAAGTTCACCGACAATATCGAGGTACATTTTCGATGACGTTTTTGGAATTTGCATACATGGACCCCTCTGGATAATAAAATCAATCACACCATTTATGAAAATGGAAGACTTCTGTATCTGACACTTCACTTCTATACAAAAAATTTCTGTATCGAGTTAAAAGTGGTCAGACCACTTATGTCTATAGCATACAGAAAAGAGGGCGCGTCGTAAAGTGAAAGATGGAAAACCCTCATTCAAAAAAGGCTTGTCTAAATTGCACAAGCCCGTTCGTTATTCTAATAACTGCTGCACAAGTATTTGCGGCTTCCCCCTATGGCGCTCCACAGTCCCATTCAACTGAATAATGGTCATTTCAATTAGTCGTTCTGCCGCAAGTGCATATTGTCTCGGAAAGAAGGTGCACGAAATATCTGCTGTTTCATCTTGGATAGTGACAAATGCCATCGCCTCTCCTTTTTTTGTCCGAATGCGTTTAATCCCTGTAATAAGTCCTGCAATTTTCACATGTTCACGATCCTTCACAGTGGCGAGTGCTGTAATAGCGTTAAATTCCCCGCCCGCTGCTCTTTTCATTTCTGTAGCTGGGTGATCCGAAAAATAGAAGCCAAGTACTTCCTTTTCCAATTCGAGTATTTCCATACGATCCTGATCTTCAGCAGGCGTATACTTCGGACTTGCTTCCCCACCAAATAATTGGTGACTGATTGCCCCTTTGATGGACGCGAGTAATACGGAGCGCGATTCACCAAAATCGTCGAGTGCTCCTGCTTTAATGAGAGGTAGAATAGACTTCTCCGTAAAAGCTTCCACTCCAAGTCCAACCGCCATATCAAATAATGTTTTCCAGCCCCCATTAGATTTCCTTGCCTCTTTAAGCGCTTCATAGAAAACTGGAGTGACACCTTTAATGGCGCCTAGTCCCATTCGAATAGCCCCGTTTTCCACGGTGTACATATATCTACTTCGCTTGACAGACGGCGGAAGTATTTGGATACCATGCGCCTCCGATTCGCGTAGTAGCTCCATCGTTTTATGATTGTTGCCTGTCATCGTTGACAGCAACGCCGCATAGAAGTAAGCTGGTTCATTCGCCTTCAAATAAGCAAGCCGATACGAAATTAGCGAGTATGCTACTGCATGACTTTTTGGAAATCCATAATCCGCAAATTTAACAATCAAATCGTATACTGCAACAGCTACACTTTCTGGAAACCCATTATTTACTGCACTTTGCGTAAAATGCGCACGTTCTTTTTGAAGTATATCGCGGTTTTTCTTACTAATGGCCCTTCTCAGCAAATCTGCTTCTCCCATTGTGAATCCCGCGATTCGAACAGCAATTTGCATAATTTGTTCCTGATAAATAATAACGCCATGTGTTTCCTTCAACACCATTTCCAGCTGCGAATGAAGATACGTGACGCTCTCGCTACCATTTTTCCTGCGGCTATACAGCGGAATATGATCCATCGGACCCGGACGATACAACGCATTAATAGCAAAAATATCATTAAATGTTGTCGGCTGAATGAGTCGCAATGCTTCCCTCATCCCCTCCGATTCAAATTGAAAAATCCCTGTCATGTCACCCATTCGAAACAGTTCAAAAGTATTTTCATCATCAAGCGGTATGGCCTCAAAATCCAAGCGAATGTGCTTATCATAGGAAATCATTGAGCGAATTCTGTCTAATAAAGTCAAATTGCGCAAGCCAAGAAAATCCATTTTTAATAACCCTTGTGCTTCAACGTCCCCCATCGGCCATTGGGTGAGATAAATGTCGTCTCCCCCATTTTGTAACGGTACAATCTCCACAAGAGGCACAGGCGATAAAATAACACCCGCCGCATGTGTCGATGCGTTACGGGGTAGCCCTTCAATCAATGAAGCCGTCTTCAACCATTTACTGCGTTCTGGATCGAGTGACATCCAATCACGTAGCGCCTTGGACTGGGCGACAGCCTCTTCCAAGGTCCCTACATGACGATTAGGAATCTCCTTCGATAGAAAAGCCATTTCTTCATTCGAAAAATCAAATACACGTGCCACGTTGCGTGCAACAGATCTGGCAGATAGAGTGCCAAATGTAATAATTTGCGCCACATGTGTTTTACCATATTTTTGTGCGACATAGTCAATTACTTCGGCACGACGGTTATCAGCAAAGTCAATATCAATATCAGGCATCGTAATACGATCTGGATTTAAAAATCGTTCAAATAGTAGACCATATTTAAGAGGATCAACATCTGTAATTCCAAGTGAAAAAGCAACAAGTGAGCCTGCTGAAGACCCTCGACCTGGCCCTGTTAGGATATGATTATCCTTCGCATAGCGCATGAAATCTTCAACTATGAGGAAATAATCTGCGAAGCCCATGCTACTTATAACCGTTATTTCATAACGTAAACGTTCCATATAAGCTTCTGTTACTGTTGTAAGCCTTCTTTGTAAGCCTGCGAAGCTATTTTTATTTAATAAAGAGGTGGCTGTTTCTCCTGGCGGAACGGGAAATACCGGCATAAGCGACTGACTTGCCGGCAAACTGACTTCACACGCCAAGAGCAGTTCAGACATATTTTCAAGCCATTGTGGTCTGTCCTGAAACCATTCGGTAAGCTCACTTTTTTCTGGTACATAGGCAGCCTGTTGCACGACGGTTGGTCTTGCTGAATCGTTTAACTTATACCCCGTTCGAATTGCGTCCGCAACCTCATAGGCAAAAGCATCCTCCTGCATAAGATAGCGAGCTTCATGGACAGCTACAATCGTAATCTGTTCCACCTGTGCGATTGTTTCAATTACCTCTTCTTCAGGATGCTTAACATCGCCGGCACGACTTATCCCAATGACAATTTGCGACTTTTCACAATTCGCTAGTAGCTGTTGAAATACATCCTTTGTGCGTAATCCATCCCACGAATTGTCCGTTAGTGGACAGACGATGAAGCACCCCGAGCTATAGGCTTTCAACCATTGTAGAGGAAGGGTTTCAGAATCTCTGACAGCTACAGCGCTGCTCATTTTCAATAAATTGCGGTAGCCTTCATCATCTTTCGCATAAATATATAGCAAAACGGCTTCTGCTTCGTTAACCTCTGCAAAAATGGATAATCCAATAACGGGGCGAATCCCATACTTTGTCATCACTTTATGAAATGAACGAACGCCATATAATTTCGAATTGACGATAGCAACAGAGGTAGCCCCTCTTCGCTGCAGAAGTGGGGCTAGTCGATCGAGTTTTATAATCCCGCGCAAAAGATCTGCGCCAGTCACTACTTGCGGATAGACAAGTGTCAACGCAATCCCTCCGCTCGTTTTTTTACTTACATAATTGTGTTAACTTAACAATGACTTCATCTGCTTCTTCCCATGAGTGAACTGATGCTCCAGAAGCGAGCGGATGACCTCCGCCTCCAAATTCTGCAGCCAATTGGTTAATTACAGGACCTTTGGAGCGTAGTCTCACACGTATTTGGTCTTCTTCTTCAATGAAAATAACCCATGCACAAATTCCTTTGACATCTCCAAGTGCCCCCACAAGCTGAGATGTATCAGAGGCAGTTACATGAAACTGATTCAGTATCGCTTTGTCTATTTTAACAAAGGCGGCCCCGTTTTCATCCATCTTGAAGTTTTGATACATATAGCCTTTTAAATGCAGTAACTCTCGCTTCACTTCATACATTCCCGCAAACAATTCTGTTCGATCAAAATCGTATTTTATCAGATTACTTGCAACTTCAAACGTATGAACAGATGTGCTTGGGAACATAAAGCGCCCCGTATCTCCGACAATTCCTGCGAACAACAATCTAGCCGCTTCCGTCGTCATAGTCCAGCCGTACTCTGCCCGCGCAACTTCAAACAGTGCATGGATCATTTCTGAGGTCGAACTTGAAGCTGTATTCACCCATTTTACATCCCCATAAGGATCCGCATCTGGATGATGGTCAATTTTCATTAGTAAATCGCCTTTTGTGTAAAATTCCCCGTCGATACGCTCCGTATTACCTGTGTCTGTGACAATCACAAGAGCACCTTCATATAAAGCTTCATCTACGCGGTCAGGAAGGGCTAAGTATGTAAGAGATTCATCATGTTCACCTGCTGCATATACCTGTTTTGATGGATAATTGGCTTGTATTAGTGCTTTCAACCCCATTTGAGAGCCATACGCATCTGGGTCTGGTCTTACATGGCGATGAATAATAATTTTGTCGTACTTTTCAATTGTGTCAATGATTTGTCTTTTCAATTCCGATTCCTCCAGGTCTCGATTGATTCGAGTCGCATTTCGTTCTAAAAGCCGCTACAATATAAGAAGTTTGTATTTCATGGAGGGCTTTTATGTTAAATTTCATTTTAGTATTTCTTATTATTGCTTCTTTTGTCTTTTATTTTTATTTCAAAACGCGGCAATTCAGAACAAAATCTGTTTTTCCCATACGAAAAAAAATGTTTGCCAGTATGGCTGGCTCAGCTCTAGGTAGTCTTCTGTTGTTTTTTGGAATCAATCAACTGTTCCTATTTAACGGCATTGTAACATACCTAATTGCAGCGCTATTCATCGGATTAGGCGCTTATGTTGCGATTTTCAATTTCAAAGCCTATAAACATTATCTAACCTTCGTAGATGAAGAAAATGAGTTGAACAAAAACTGATGCGCTTTACGTGCATCAGTTTTTGTTTTTAATCAAGCCTCCAGCGGATGCCACAGCTTTTGAAAGGGATGAATTGGGGAAGCCCAATTCAAAGTCAATGCACAATGTTTTCCGAGACGAAAGCAAAGCGGCAGTCGTGAGTACGGCAGCATATTTAATTATGATTCCATTGACATTCAACGTTCAAATAATTGGTACATGAACACGGCCTTGGCAACAAATTCGCCTTCCGACAAAATATCGAAGTCTACTTTTACAAAGCGCCTGCTCATATGCAAAATACGTGGTTCCACGACGACAACACTACCCAGCTGGACATGCTTTATAAAGTATAATGTCATATTTTCCGGAACACTTTCTCCACGCTTGCGCATTTTGATAGCTCTGTTACCCGCTTCCGTCAAAAGAGTCGTCAATGCTCCATAGGACAGCGAGCCAAACTGGTTAGTCATTTGTGGAATAACAGTAAATTCCACAGTCATTTGCTGATTCGCCAAGCTTTTCATTTGGTTTTTTACGATATCATCAATGGTTTCCCCTTGCTGTGGTTGCCTGTGTGTCATTTGGAATGCCTTTAAAACATCCTGCCTGCTAATAATACCAGCAAGCATTCCCGCATCTGTCACCACCGGCATGAGGTCGATACCTTCCCAAATCATACTATGCCCCGCCGACGCTACGCTTGTCTTTCCTGTAACTGTAATCGGATGGCGTGTCATCACTTTCTCAATCAATTCTTCATTCGATTTACCAATAGCATCTCGCGATGTAACAATACCTATAAGTTTGCCGTTATTTTCAATAACAGGATAACCTGAGTGAGACGTCTGACGATTCACTTCATTGAAATGAGCAACCTTATCCTTCGTTGACAATGTGATTGTTTTCGATAATGGTGTCAAAATATCTTCCACAAGCAATATTTCCTTCTCAATTAACTGATCGTAAATCGCTCGATTCAGCATCGTTGCTACGGTAAATGTGTCATAACTCGTTGAAATAACCGGCAACTCCAGCTCATCTGCTAATTTTTTCACATCATCTGATGCATCAAAGCCTCCCGTAACGAGCACCGCTGCACCTGCTAATAAAGCCGTTTCATGCGCTTTTAAACGATTTCCTACAATCAATAGACTGCCTGCATCGATATAGCGCATCATATCATCCAGCTGCATCGCACCAATGACAAACTTGGTCAACGTTTTATGTAAGCCCCCACGTCCCCCAAGCACAAGCCCATCGACAATATTCAACACCTCTGCAAACGTGAGCCGTTCAATATTGTCCTTCTTTTTCTTTTCGATTCGGATTGTCCCAACACGTTCAATTGTATTGACAAGTTTTTGATTTTCCGCCTCTTTTATAGCTCGGTATGCCGTTCCTTCGCTAACAGACAGCGCACGGGCTACTTGTCGAACAGATATCTTTTCACCTACGGCAAGCCCTTCAATATGTTGTAATATTAGTTCGTGCTTCGTCGCCATGTCTTCACCTTTTCCTATCATGACCTTACAGCCATTCTACCACAAAAGTAAAAGAAAAGCGCAAGCTGCCTGCAGACTAGGGAGTGAATAAAAGATCCCTATAATGGATCAATATTCGAAAGCCTCGCCGACCTGCATAATTTTCACAGCATGATTAGTAACAAGTCTTTTAAAAACTACTGGATCCTGCTCTATAGGCGGAAATGTGTCGAAGTGAATCGGAATCGTTACTTTCGGATTTAGCAATTCCACAGCAAAAGCAGCGTCTTCAGGTCCCATTGTGAAATTATCACCGATTGGTAAGAAAGCCACATCGATCGGATGACGCTTACCAATCATTTGCATATCACCAAAGAGTGCCGTATCCCCCGCGTGATAGATTGTTTTTCCCTCCACCGTTAGTAAAATACCTGCTGGCATCCCTGTATAAACGATGTCGTTATCTTCTGTTGTATAAGACGAACTATGGAATGCTTGCGTAAACTTCACTGTCCCAAAATCAAAGACACGCGTTCCACCAATGCCCATACCGTGCGTTTTCACACCCTGCCCTTCAAGATAGTTAGCAAGCTCAAAGGTTGCAATGACAAGTGCATCATTTGCTTTGGCAAGCGCCACCGTATCACCAACATGATCATTATGTCCATGCGTGAGTAGTATAATATCCGGCTTTTCATCACCAACAACTAAGTCCGTCAGTTTATTTCCAGTAATGAACGGATCAATGAAAATTGAAGTGTTGCCTGTTATTATTTTGACAACGGAATGTCCGTGATATGAAATTTGCATAAAAATACCTCCTTCATTTTTTATCCACTAAACTATAATTTTCGTTCTTCAACCCAAAAACCCTCTTTTTTGTTATGATTATAATATCTGAAGAGGAGGTCATTAAGAGTGAGTAAAGTGAAAGAAATTCAACAATATTTGCACAATGAGAATGTAGACGTTGCTTTTATCACAACGCCTGATAATGTCTTCTACATTACAGGATTCCACAGTAATCCACATGAACGATTATTGGGCGTTATGGTATTCAAGGATGCAGAGCCTTTTATCATCTGTCCATTGATGGAAGTGCCTGATGTGAAGGCAGCCGGTTGGTCCTTCGAAGCGGTCGGACACGAAGATACACAGGATGCTTGGGACGTTGTCATGGATACTGTCCGCAAACGAGGGGATCTTCCGACTTCTATCGCCATTGAAAAATCCCATTTGACTGTTGAACGCTACGAGCGTTTGGGACAACTATTAACTGACACTACATTCGTCCGTCTTGACGAACAGCTAAATAGTATGCGCAATATCAAGAGTGAAGATGAGTTAACGAACTTACGCAAAGCTGCTGAGCTAGCCGATTATGCGATTGCAGTTGGCTGCAAGGAAATTGCCGAAGGGAAAACGGAACTAGAAATACTCATGGCTATCGAGTTTGAGATGAAGAGAAAGGGTGCCGAGAAAATGTCATTCGATACGATGGTGCTTTCCGGTCCAAAGACTGCCTCACCACACGGCACGCCAGGGGACCGCAAAATCCAAAAGGGAGATTTCATCCTATTTGACCTCGGTGTTGTCTATAACGGCTATTGCTCCGACATTACTCGAACTGTTGCCTTCGGCGAACCAACCGACAAAATGCGCGAGGTTTACGAAACGGTTAAGCATGCAGAACAAGCAGCCATTGATAAAGTACGACCTGGCGTTAAAGCACTCGAAATTGATAAAGCTGCAAGGGATGTCATTGACGAGGCTGGTTACGGCGACTATTTCACACACCGCGTCGGTCATGGACTTGGCATTTCAGTGCATGAATTCCCTTCGATTACAGGTAACAACGAACTTGAGCTTGAGGAAGGAATGGTGTTTACCATTGAACCAGGCATCTACCATCCCGATATTACAGGCGTTCGAATCGAAGACGATGTTGTCGTCACTGCAAACGGCGTAGAAGTATTGACGAAGTTCCCGAAAGAATTACAAATTCTTCAACCATAAAGATATGAAAAAGGCTGTCCACATGAGTTCGTGGACAGCCTTTTTTTATCGTTATCGGCTAAGTATTGTTTCAGCTGCTACGTAGTCAATCCCTTGATCATCTGCTACAGCTTTATACGTTACATGGCCGTCTAATGTATTGATACCTTTTTGAAGAGCTAAATTGTCTAGACACGCTTGTTTATAGCCTTTGTTAGCAATTTGCAGTGCATAAGGCACCGTAACGTTTGTTAGCGCGATTGTCGAGGTTTGTGGAACAGCTCCTGGCATATTTGCAACTGCATAGTGAACAATACCATGTTTCTCGTATGTCGGGTTATCATGTGTTGTGACACGATCTGACGTTGCAAAAATTCCACCTTGGTCAATTGCAATATCAACAAGCACAGAGCCCTGCTTCATCGACTTTACCATATCTTCAGACACTAATTTCGGTGCTTTTGCCCCTGGAATCAAAACTGCACCGATAACAAGGTCTGACTTCGCCACGGATTCAGCGATATTGAATGGGTTAGAAACCAGTGTTTGAATATCATTACCGAAGATTTCATCTAAATAACGTAGACGGTCTACCGACAGGTCTAGCACGGTTACTTTCGCTCCCATACCTACTGCAACTCGCGCCGCATTTGCGCCCGCTTGTCCTCCGCCAATTATCGTTACTTGTCCACGAGAAACACCTGGTACACCGCCAAGTAAAATCCCTTTTCCACCATTCGTTTGTTGTAAATATTGCGCACCAATCTGTGTAGCCATCCGCCCTGCAACTTCGCTCATTGGCGCAAGAAGAGGTAATGTATTGTTCGGAAGTTGAACAGTTTCATAAGCAATCCCAATAACCTTTTTAGCAAGTAGCGCATTTGTCAGTTCCACTTCTGGTGCAAGATGCAAGTAAGTAAATAGGATAAGCCCTTCACGGAAAAAGCCATACTCTGAAGCAATCGGCTCTTTAACCTTCATCACCATATCGGTATCCCATGCTTGTTCCGCAGTTGCAACGATTTGCGCACCTGATGCAGCATACTGCTCATCTGTAAAGCTTGAACCGAGACCCGCCCCTGTTTCGATGAAGACTTCATGTCCAGCCGACTTTAGATTAAAAACTCCCGCCGGTGTCATTGCGACTCGATTTTCATTATTCTTAACTTCTTTCGGAACCCCGATACGCATTGCTCTTCCCCCTAAAAAATGATTATTTCGTTGGTTACACGGCAAATTGTTATGTGAACCAATGTTTACTTTATTCTATCAGATAGAAAATCATTTCGCTCTATTTTTCGGTATTCACAGAATACTCAATCACATAATTGTGCAACTTCCCTAACAAGTTTCATTTTTCGACAAAGTATGTCACAAATTTGTAATAACTATACGATTCCTAATATTTTTTTATAGATTTAAAGGATTTCTAATTTTATTATCGAAGTAGTTATTATAACAATTAAGAATGGAGTGGTTCAAATGACATTAGTATACAAACAAATTCTTGTTGCGGTGGACGGATCAAAAGAATCAGAATGGGCTTTTAAAAAAGCTGTAGCGATTGCGGATCGTAATGATGCGACTTTGAATCTGATAAATATCATTGACACACGTTCTTACGCGGCTGTTGAAGCTTATGACCGATCAATTGCGGAACGTGCGCAAAAATTTGCGGAAGAGCTGTTGAACGATTATAAAGTTGAGGCCGAAAAAGCCGGAGTACAAAATGTCAATATCATCGTCGAATACGGTTCGCCTAAAACAATGATTTCACGCGATTTGTCGAAAAAGTTACAAGCAGACCTTATCATTTGTGGCGCAACAGGACTGAACGCAGTTGAACGCTTCCTCATTGGAAGTGTCTCTGAAAATATTGTCCGTTCTGCGAAATGTGATGTGCTTGTTGTGCGTACAGCTGAAGAAGCAAAATAATAAAAAGAGTTACCCGATTATCATTGGGTAACTCTTTTTTATAATTGTTATAACCCTGCAACCCGAATGGTATCACGAGCAATCATGATCTCTTCGTTCGTTGGGATGACAAGTACCTTCACAGGGGAGTGTGGGAAGCTGATGTAAACTTCCTTCCCTCTTATGTTATTCAAATCTGGATCGAAGTAAACACCCATGAACTCAAGGCCTTCAAGCACCTTCCGGCGAATAACATCACTGTTTTCACCAATTCCTGCTGTGAAAATGATTGCGTCGACACCGCCCATTCGCGCTGCATAGGACCCGATATATTTATGGATCTTGTCTGCAAATACATCTAGCGCAAGCTGCGCACGGCTATTGCCTTTTGACGCTTCAATCTCAATATCACGTAAATCGCTGGAAAAACCTGAAACAGCGAGCATACCCGACTCTTTATTCAATATATTGAGTACTTCTTCTACCGATTTTCCCGTCTGCTCCATTATATAAGGAATGAGCGCCGGGTCTATGTTACCAGAGCGTGTCCCCATTGTTAAACCGGCTAACGGTGTAAAGCCCATCGACGTATCAAGTGACTTGCCGCCCTCAACAGCTGCAATACTTGCGCCGTTTCCTAAATGACAAGAAATAAGTCGTGTACGTTCCAGTGGTCGATTCAATAGTACCGCCGCACGCTCCGTTACATACTTATGACTCGTCCCATGAAATCCATATTTCCGTATGCCATATTTCTCATAGTACTCGTACGGTAACGGATAGAGAAACGAGCTTTCCGGCATCGTCTGATGAAAAGCAGTGTCAAAAACAGCAACAGCTGGTACAGACGGCAAAGCCTTTTGAAATTCTTTAATGCCGATAATATTAGCTGGATTATGAAGTGGCGCAAGATTAGAAAGCTCCTCGAGTTTCATGAGAATTTCTTCAGTAATTAATACCGAGTCACTAAAAACTTCTCCACCGTGTACAACACGGTGACCAATCCCGTCAATTTCATCGAAGGATCGAACAATTCCTTCGTCCAATAACATAGCCAAAAGTATACTCACTGCATCAGCATGATTATGGATATCCTGAATTTTTTCTATTTTACCTTGTTCTGATTTCATTGTAAAAATAGAATCAGAAAGACCAATCCGTTCAATTTGTCCTTTTGCAACTACATGTTCATTCTTCATTTGAAGAAGCTGAAACTTTAGAGAAGAACTACCTGCGTTAATCGCTAAAATGTTTTGCATCACTAATGCCTCATTTCAACTATATACTTGGTGAAACCATAATTCCTTATTCTGATTCAGTAGCCCACATATCAATCTTTTGAAGAAATAGTGCCATAGCTCGCTTATCTGTCATGTTAGGAACCTTCGCTAGCATGACGTCTGGCGTAGCAATAATTTCTGTAGAAGGCTTTTGTAGGACTACGATACTTTTTGCATGTGTAGAACTTTTAAATAGTGAATCCGGCAACTGAATGACCGCTCGGATAATGGTCTCTTTTTTCAAAAACGGGTGCAGTAAAGACGACTGTTCAGAATCAAACAAATTCGCCGGTACAATAAATAGTCCATAACCACCCGATTTTGTATGGTTCATTGATTGTTCGATAAAGAGGTGATGTGCATACGCATGACCTTCAGCCGGCATTAAAGCATAATTCAATGCATTATCATCATCTGGATAAAACCCAACAGGTACATCACAGACGGTAATATCTACCGGATCGACAAGCATAGGGCGCAGTGCATCCTGAACATAAAATGACACAGGATGTTCAAGAAGTTCTGCTGCAACTGCCGCTAAGCGGATAAGTATATCATCAATTTCAACTGCTGTCGCAGTCACACCATTACCAATCGCATTCATCACGGTGTGCAGTAAATTACCCGTCCCCGCTGCTGGATCCAGCACCGTCAAATTATGCCTATCTACTGTCAATTGATTAGCAATATGAGCAATTAACATCCCTATCGAATCGGGAGTCATCTGGTGATGTGGTTGAGCATTTTGCTTCATCCCCTTAAGGATAGCAAGCTGAATTCCTCTACGGATATCCTCTTTTGATACAGACTCAGACAGGCTAGGACCGCCTTCATTTGAAAGCCAGTGCTCGCACGCTTCAATAATCGCTTCTAAGTAAAGCTGATCGGCTGTTTCTGCATATGTATCAATGAATGAAAATACTTTTTCTGTATCTGTTGTCATTTCCTATCCCTCAATCGACAAAACCCACCCGTCACCGAGTGGGTTTCAGTAATTAGTTTTTAAGCTGTTTAACGGCTTCAATTGCTTTATCATAATCAGGGTGATCTGTGTTTTCAGGTACATATTGGACATATGTTACTTTATCATTCTGATCGACAACAAAAATGGATCGTGTCAGTAGACGAAGTTCTTCAATAACCGCGCCATACGCTTCCCCAAATGACAAATCACGGTGATCAGATAATGTTTGAACATTTGCAATACCTTCTGCAGCACACCATCTTGCTTGCGCAAATGGTAAATCTACTGAAATCGTCAAAATTTGGACATCATCACCAAGTGATGCAGCCTCTTCATTGAATTTACGTGTCTGCGTGGAACAAACACCTGTATCGATTGAAGGTACAACACTAATAAGACGAATTTTACCTTTTGAATCTGCCAATGAAACCGGGCTTAAATCATTTGCAAGCACTGTAAAATCAGGTGCAGTATCGCCTACTGAAACTTCTTTACCGAGTAATGTAACAGGATTATGCTTAAATGTAACGTTAGCCATGAAGACGCCTCCTTTTTCTTTCTCTATCATACTAAAAGCCGATCTATTCTTGCAACTGTTGTCCCTCAAGCTGTTGGCGTTGACTAATGCGCAGCTCCTTTTCATAGACAGCCTCATATTCAACGACTGTGTCCGCAAACACATCATGTAGAGCCTCTTTTTTAGGCATGAATAATACGAGCAGATAAGGTAGCATTAGCATCTTTGATATAAACCGTCCAAACACCTCTCGAAATACAACAGCACTCCAGGTTAGCTGTTCTCCATTTTTCGCCACTACCTTTATTCCCATAATCATTTTCCCGACCGTCTGTCCCATATACTTCGTCATAAGTGTGAAATAAAGGAATAACAACAACAAAGCAGTTATTTTATAGGGACTAAAGAACAAAAAAGCTGGATTACTAATGTCAATATCGACCACTCTAAAGATAGGTTTAATCATTATTCCACTAATTGCATAGAGGACAAGAAGGTCGATTGTATATGCCCAAAACCGTGTCCAAAAACCGGCATATTTCGGCCGAAAATGCTCTATTTGAACCGTTTCATATTCCATAGCTGGCTTCACTACGACTGACTGTTCTGGGAGTTGTGGCGCTTGATCCATAAACTCTGACATTTGCGACTCCTCCTTATCTTTCACCATACAAATACATCATCCGCGGGGCATTGTAATCAGATAATAATTTTCCAATAAGCTCTGATTCAATATTACTGCCAACGAGACTGCCTGCTTTCATACCCAATAGCGAAGCCCAGTTTTCTTCTGCCGCATATTCAAACACAGTTGCATCGTTCAGATCATAGTCTTCTCTCATTGCAGCAATGACATCCTCTACTTTGCCGACACCATCTGCTAGTCCAGCTTCAATCGCTTGGCGCCCATTCATAATCCGACCATCTGCCACTGTCTTGACCTGCGCCTCTGTCATACCGCGCCCTTCTTCAATAATATCAACAAAGCGTTCATAGGAATCATTAATCATTTCCTGTAGCATCGCACGCTCTTCTTCTTTCATTTCGCGAGATCCACTCATAATATCTTTATAGGGTCCTGTTTTAATTGTATTAAAATCAATTCCGTATTTTCCAGCTAACTTTGCATAGTTGACGCTTTCCATAATGACACCAATTGAACCTGTAATGGTTTCACGATTGACGAATATTTTTTCGGCAGGCGCTGACACATAATAGCCCCCTGATGCAGCCATACCACCCATTGATACGTATAAAGGAATTTCCCTTGTCGTTTGAATTTCACGAATCGCATCATAAATATCTGCCGACTCTACTACCCCACCACCAGGTGAGTTTACGCGTAGAACCACTCCTTTAACACTTTGATCCACCAAAACTTCATGCAACTGATTCATGAAAAACTGATGGTTATAACCAGCCGGCTGGAACAGTGAAGAAGAACTGCCTAAGTCTTGAATAACTCCATCTAATGTCAGGACTGCAATTCGATCCCTTGATACACCTTCCTCTAAAACGATTTCAGTATAACCTGATGATGATGTTGCCATCATCTCATCAAACAAACTATTGAAATCTCTTGTAAATATGTACGATAGCGAATTAACACCAATTGAAACAAAAATAAGTGCTGCCGCGACGATGATAGCAATCCATCGTTTCATTGTCATTTACGATTCCTCCTTTTTTTTCTTACACCACTCTATACGTTTGAAAGTCCAAAATGTTTCACTTCCATGTTAAGATAAAGATACCTCATTTGGAAGGAGCAGAACTTATGACAGAGCGGATGAACATTTATATTTACAGCAAGCATGACGAAGACTCACTCGATAAAAAATCGAAGGTGGAAGACGCGCTCATCCACGAGGGCTTTACGATGACTGAAAATGACCAAGAGGCCAATATTATCATCAGTATCGGTAGTGACGGTTCTTTTTTGCAGGCTGTTCGTAAAACTGGGTTTCGACAGGACTGCTTATATGCCGGACTATCACTAACTGGCAAGCATGGACTATACTGCGATTTTCATTATAACAATCTTTACGAAATGACACAGGCTATTCACCAAGAAAAACTTGAAGTAAGAAGATACCCACTTATCGAAGTGACGATTGACAATCACCAACCATTCTATTGCTTGAATGAATTTAGTATTCGTTCAAATATCATTCGAACGTTCGCACTTGACGTTATTATTGACGACAAATTATTCGAAGCATTCCTTGGCGATGGTCTAATCATTTCAACGCCAACAGGTAGCACAGCTTATAATAAATCTGTAAAAGGTGCAGTTGTTGACCCATTACTACCTTGTTTCCAAGTAAGTGAACTAGCGTCTGTCAATAACAATAAATACCGCACACTCGGCTCTTCATTTATTATGAGTGGCAGCAGAAAGTTACAGCTTAAAGTCCACCAAGACGGCAACGATTTTCCTTCGATGGCTGCTGATAATGAAGCACTCGGTATTCGCCAAGTCGAACATGTAGAAATTCGGTTAAGCGACAAAACAATTAAAACTGTAAAACTAAAAGATAATTCATTTTGGGAAAAAGTACAGCGCATTTATTTATAATAAAGAAGAGCCGCCCAATTATTGGTGGCTCTTCTTTATCTTTACTACTTCCAGTACTTTTGACACTGTAAATAAAATAAGTGCGATCCAGATAAATGCAAACGATAATAAATCGATTTTCTCAAAAGACTCTTTATAAACGACAACTCCGATAAACAGCATCATCGTCGGTGCAATATACTGCAAAAAGCCAGCCATGTAGAGCGGAATCTTTTGGACCCCTTTAGCATACATAACGAGCGGTAAGGCAGTTGCAATACCTGTTAAAATCAGTAAAACATCTGTCTTTATATCCATATGTAAAAATACTGCACGATCATCCATGAATAACCAAATATAATAGATGACCGCAAATGGCATAATAAAAAATGTTTCGATTGTCAATCCACGCAAGGCATCTAGCTGAATTCTTTTCTTAATGAGCCCATACACTGCAAAAGTAGCGGCCAACGAAAATGCTAACCATGGAAACTGGCCATATGAAATTGTTAAAATTGCCACACCTATTGTCGCAAGTAGAAATGCCACTTGCTGTGCCCGGCTAAGCTTTTCCTTTAGAAAAAAGATCCCGAGCAGCACTGAAATGAGTGGATTCATATAGTAGCCGAGGCTTGCTTGGACAATATAATCATGATTCACAGCCCAAATATAGATGAACCAGTTACCGGAAACGAGGATGGACGCAAAAAATAATGCCCAAAAATCTCGCTGCGATTTCCAAAGACTTTGTATGTCCTCTTTTAAATGGGATCCACCTTTCAACAAAAGCACTAATAATAGCGTCATAACAAATGCCCAGAAGATGCGGCTTATAATAATTTCAGTACTACTCACATGCTCCAAACTCTTCCAATAAATCGGCATAAATCCCCAAATTAAATACGAGCCTACCGCCCAGAGGACACCATTTTTCTCTGTCTGCACAACGACATCCCCTTTTATTTTGATTCTCGAAATAATAAACTAACTATAGACCCATTCTAATAATAGGTAAAGGTGAAATTTACTTTTAATTTTTTCATTACATATAAGAACCGCATTTGTCAAAACGGATACTCCGTCTTCCAAATGCGGCTTAACCTATCGCTTACTGTTGTTCCTGTTTTCTTAGTACAACGCGCATAATTTTTCCTGACGCTGTCTTCGGCAATTCATTCAAAAACTCAATTTCACGTGGATATTTATATGGCGCTGTCAATTTCTTCACATGCTCTTGCAATTCTGCAACGAGGCCGATCTCACTTTTTCGTTTAGGATCACGTAACACAACAAATGCTTTAACAATATTACCTCGCACTTCGTCTGGACTTCCGACGACTGCACATTCACGAACTGCTGAATGTTTCGTTAAGGCATCCTCCACTTCGAAAGGTCCAATTGTGTAACCAGAACTGATAATAATATCATCTCCACGACCTTCAAACCAGAAGTAGCCATCCTCATCCATTTTTGCACGATCACCAGTTATATAATACTCTCCGCGGAACTGCATCTGCGTCCGTTCTGGATCTTTTAAATATTCCTTAAATAATGCGGGTGTTGACACATGGACTGCGATGTCCCCAACTTCCCCTGTCCTAATAGGATATCCTTCGTCATCTATAATATCGACTTTGTTCCCTGGCGTTGGTTTACCCATTGAACCAGGTCTTGCTTCCATACCAAGCATCGTTCCGACAAGTAATGTATTTTCAGTCTGCCCATAGCCATCTCTCACCTGAAGTGAGAATGTTTTATCGAATATGTCAATCACTTCACGATTCAGAGGCTCTCCTGCCGATACAGCACTTCGAATCGAAGAAACATCGTAATCCTTTAGGTTGTCCGCTTTTGCTATAAATCGGTATTCTGTCGGTGTACAGCAAAGTACATTCACACGATAGTTAGCAATAAGCTCCAAATACGTTTTAACATCGAATTTTCCATCATAGACTAACCCCGTTGCACCACTTCCCAAAACGGAAAGAAAAGGTGTCCAAATCCATTTTTGCCAACCAGGGGCAGCAGTTGCCCAAACGACGTCTCCTTCTTCAATACCAAGCCAGCTTGCACCAGTTGTTCGTAAATGGGCATAACCCCACCCATGGGAATGAACGACACCCTTTGGTTTGCCAGTCGTTCCAGATGTATACGAAAGAAATGCCATATCTGAACTTTTTGTGTCAGGTGCACTAAATTCTGGTGATGCCGTCTCCATCAATTCCGTTAATGACAGCTGTCCTTCTCCTGCTTTTCCCACTACAAACAGTTGAATATTTTTCATATTGCTTACTTCATTAAATTGATCAGTGAACGCGTCGTAGGCCACAATCGCTTTTGCATCACTATGTGCCAGTCGGTATTCGATATCTGAGGATCTAAGCATTTCAGAACTAGGAATAACGACAAGTCCCGCTTTTAGTGCTCCAATATACGTTACATACGCCTCAATCAAACGAGGCACCATAACAAGAACGACATCCCCCTTCTGGAGTCCATTCGCCTTGAATACGTTAGCTGCTTTGTTCGCTAATGTCACTAATACATCATATGAAATTTCTTTTTTGTCGCCTTGTGCATTTATGTAAATAAGTGCTTTCTTTCCGCTTCCTGTCGCATACTTTTCAAATTCACTTACAAGATTATAATTTTCTGGCGCAATTAACTGCTCCCGATTCATTAAATTCACTCCTCATTTCTTGCTACATTAATTATACAAACATTTGTACAACAATTCAAAAATAATTTACTTTTCGGCCTATCAATCGCTAACGTATCATTTTCAGCATAATAAGTTTTGGTTAATGTAATTTAAAACGAACAAGCCGCCTCTTAGCTTTAGAGGCGGCTTGTCATCTATTCCATTATTTTTGGTATCCGTTCATTTGCGCTTGAGCCTGACGTACTAATCGCTTCGTAATTTCTCCGCCGACGGAACCGTTGGCACGCGATGTAGCGTCTGGACCCATTTGTACTCCAAATTCATTTGCGATTTCATTTTTCATTTGATCCAGTGCCTGTCTAGCACCTGGAACGACAAGTTGATTTGAATTACCACTGTTTGGCATTGTATGTCACCTCCTTGTGCAGATAGAATGTGCTCGTGGTGAAGATTCATACACAAACGGTAGTCGGTAACTTCTACCAAATTGGTTAAAGAAGTTTAAAATACTACATTTACGCCAAGACTGATTTGAAGAAAAAGAACTTCTAAACAACCGGTCATATCATCATTATTCTTGGCTATAACCATTCATTTGTTGCTGCGCTTGACGTACTAATCGCTTTGTAATTTCTCCACCAACAGAACCATTAGCACGCGCTGTAGTATCTGGTCCCATTTGTACACCAAATTCATTCGCAATTTCATTTTTCATTTGATCAAGCGCCTGTCTAGCACCCGGAACGACAAGTTGATTTGAATTACCACTGTTTGGCATTGTGTGTCACCTCCTTGTGCAGATAGAATGTTCCAATGATTAAAATTCATACAACCCTTCCAATTGGTAACTTCCACCAAGTCGGCTTTTGTCGCTTAAAGTTCTCTTCCTTTGGCAAAACTACAAAATAAAAAAGTGAAAAGCTGCCTCGGAAAAATTCCGAAACAGCTTTTCAAAGTATATTTATTGTTGGTTAGTGCCACCCATTTGTTGTTGTGCCTGACGTACTAATCGCTTTGTAATTTCTCCGCCGACGGATCCGTTGGCACGCGATGTAGCATCTGGGCCCATCTGTACACCAAATTCGTTTGCAATTTCATTTTTCATTTGATCAAGTGCTTGTCTTGCGCCTGGAACGACAAGCTGATTTGAATTACCACTGTTGTTACTAGCCATGATTACCACCTCCTTATGCATGTAGAATGTACCGTAAGCGGAAATTCATACGCGAGGTTTATGTGGTAATTTTTGTATCACCTATAACAAATCTTCGAATTCATCCTGCTGCTGAAGCGGTAAGTCAACCGTTACCCGATTCTTCACTGCTTCTTCGATCATTTGAGTAAAATCAGAAAAGCTTTCATAATACATAACTTTTTCAAGCCTCGGTTTTGTTTTTGGGTTTGAAGGCGAGAAAATTGTGCAGCAATCTTCATACGGTTGAATTGAAATATCATACGTTCCAATTTTTTGGGCAATCTCAATAATATCAAGCTTGTCTGAGGCAATGAGTGGTCTCAAAATCGGTGTTGATGTAACTGCATTAATTGCCGTTAGGCTTTCCAATGTCTGACTTGCCACTTGCCCTAGGCTTTCTCCCGTCACAATTGCTAATGCACCAATTTCCGTACGTACTTGATCTGCAATTTGTAGCATTAATCTACGTGTTGTCGTCATTGACACGTTATCCGGCACCTGATTGACAATCGTTTGTTGAATTTCAGTAAATGGAATAATATGCAGACGCACTGTCGCTCCAAAAGAACTCAATTTCTCTGCTAAATCCATTACTTTCTTTTTCGCCAACTCGCTTGTAAACGGTGGGCTTGCAAAGTGAATCGCATCAATCGACACACCGCGTTTCATCATTAAGTAACCTGCAACCGGACTATCAATACCGCCTGACAACATTAAAAGCGAGTGACCATTCGATCCCACCGGCATACCACCAGCACCTTTATGTACTTTAGCCGTTAAAAAAGCACCTTCACTTCTAATTTCTACATGCAGTAATATTTCTGGTTTTCTCATCTGCACAATCAATCCAGGGAAACGCTCTAACACATGCGCTGCAATTTCTTGCTGCAGCTCACCTGTGACAAGCGGAAACGATTTGTCTGTCCGTCTAATTTCTACTTTAAATGTTTTCCCTGCTGTTTCACTTGCACCAATTACATCGAGCGCAGTTTTTTTAATCGCCTCAAGTGTTGCTTCACATTTTGCAACCGGGCTGAAAGATTGGATACCAAAAATGTAGGGTAACCTCTCAATTGCTTGCTCCATATCCTGTTTGTCACTCGCAAACAAAAACATGCGATCCCGTTCTGGCTTTAGCACAACAGTTGGCAAATCACTTAGAGCTTCTTTTATATTTTTGCGTAGCTTCTTCACAAATACATTGCGATTCCGACCTTTTAATGATATTTCACCATATCGAATTAGTAATTCGTTCCATTCCATATTAGTCATTTCCCCTTCCAAGTAGCTCCATGAACTGAGCAAAAACTTGCTCGAATTCCGCTACATGTTGCTCATGATTATCTTTCCCAAAACTTACGCGGATGACTCCGTTTTTATATTTATCAGCCAATCGAATGGCTTCTATTACATGTCCGGCAGCGCTACTTTTCGATGAACAAGCACTGGAAGTCGATATGATGATGCCCTTTTCTTGAAAGAAATTAACAGCTACTTCACCTTTTATTTTATAAAACGCAATCGTCACAATATGCGGCGCCGCCTTATCAAGTGCAAGAACAACCGCATCCTTAAAAGGCTCAATGAATCGGATTAGTCGATTTCTCCATTGTCTAAATTCCTGTTGCTCTTCATCCAGTGAGCTAATTCGCATCGCTTTAGCAATCGCTACAGCATCTGCTACCGCTACCGTACCACTGCGTAAACCATGTTCCTGACCCCCGCCAAAGTTAAGCGCTTGCGGCGGAATACCTTTTCTAAATGCTAGTAAACCTGACCCTTTTAATCCATTAATTTTATGGGCTGAGATGGTAATTGCATCCGGACCATCTCCTGTCAATGAAACAGGTAACTTTCCAAAGCTTTGTACCGCATCCGAATGAAACAATGCTCGTGAATGCTTTTTTATAATGCGTGCACACTCAGCTAAAGGTTGGATTGTACCAATCTCATTATTCACATGCATAATACTTACGACAACTGTCTCTGCGCGTAGCTTGTTTTTTAATTCTTCGGTCGAAATCATTCCTTGTTCATCCACCGTTAAGTAATCAACCTCAAACCCCTGTGTTTCAAGATATGCCATCGCATTCAGAACCGAAGGATGCTCAATTTCTGTCGTAATGAGGTGATTTCCTCTAGAACGCAGGGCTCGTGCAAAGCCGATGACAGCTAAATTATTCGCTTCTGTCCCTCCAGAAGTAAATATGACTTGGCCATCTTGCACACCAAGAATCGATAAAATTTGTGCTCTAGATTTTTCTAGCAATGTCTCAGCCTGCTTACCTGCCAGATGTATCGAAGCAGGATTTGCAAAAAAACGCTTATTTACTTCAATGAAGGAAGTAAGTACACTATCATCTGGAGCTGTGGTTGCGCTATTGTCAAAATAAATCATTCGTTCCACCCTTTCAGTCATCATAAATATCAATTACGCCAAGGCGTAATAGCGTCCGGATTTTTTCAAGTCCACTCGAAAAACTCCCCTAAAAATACGTGACAAAGCCACCCGCACTTACTATGCCGGTGGCTATTTTTTCGTTACCAAACCTTCACAAGTTCTTTTATTATATCATCTTACACATGTTCTTTGACAAGTTCCTGAATTCGCTTCATTGCACCCGGTTCAACATCCTCGACTGCTGTCGCAGCTTCTTCCAATGCTTTAGCATATCGGAATTGTCTAAATGACTCCTCTGCATCCAACAGCCGTTCATGCATTTCGGGATTAGAAGCGCGGTAGCGATTACCATATTGAATAATCCATTCAATTAACATGACATTATCAAGTAGCTCTTCCACTTTTCCAGTAACGTCAATGACCGCTTTTTCTGCATTTTCCAAGTATGTGTCCACAAGGCTCATATTAAGAGGTACTTCCTGCAAGCTTTGTGTCACAATATAAATTTGTTCGTCTGCCTCTTCGAGTCGGGCTTCCATTTCATCTGGAATGCCTGGAATATTTCCTTTTTGAAGCATTCGATCTGTCTGTTGCAATTTCCGAGACAGTTCCTCTAGCTTTGTCCGAACATTATTTTCATCGATTCGCAAATTTTTCATACGATTGGCGAAGCTGTCTTGCTCATCGGCTATTTGCATGAGCTCCTCAGAAATCTGCCGCAATTCTTCTTGTAAGCTAGAATTAGCAGATACTTGCTCCTCAATTCTAGCAGTCAGCATTTCAAATCGTTTATCAATGGCAGACAATTTTTTAAGTGATTGCTGTGGTATTTGCGCTTCTTGTTCATTTAGTCGATAACTTTGCTGCACAAATGCCGCTTCATCTGAAGTTTCCCTTGTTAGCTTAGTAATTTCCACTAGCTTCGCTGCAATTTCCCCATGATTCTCATCGACATAATGCTTAGCTGTTACTTCATTCTCTAAAGCATCATAATAAGAATCAATCCGATCATTTATTTCTGAAGTTTCCTGTTGGACAGATTCAATTTGTAATTCAGCCATTTTTGACAGCAACTGCTCCAATTCACTTTCAATGGCATTAAGATGCTCCGTCAGTTCTAGATGCTGCAAATAATAAGATTGCTCTTCCATCTCCTTCATTCCATTCCGGAGTTCACGAAGGGCTGATGGAATCTTATTTTGGAGCTCCGCCAACAAAGATGGTGTTTCGTGAATAATTTCAAACAGACGGTCCCCTTGTGCTGACAAGGTAATCACAATTTCCCTCGCCAATAAATAGTTTCCGTTATCTGTCAACTCGTCAAATTCGTCAAATTTCGGATTAAATGCTTCCAGTTCTTTCTCTAATGGATCAACCGTCATCCCAAATGAATGCTGATGGGCAAGGATTGTTTTGCGTGCAGCGCGATGCTGCTCCTTCAACTTTTCCATTTCAATCCGATTTTTCTCTTCACTTCCAACGAGTTCATTCAATTCTTGTAATATATCATTCATCTTTTTATCACAAAAAAGAATTTTCTCCTGGATACCCTTTTCTACCTCAGTTGCTTTCCCAAAACGAAAACGATCGACCAAATCTTCAACGTCAAATAACAGTGAGTCAATTTTAGGCATATGTATATCCATTACTTCTGTCCACTCGTTGCGCCAGCGTTCAAAGTTTTCCTCGGTTTCACCCGTCATATTCAGTTGCTTGACTTTTGTCATCTCTTCTAAAATCGGTTTGTGTTGAATTTGCAACTTCTGCTGCTCCAGTCGACCGACTTGCTGAATATGTTTGCGTCTAAACAAAAAGATGATTGTTATTGCTATGATGAGTACTATAATTGGAATGATGAAGTATATCATCGTGGTCCCCCTATCCCGAGTCACTATACCTTTGATATTATCCTATATAGTACCACGTTTAAAGACTTTTGTTGCGAAAATGAATGATTTATAGGGAAAAATCTGTTTTTCACTTATTTCATTCAGAATATTTGTCTAAGAACAGCTGAAAATGTATACTTATTTCATAATGATTTTGTATAAAGGGGTGCTTTCTTTGTTCGTAGAAATTGATTATGCAACTGATAGCCATGCAAAATATGAGCAACTAGCTGGACAATTAGATGCTTTATTAACAGGTGAAAAAAATAGATACGCCAATTTAAGCAACGCTTCGGCGTTACTCAATCAATTTTTCGATCGTATCAATTGGGTTGGCTTTTATCTGCTAGATGAAGAGGAGCTTGTACTTGGACCTTTCCAAGGGCTTCCTGCGTGTATTCGCATTCCTCTCGGAAGAGGCGTTTGCGGAACTGCTGCCAAGACACAGCAATCCATTGTTGTAGAAGACGTCAATGCATTTCCAGGACATATTGCCTGCGATGCAGCTTCAAAATCCGAAATCGTCGTACCGCTAGTCAGAGACGGTCAACTTCTAGGCGTACTCGATATTGACAGTCCTGAATTCAATCGTTTTACTGAAGATGATCGAATTGGTCTAGAGCGTATTACTCAAATTCTTATTCAACATATCTAAATCGAAACCACCTTGGTTTATTTAACCAAGGTGGTTTCTTCATTTCACATTTATGCCATTGTAGAGAACGCCATATCCATATCTCGAATTAAATCATCAGCATGCTCGAGGCCTACTGATAGCCGTAGCAAGGAATCTGTAATCCCCATGCGAAGACGCTCCTGCTCAGGAATACCAGAATGGGTCATCGTTGCTGGGTGCTGAATAAGTGTCTCCGCATCTCCTAAACTAACCGCAATCTTAATAAGCGAAAGGCGATCCATAAATAACTGCGCTTCCTTTTTTCCACCCTTCACTGAAAATGAAATAATACCACCACCTGCACGCATTTGACGTTGAGCAATGGCATATTGCGGATTATCCGGATCAAACGGATAGAAAACTTCCTCCACTTGTTGCTGGCCTTTTAAATAAGTGATTAGCTTTTCCGCATTCGACGAATGACGCTCCATCCGAACTGGCAAAGTTTTCAACCCACGGATTAAAAGCCAAGCATCGAATGGCGACATAATGCCTCCAATATCCTTTTGTATGGACCCACGAATTAACTCTATCTCTTCCTTATCGTTACCCGTCAATAGCCCACCAATAACATCACCATGACCATTAATATACTTTGTCGCACTATGAAGAACAAAGTCGACACCAAAATCAAGAGGTGTTTGCAAATAGGGTGACGAAAACGTATTATCGACAACTACTCGTAAGCCATGACGCTTCGCAACATTGACGACTGCCTGAAGGTCTACAAGTTCCATTGTTGGATTGATAGGTGTTTCGATATAAATACAAACCGTTTCTGGTTTAACCGCCCGCTCGATTTCCTCTTCGGTCTCCATTCGGATTAGATCATGCTGAATATTGTACTTGCGCTCCATAATACCCAATAGCCCAAATGTACAGCCATAAATTCCTCGCGGACACAATATATGATCACCTGATTTTGTCAAATGGACTAAAATCGCATTGACGGCTGCCATCCCTGAACCGAAAGCAAGTGTTCCTTCACCATTTTCAAGAGCTGTCATGCGTTCCTCTAACACTCGCACCGTTGGGTTGCCAAGCCTTGAATAAATATTTCCTGCCTCAGCTCCTGAAAATCTGTCAGCTCCTTGACTAGCAGTTTCAAATGAGAATGTCGATGTTTGATAAAGCGGAACTGTGAGGCTGCCATGATGATTTTTATCTTCATATCCTTCGTGTACGACGATTGTATCCTTGTGTAGTCCTTGATTTTTCATAATATCCACCCTCCATTTTCATAACGTTCTGTCACTTTATTTTACACAGTATTCCAACAATTGAAAGGGCATAAAGCCTATTTCACAGTTGAGTAATAGCTGTTCCATAAATTACAAACTGATTTTTCCCATTGTTTTTCGCCATATATAACGCCGTATCTGTATAATGGAAAAGCTCTTGGAATGTCAACCGTTGCTCCTTTGTCCGACTGTTTAGCCCCATTGAAACCGTTACTTGTGGCTCTGTGACTGACGGAATCAGCTCAACCAATCGGCTCGCAAGTTCTACACCTTTAGTAAAATCGACTAATGGCAAATAAACCGCGATTTCTTCTCCCCCCCACCTCGCTGTAGTACCCATATCACCAACCTCTGATAGGATCGCAGATGAGATTTGCTTTAGCACTTCATCACCCTTTGCATGGCCGTATGTGTCATTGACAAGTTTAAAATTATCGACATCCAATAATAAAAACACGCCCTCTTCATCATTTCCAATTGATTCCTCGACAATCTTGTCCAAATAAGTTCGCGTATATAATTTTGTTAGATTATCCTTATCCACTAGCTCTTGAAGCTGCCCCTGCAAAATTGAGTTCGCCAGCGCGAGTGAAGAATGCCCAATAAGCGAGCCCATCAGTTTGAAGCTTTCGAACGAAAAATAGTACGGTTCTTTGTGTACTAACATGACGAAGCCGGCTACTTTCTCCTGATTCATAATCGGGATTGCAATAATGGATTCATAGAGTACCTGCTCACTGACTGTGCTACTATAATTCGCCTCAAACAAGGCCTCCTTACCGCTTTTCAAACTTGCAGAAGCAAGCTCAATATACTCACTGCCGGTCTCGATTCTGAAAAAATCTGAGCTTACTGGAGAAACATTGTAGCCACCTGTTTCATCATAAAAAACGAATGCCGTTTCCATCGGTCGAAAAGCTTTTTTGAGCTGCTGTTTCAAAAATGCAATCATTTCATTGAAAGGCATATTGCTATTTAACTTTCTCGACGTCTCATTGATTAATTGTAAGTCTTCAATGACGCGATGTGATTGGTCGTACAAACTAGCATTTTCTAAAGAATTACCTGCCGTCGTTGCCACAACTCGAATAAAGTTATCGTCCGATGCTGAAAGTACAAGGTCGATTGGAACTTCCATGCGCAACACTCCGTAAGTACCTTGTCGTCCAACGATAGGCACGTTGATGAAGCGTGCTTCAAGTTCGTTCATCTCCTCTACCGTTACTTCGCCTGACACAAATGCAGTCATCGTGAGTGCTCTTTCATTCATATAGTCCAATAGTTTATAGGAGTGTCTAAATTTTTTCTGTTCGTGTGACAAAAATAGTTCAACAGGAAAATCTGGAAATGACTCTGAAATCGCCTCTACAATTCCGTCCAGGATAACTTCACTGTTCATCGTTGCATTGAATAGCTCCATTACACCGTACAGTCTTCTCGCATCCTTTTCTCTTTTTCGTAACATGATAAGTCTTTTCACTGCTAGGATTAGACGACTAATAATATGTTCGAGTTCGTCTATATAAGGTGATTCTGAAAACTCTTGCCATTCTTTTGACGACTTAACTAGTAATAGTCCTAGTATTTCCGATTGCTCGTCTCGAAACGGTAAAAAATCGTCCCCATATTCATAGCCTCTGTCTGTGAATTCTTTTATATAAGCAGTTTTGGTGGATGATGTCGTACGGTCCATTTTATATATAGGTACAGCATTACTTATTTCAGTAGCAGACCGGTGCCTTCCGATTGGCATAAGTTTTGTATGATTACTAATGAAGAAATCACTTTCCTCGATATCAAAATAATACCCTAATTTCGGTCTCAGTATTTCAAACCATTGACCATACGATTCAATATTCGAATCCTTGGTTATCAAATCTATTAACTCATTCTTAATTTGAAATAAAATTAGTTGATAATCGTTCATTCCCTCACCTCTATAGTAATATATATTGAAAATTGGTATCTTTCTACATTTTAATGCATTTGGACTACAGATACCACTCTTTTTAGTAAGCATTTATACTCACTTCATTTTCGATAGGTGGAACTTGACTTGAACTTTAATAATTGTTATGATGAAAAATGTGTAAAATAGTTGCAGCAGTTGTGTGTTTCAAATTGTCCAGTCTATTCCTTTTAAAAGGTGTATCACGTAACCTCCTGGCTGCGGAGGCGAAGATGCAAGATAATAGAATGGCATTTGGATTGAACACATCTGGTTCTTATTTTACAACAAAATAAAACCAAAACAGAGGAGGAGTCATTCATGGCTCGTTATACAGGTCCAGCTTGGAAATTATCACGCCGTCTTGGAATTTCACTTTCAGGAACAGGTAAAGAAATCGAAAAACGCCCTTACGCACCAGGACAACACGGTCCTAACCAACGTAAAAAACTTTCCGAATACGGATTGCAATTACAAGAGAAACAAAAACTTCGTTTCATGTACGGCGTAAACGAACGCCAATTCAAAACGATGTTCATCAAAGCAGGTAAAATGCCTGGTAAACACGGTGAGAACTTCATGATTCTTCTTGAAACTCGCCTTGACAACGTTGCATACCGTCTAGGTCTTGCTCGCACACGTCGTGCAGCTCGCCAACTTGTTAACCACGGTCACCTATTGGTTGATGGTAAACGCGTTGACATCCCTTCTTACAGTGTAAAACCTGGTCAAGAAATTTCTCTTCGTGAGAAATCTCAAAACCTTGATATCGTAAACGAATCACTTGAAGTGAACAACTATGTTCCTGAATTCGTTACATTCAACAAAGACACTAAAGTTGGTCAATTCGTTCGTATGCCTGAGCGCAGCGAGCTTGCGGCTGAAATCAACGAAGCACTTATCGTTGAATTCTACAACAGGTAATCATTTTTCTAAGAAAAGAGTCCTTCACAGGGCTCTTTTTTTTCGTGGTATAATAAAAATACTACATACGAATGGAGTGTCTTCATGAGACTAATTTCAATTTGTCCAAGCAACACAGAATTACTCGCCTATCTTGGTTTGGTAGACCGACTTATCGCCGTGGATGATTTCTCGGACTGGCCCGCAAGCGTTACAGCTCTCCCTCGCCTTGGACCCGATTTGTCGATTGATATGGATAAGCTCGAACTGTATGAACCCGATCTTGTACTCGCATCACTTAGTGTACCCGGCATGGAAAAAAATATTGAAGAATTAGAGAAACGGAAGATCCCTCATATTATATTGGACCCACAAAGTCTGGATGATATTGCAGGAGATCTGCTAATCGTTGGACAAGCATGCGGTATTGAAGAGCAGGCGCTTCGAACTAAAGTCGAATACCTATCCTTTATTAACGACATGAAAAGACGGGCAACAACCGTTAAAACGACCCCCTCTCTTTACTGGGAATGGTGGCCAAAACCTGTATTTACGCCTGGGAGAATTAATTGGCTTACTGAAATTAGTTCGATTGCAGGTGGACTCAATGAATTCCGTGATGTTGAACTTGCCAGTGTACAAACCGATTGGGATGATGTGTTGAAGAGAAACCCTGATTACATATTGCTCGCATGGGTTGGCGTACGTTCTGATAAAGTAAAAACAGAAGTCGTCCTAAAGCGACCGGGCTGGAAAGAGCTTGCTGCTGTCAAAGAGGGACGTCTCGCTAAAATGGAAGAAGAGCTCTATTGCCGCCCTTCCCCACGCCTACTTGAAGGTGCTTTAAAGTTAGGAAAAATGATCCATCCAGAAATATATGCAGACTTGAAATTACCCAACTGGATTACCAACGCCTAAACAGCAAAAAGCTATTTTCCCGATGTCTATAAGGAAAATAGCTTTTTATTATAAATTTTATTTCCATCTATTCCCCAGCGAAGACGCCTAGCTGGGGCCGGCAAAGCGATAAGCGTTGTTGGTAAGACTCTTTAATTCAATATATCAAACAAACTTCACCATTTTATAATTTTTCTTCCCGCGACGGACGATGATAAATGCATCATCTAGACGATCCGTAGCACCTACTTCGTAAGCCGTATCCGTCACACGCTCACCATTCAATGAAATCGCACCATTCGTAACATCCTCACGTGCCTGACGTTTCGATGGCGACACACCCGATTCAACGATGAAATCAACAATATTCTTGTTTTCTTTCGCCATTTCAAATGAAGGCACGTCTTTGAAAGCATCTTTCATTTCACTAGCCGTCAACGCTTTCAAATCTCCACTGAATAATGCTTTGGAAATACGAATTGCCTGATCCAATGCATCTTGACCGTGAATCAAACGCGTCATTTCTTCCCCTAGCGTCAACTGCGCTTTGCGTAAATGCGGCTCTTCTTGCACTGAAACTTCTAACGCTTCAATTTGCTCGCGCTCCATGAACGTGAAGATTTTCATGTATTTGATAACATCAGCATCTGCTGTGTTAATCCAAAACTGGTAAAACTCATAAGGAGACGTTTTCGCTGCATCAAGCCACACTGCACCGCCCGCACTTTTCCCGAACTTTGTACCATCTGCTTTTGTCACAAGCGGAATCGTAATTCCAAACGCTTTCGCTTCTTCTTCATGCGTCTTACGAATCACTTCAAGGCCTGTTGTAATATTCCCCCACTGGTCCGAGCCACCGATTTGCACGCGGCAGTTGTAATTGTTGTAAAGATGGTTAAAGTCGATTCCTTGAATTAACATATAAGAAAACTCTGTAAAGGAAATCCCGCCCTCGAGGCGTGAGGCAACATTATCTTTGGCCAGCATGTAATTGACACCTAATAATTTTCCGTAATCACGTAAAAACTCAATAATGTTCATCGAGCCAATCCAGTCATTATTATTCACCATTTGCGCGCCATTGTCAGTATTAAAATCAAAAATCCGCTCTAGCTGTCCTTTAATGCCTTCAACGTTTTTCGCAATTTGCTCCGTCGTCTGAAGCTGTCTTTCGTCAGAACGGCCCGACGGATCTCCAATCATGCCCGTTGCTCCACCAACAAGTAAAATCGGACGATGTCCATGCATTTGAAAACGACGCAGTGTCAGCAAAGGGACAATATGCCCGATATGCATACTGTCTGCCGTTGGGTCAACACCACAGTATAAAGAAATCTTCTCTTCATCCAATACCTTTTCAAGGCCCTGTTCATCCGTTTGCTGATAGAGCAAGCCCCTCCACTTTAAATCTTCCATCAATGCGTTTGTCATTTGAATTCCTCCTGAAAATCGATTATGCTTCAGCTTAATTGATTCAACTCCAGGCTGAATCAATTAAAAAAGCCCCTACACGATTAAAAAATCATGCAGGGACGCTAATTACATTATTAACGCGGTACCACCCAGCTTGAGAATACAATTCTCCGCTCAATATGCATTAACGCCGCATCCGCGTCACACTCCAAAGTTGTAATTCATGCACGATATACCGAACAGCTTTCACCACCCGCTGTCTCTCTAAACGAATTTATCGCCACTACTTCGACTTTTTCAACATGTAAAAAATATATATCACTCATTCTAACCGATATTCATAGGTTGTCAAATATAATCGTTAACCTACAATCAAAATGTGCTATAATAGGAAAGATTTTAGGGGGAGATTGACTTGAGCGAACATAGAAAAAACCGAATTGACCTTATAGAAGATAAAATTGAAGCGTTGAATAAAACCAAATGGGCAAAAAGTATGCGTATCACTTCTGGTGTTGTCTGGAACCTATTTTTATTGTTCATCGTTTTCGGACTCACATTATCCGTGTTCGCTGCCTCAGTGGGTGCTGGTTATTTTGCATCCTTAGTCGCAAAAGAACCACTTCGTTCGAAAAGTGAGATGCGAGACGCAATTTTCAATTACGAGGAAACGTCTGAAATCTATCTTGCCAATAATGTCTACATCGGTAAAATAAATTCAGATATCGAGCGAAAAGATACCCAACTTCAACAGGTTTCACCATTCGTTATTGACGCGGTCTATGCTACAGAGGATGAATACTTTGCAGAGCATAACGGAATCGTCCCAAAGGCTATTTTCCGCGGACTCTTTCAGGACGTGACCAATTCCGACAATCAAACCGGTGGGTCAACTTTGACACAGCAATTGATCAAAAATCAAATTTTGACGAACGAAGTTTCCTATGAACGTAAAGCAAAAGAAATTTTACTTGCTATGAGACTTGAACATTTTATGAAAAAAGACGAAATTCTAGAAGCATACTTGAATATCATTCCATACGGTCGAAATGCTAACGGACAAAATATTGCAGGGATTGAAACGGCAGCTGAAGGGATTTTCAACAAAAAAGCGGCAGACTTAACACTTGCTCAATCTGCATTCATCGCAGGAATTCCACAAGCCCCATTCGCTTATACACCTTTTAAAAGTGGCGGCGGGCTCAAGGAAGCAAATTTTCTCAAGCCCGGGGTTGACCGGATGAAAACCGTTCTTTTTAGAATGAAAGAAACGGAATATATTACTGAACAGCAATACGAGGAAGCTATTGCCTATGATATTACACAGGACTTCCGTGAACCTGCTTTACGCGCCAATGAAAAATATCCTTATTTAACACAGGAAATCCAAAACCGAACTGTTGATATTCTTGCGAAAATCCTCGCTGAAAAAGATGGCATCGATCCTGAACGTCTTGATAATGATAAAAAAATCGCTGAAAAGTATTTTATCTTAGCAACACGCTCTATGAAAATCGATGGCTATAGAATTTATTCGACAGTCAATAAACCTTTGTATGACAAGATGAATGAAGTCGGTCAGTCCTTTGAAAATTACGGATTCACTTATACGCGTGAAGAGAAAGATCCACACTCTGGTGAAATCGAACTGAAGGAAGACCCAGTTCAAGTCGGTGCCATCATGATTGAGAATAGTACAGGTAAAATTCTATCCTTTATCGGTGGACGTGATCATAGTAAAGAGGCAACAAATCATGCAACACAAGCTTACAGACAAAATGGTTCTGCCATGAAGCCACTGCTTGTATTTGCACCGGCCATTGAATATGGTGTCATCGGAGCGGGTAGTCCCGTTGTCGATGTGAAATTTAGCGTCAAACAGCCGGATGGTTCCACTTGGGCGCCGAATAACTATACACAATCACTAGAGAAAGGGATTGTCCCTGCAAGAGAGGCCCTTGCAAGGTCCTTAAACTTGGCTACCGCAAGGCTATACCGGGATATTATCGACCAAAGACCTGCTGAGTTTTTGAAAAAGATGGGTATCTCAAAACTATCTCCAGGTGATTATGTGAACTACTCTACCTCCTATGGTGGAATGGATATTGGAATGAGCGTGGAGGAAAACACAAATGCTTTTGCTACTTTTGCCAACGGCGGACAATTTATCGACGCTTACATTATCGAGAAAATTGAAGATATGAATGGCAATATTGTTTATGAGCATGTCGCTGAGCCTGTTGATGTATTCAGCCCAGAAACGAGTTACATTGTCACAGATATGCTAAGAGATGTTTTAAAAACGGGAGGCACAGGTGCTCAAGTCCCTAAACATTTGAATTTTAATTTGGATTTAGCAGCTAAAACGGGAACAACGCAAGGCTACGGTGATGCGTGGCTCGTCGGCTATAATCCAAATGTTTCCCTCGGGGTTTGGCTTGGCTATAAAGAACGAAAACGCAGCCTTTATTTCGGGCTTGAACGGCAAACCTTGCACCCTTCTACACGAACAAGTACGCTGTTCGCACGTATTATGAATGCTGCCAATGAAGTAACGCCCGAGTTAGTCGGAGCTGCTTCTAGATTCAAACAGCCTGATGGTGTTGTTTCTAGAGCGTTCTGCGGAATATCCGGACTAGCGCCGTCAGCTGAATGTTCAACAGCCGGACTTGTAAAATCCGACTTATTCAACGCTAAGGCGATGTTGCCAACAACTGCGGATGATAGCATCATCTCCTCTTCATTTGTTTTAGTAAAAGGAGAAAAATATCTTGCACATCCTACAACACCAATTGAATTTGTTTCATCAGGTGGCATAGGGGTCAGTGAGTCCTTCATCGAACGAATGCTTGGACCTTGGAAAGGTGATGCGTCTAAACTATTTCCATCGAATTCCGCGTTTGCTACCAATATTGTATCTAACTCAATATTCGAAGCGGATGATATCGCTCCCGCACCTGTCCAACTGACACTAAACGGCAATACGATGACATGGAATGATTCGGCTTCAGCCGATGTGATTGGCTACTACGTCTATGAAGACGGTGTGAAAGTTAGTATTATAGCAGATGGTTCACCTAAGTCCTTCGTCATCGGCAGTGGTTCATATACTGTCAGGGCGGTTGATATTACTGGGAAGCTTTCAGAGATATCAAATGTCGTGAAGATTGAAGTGACAATACCTGATGATGAAATTCCTAATATAACGCCACCTATCGTTCCTCCACCAGAAAACGGTGGTGATTCGGAAGGCAGTACGCCTCCACCCGATGAGAACGGTACGGATGATACTGAACAAGAATAACGAAAAAAGGCATGCCTATTGAAAAATAGACATGCCTTTTTTGATTTTAGTCCTCCATTGTTGACAAATCACCAGTTGGTAAATTTAATTCCCAAGCTTTTAGTACGCGACGCATAATTTTTCCACTTCGCGTTTTCGGTAATTTATCTTTAAATTCAATTTCCCGCGGTGCTGCATGTGCTGCAAGTCCTTTTTTAACGAACTGACGGATATCCTCCTTCAACTCATCTGTTGGCTCATAGCCGTCATGAAGCGCGACAAATGCTTTAATAACCTCCCCGCGTACTGGGTCCGGTTTCCCGATAACCCCCGCTTCCACGATTGCAGGATGTTCAAGAAGCTTGCTTTCTACTTCAAATGGACCTACACGCTCTCCGCTCGTCATGATGACGTCATCTACACGGCCTTGGAAGAAGAAATAACCGTCTTCATCAACATAAGCAGAATCACCTGATACATACCATTCATCATTCAAGAAATAAGAATCGTACTTCTCTGGATTATTCCAAATTTGACGCATCATAGCTGGCCAACCTTTTTTAATAGCTAAGTTCCCCATATGGTTCGGCGGTAGAATATTCCCTTGGTTATCGACAATAGCCGCTTCAACTCCCGGAACCGGTTTCCCCATGGAGCCTGGTTTAATCGGAAGACAGCCAAAGTTGCAAATCGTTTGTGCACCGGTTTCGGTCATCCACCATGTATCATGGATACGCAGTTTAAATGCTTCTAATCCCCAACGAATAACCTCCGGATTCAATGGTTCCCCAACAGAAAGAATATGGCGTAACGAAGAAAGATTGTATTTGCTTAATGGACCTTCCCCTACCCCCATCAGCATTCGGAAAGCTGTCGGAGCACTGTACCATACCGTCACACCATACTCCTCTATTGCCTCATACCATGCGTCTGAAGAGAAACGACCACCGACAACAAGAATAGTTGCCCCAGCAAGCATAGGACCGAAAATACCGTAAGCCGTACCCGTTACCCAACCTGGGTCTGCCGTACACCAAAATGTATCTGCATCTTTCAGATCAAGTACCCAGCGAGTCGTTTGAAGCTGCTGCACCATAGCTTCCTGAACGTGTAGAACTCCTTTTGGTTTGCCTGTCGAGCCTGACGTGTAATGAAGCAATGTAGGATCTTCTCGCTCCATCCATTCTACCTGGAAGTTTGACGAAGCAGTCTTCATATATTTGTTGTAATCTACAAAAACGCCTTCTTCTTTAATATCTTCCCCAACGAGGAAAACGGTTTTTAAATGCGGCAATTTGTCTACGGGAATCCGGTCCACAAGCGCTGGTGTTGTAATAATTGCAGTCGCTTCACTATCTGATAACCGGTCGTAAACTGCCCCCTCCATAAACGCTTCGAAAAGCGGACCTACGATAGCCCCTAACTTCAAAGCACCTAATAGCGCAAAATATAATTCTGGAGAGCGTGGCATGAAAATGAAAATACGGTCCCCTTTTTCCAATGGAGACTGATTACGCAAAACGTTTGCAGCCTTATTTGACATTTTCTTCATATCTCTATACGTGTATGATTCTTTTCGATCTGCATCTTTATAATAGAGTGCAACCTTATTTCTACGATAGGATTCTGCGTGGCGATCTACTGCTTCGTGGGCAATATTGATCTTGCCACTCTCGAACCAACTAAATTCTTTCTCCACATCTGTCCAACTGAATTCTGCAATTTTACGATCATAATCTCTCAGTTGATAATCGCCTTGAACGACTGGCAAAGTTTTCATTACCATCCATCTCACCCTTTCATAAATATTTACACTATTCATTCTACCTTACTTAATACTGAATTGGTTAATTAATTTTATTTTTCTATTAGTTTTTATTTTCATTCAGCAATACTCTTCCACCTTTTTAACTAGCCAGTTGAATGCGATTTTGTTTCCCAGTTTAGCGGATGTACAAACTCCTGTAGCTGACGCTTCGCTTTCAGTACAAATACATTTGCCGAAACGAAAATAAAGCCTTCGGCGGATGTCACAGATTTTGTAAAGAGTCAATCGAGCAAGCTCAATTCAAAATTCGGACGCAATTA